>JANPIA010000462.1:0-18820 GCA_031424735.1 Segetibacter sp.
GCCGGTAGAAGTAGTAAGCTCTAAGCCGAAGGAAGTGGAACCGGAGTTTGTTGATGTGGTTGGTCAAACCAGCCTGCGTAGCCTGGATAAAGGTAACCGCCG
This sequence comes from Segetibacter sp., assembly GCA_031424735.1. Classification (GTDB taxonomy): domain Bacteria; phylum Bacteroidota; class Bacteroidia; order Chitinophagales; family Chitinophagaceae; genus Segetibacter. The sequence goes on from JANPIA010000462.1 coordinate 103, forward strand.
CCGCGACGACCGACCCAACAGGAGCAACGATAGAAGAGGTAATGATAACCGCGGAAGCGACAATCAACAACAGCAACAACAAAGAAATGCCAGACCGCAACAGGGCAATCGTCCGCCACAACAAAACCAGCAGCGCAACCAGCCGGGAGGAAATCAACCCGGCACTAACCGCCCGCCGCAACAACAGCGTGGTCCGGCTAAACCGGGAGAGGGACCGCAGCAAAATCGTCCGCCCCAGCAAGGCAGGGGACCGCAGCAACCACGGCCACAAAATCGTCCGCCTCAAAACCGCCCCCCCCAGCAGCGGCCACCGCAGGGAGGTACGCCCCCAGCAGAAAATAAATGAGATAACCCCACGAGTTATTTTGTAGCGAGTTGGCTGCATTTATTTGCAGGTCGCCTATACTAACGTACCCTAAAAACGGGGCTGCTATCAACGGCTTACCACTTGTTGTTTTGTAAAAGAACCGCGAAAGATAAACTCCGCTCCCGCTATAAATTGGAGCGGAGTTTATTGAAAGCTTTGTTAACTTTTAATGGATGATGAGTTTTTTGGTTTGCATTTTATTATCAGCAAAAACCTGCACCAGGTAAATTCCCCTGCCTATAAGCGGCAAATTGAAATTAATCTTGGTGCTGCTGTTACCTTTCACCACCTTTCGTGCAATCACACTTCCATTCAAATTGAAAATGCTGATTGAAACATCGCTTTTTACATCCTGTAACTCAACCACGAAATTACCATTGGATGGATTTGGATAAACCTGTAATCTATCTACCTGGTATGCTTCTGAAACCACATCAGAAATTGCTGCAACAGTTGCTGTTAAACAATCGCCCAAATAATCACCATCGGCAAGATGTTTAGCCACTGCATGTTCATCTATGCAAATATTTACATCCTGCTTTTTAGGTTCTGTGTGGCAAACTTTCACTTTTCGGTTACCGGGTCCGCATCTTACATCTGTTACCCGTACAAGTGCAGCATCGGTTGAGGAACAAAAATTTGCATCGGTAACAGTTAGGGTGTAAATAGTATTAACAGTTGGGCAAACGTTGTTTGCTATGGTTGAAGTTCCATTGCTCCAGCTATAGGTGTAAGGCGAAGTGCCTGATGAAGCACTGCCTGATAAAACGGTACATGCTAAAGGTGTATACCCATAATAAACCTGCTTATCGGTGCCGGCATTTGCTATAGGTGTGGAATTCACGGTAATATTTTTGGTAATACTGCTGGTGCAACCATCGGCATTTGTATAATAGTATGTGATGGTATGAGTACCTGTTCCGGCATTTAAAGGCGACAAAACATTGCCTGTTACCCCGCTGCCACTAAATGTACCACCTGCTGGTGAGGCGGTTAAAGTTAAAGGCACTGCATTACTGCATACAGATGCAGGAAGGCTTAAGCTTAAAGCGGCGATATCGTTTACTATAATGTTCGCGGTGGTGGTAGAGGTACACCCTTTGTCTGTAGTTAATGTATAGGTAATTGTTGTAGTTCCTCTTCCTGCAGTGGTCGGATCAAACTGACTACCTGTAACACCCGTTCCTGAAAAAATACCGCCGGACGGTGATGCTGCCAATGTTATCGTCCCGGCATTAATACATGTTGAAGATGGAAGTGTAAAAGAAAGTGTGGGAACATCGTTCACAACTATTTCAACTTTCTTAGTAGCATCGCATCCTTCATTGTTAGTTACGGTGTATGCAAGGGTTTTTACGCCTGCACCCGCAACAAGAGGATCAAATGTATTTCCACTTACTCCAGCGCCAGAGAAGGTTCCGCCGGCTGGTGTAGCGGCAAGATTGATGGAGCCGTTATTGATACATATTTCCGGTTGAACTGTAAAAGTGACAATGGGTTTACTATTTACAATTACTATTATTTGTTTTTCATCGCTGCAACCCGCTGCATTGCTAACTGTTACTGAGTAAGTTCCTGCACCTGTTACTGTAATGGATGGCGTGGTCTCTCCGTTACTCCATAAATAACTGGTACCTCCTGATGCAGTTAATACTACACTTCCGCCCTCACAAAATGTAGTGGGACCAGCTGCTGTTAATTCAGCAACTACTTTTCCTGATCCAAACTGGAAAGCATATACTTCACCATCTTCTGCAGCCAATAATCCTTCACCGTCAAATAATGTAATTCCATTAATGTTTACTGCACGGTCAAGGCTGTAATCGATCCACGTACTTCCTCCATCAGTTGTCTGAAAGGCTTCCCCGTTTTTACCAGCTACCATTGCCTCCAGCTTGCAGCCTACTTCCACACAAAGGTGGTCTTCTGTAGTTGGGCTTGTTATGGCAAACCACGTTTGCCCGCCATCAATTGTTTTGCAAATGATGCCACCGCTTCCTACGGCATAACCAATTAAAGGTGTTACAAAGGCACAGCCATAAAAGTTGTTGGATACTCCTGGCGAAACATCTACCCATGCAACACCATTGTATTTGCAAATAATGCCGTTATCGCCCACTGCATATGCTACATTGCCTATAACATATACACACCTGAAGGTGTTTGTAATTCCACCAAGGTTATATGGAATCCAACCGCTACCATTGTAATAACAGATAGTTCCGCCGCTACCAACAGCCCAGCCGGTGCCGTTAGGATAGAAGGCTATAGAATGAAAATTTATATTACCCGGAATACCTGGAAAGCGTACCCAGTTAGTACCAAGGTTATTACACTTTGCGATGTAGCCACCGCTGCCTGCAATGAAGGAAGTATTGCCAAATATTTTTATGCAGTTGATACTTTCGGTTGTGTATGGATTGGTTGAACCCCAGGTTAAGCCACCATTGTTAGTGATCAGCACCGTTCCGTAACGACCGGCAATACCACCATTCAGCTTTGTTGAATACCATGCGCTGTTGTAGCCATAAGTTGTACCTGTACCCCGGCGTACGTAGCGGGATGTATTGTAGCCGCCATTGCAAAGATTGGTTTGGAAAGTAACTACTGCCCCATTGTTACAGATTGCAATACCCTGGCAGCCGTTGAAGTCAAGGCGTTGAAAAGTAAAGCCGCCTAATGGCAATCTTACCCATGTAATTCCGCCATCTGTTGTTTGAAGGATATCACCATTTTCGCAAGATGCCCATGCAACATTTGCAGAGAAACAACGAACGCTCCTAATGTTCACATTTACGCCGCTCACGCATGGTGTCCAACTAGTGCCACCATTACTTGTTTTGTAAATTAATCCGCCACTGCCAACCACGTAACCGATGTTATCATTCCAAAAACCTACACCATATAAATCATTCGTTACTCCCGGGTTAGCCGGTCCCCATGAATTAGAGGAATAATTATACCTGCAAACAATCCCCCCCGAACCTACAGCCCATGCACTTCTGCCATAAGCATACACGCCGTAAAAATTATTAGGAAGCCCGAGGTTATAAGGTTCCCATGCGGTACCATTGTACCTGCATAACGTGCCATTGCTTCCGACTGCAAAACCATAGTAGCCGTTTACAAAATAGCCATCGTAAAAAATATTGGTGGTGCCTGTAGCAAATACAGTAAAGGTTAAGCCTCCATCGTGCGATACGCATATATGCCCGTTGGAACCAAACAACCATAACTCAGAACCGATGCTGCGGATGCTGTATAATGTTGCCGTGCCTGCAAACGGAAGTTGCGCCCATGTACCGCCACCATCGGTTGTTTTAAAAAGCTTACCATTAGCGCCTGAAACAAAACCGATTTTATTGCTGAACCATGTGGCGCCATACAAACTTCCAACAACACCCGGAATATATTGTACCTGGTATGTATAGCCTGTTGCTACCGCATTGCCCAGGAAGTTGATAACAGTGGGATTTCCTGCGGCGTTGTGATTGATTGTAATCGTTCCTGCAGAACTTCCTGCAGCTGTTGGCGTGTACCTAATGATCAGGTTGGTTGTATCCCCTGGTGCAAGTGTGTTCTTATAATAAACAATATTGTAGATGGAATTGGAAGAAATTACAGATGAAATATTTAAAGGAGCGGTTCCTGTATTGGTGATGATTACTGTATCATTTAAAGAAAAACCAATACCGAGGGTGCCGTAGTTGATAGAAGAAGGTGATACCGTGATTACAGGAAAAGCAATCAAAGAAAAAGTTGCGGAAATAGAATGCGGCGCTATAACATTATTGAAAGTATAAGTTGAAACAATGCCAACAGATGCGCCATCAACCAATACATCTGCTATTTGGTAACCGGAGTTTGGGGTGATGGTATAAGTTTGAGAACCACCCGAAGCAACCGATGTAGTGCCCGATGGCGAAATTATTCCGTTGGCGCCTGAAGATGAAATGATGTTATAAGCACTGCTGAATACAGCACAGATTCCATTTATATTACCAGCTACCCAATTGGATGTACTTCCAGTCAGTCCAAAGTTTATGAGAGACCCATTGTTGCCGTTGCCACTTGCATCGGTGGCTGTTGTAATGCCACTGTTATTTGCATTCTCAATTCCCTGGTTCAATTTGTAATAAGCAACAAGACCAGTTGCAGGTAAAGGCACCTCGCAGTTCTTATTGTTTTGAATTTCGGCTAAGGAGAGTTGCCTGTTCCAAACACGAACCTCATCGATACTCCCAGCAAAATTTTGAACAGAATAATTGGAGCCAATACCTAACGCCAAATCAATAGTTTGGTTGACAATATGATAAGTGAAAGTTTTTACGAGTATTCCATCCGCATAAATTTTAGAACCATTAATAACACCATTGGCAAACGATACAGCAACATGGTGCCATTGATTATCCGCAAGGTAAATTCCCGTAGGAATAATTCCTGTAGACCAATCATAACAGATCAACTCATTGTTATAAAGAAAAAGTGAATAAGCCCATTGCTTCACTATAATGCCCCGATATGAAGAACCAGCATTAGATGTTTTTATCCAGGCTTCTGCAGTGCCGCTATTTAATTGAACGGAAGGTGTATTATTAACAACTACACCATCATTAAAACCATCAAAATGCAATGCACCTGCTGGTGTGGGTGCAGCATTAAAATAAGGTGTTGTGGCAGATCCCACCGTTACACCATTAAATACAGAGCCCGCTGAACTTAAATTATTTACTATTAACCCCGCACCTTGCCCTGTTCTATTCATGTTATAGAATGCAACTAAATTTGGTTCACTACCCGTTAAAGTTCCGGCTACTACGCTTTGCATCTGGCTTGTTGAAATAGCAGTGTTCCATATGCTTACATCATCCATTTCACCATAAAAATTGTAAGATGGATAATAATAGTTTCCAATCATCAAAGGGAAGTCGTCAGTACCGATGGCACCTACAAAAATGTTTGTTCCAAGAAGAACCCCATTAACATAGGCGGAAAACAAATTGCCCTGCCTGGAAACAGAAACTGTGTACCAGGTATTCAGTGCGGCAGTCCATGGTTGACTAATACAAACCTGATAGCCGTTTGGAGATAAAAGGATATTTCCGCCTGTATAACTAAATTCAAACCCTTGCGGTACTGTACCGTCGTGGTGAGTCAGCAGCATGTGCCATTTGTTTACAGCAAACTTTACTTTGACTGATAAAGTAAAATCTCCCACAAGATCCCAGGCGGGATTATCCGGTACGGAGATGTGGTCGCTGCCGCCATTCATTGTTATTGTATTTCCTACAGGTTGAGCGAAAATAGATGCGCTCAATAAACTCGACAGAATGAAAACAAAGCAGTACAACTTTCTCATAACAGCAGATTTTCACCAAAGCTATTTGTATGCGTGTCCGTTACCTATACTACTATAATGTGATTTTAGTGTGAGAAACCCATATATTACTGGGTTGCAATGCGGGTGCAGCCCTACAATGGGATAATTTAAAGTGTAGCAGAAGTTGATTTATTTGCTTTATTTCTACCCAGTAACATGGGAGACAGAAATACGCACAGTAATGGGTTACAGAGCATATTACGGAAAAGACCGCCAGTAATATGTTCCCTGATCTATGCTTGAAAAAAAATCCCGCGTTCAATGGGGAAAAATTATGAAGAAAGTTTTTTACTTCTTACCCAATAGCCTGGTTCAAATCATCTATTAAATCATCCGCATCTTCAATACCCACACTTAAGCGGATAAGCGAATCAAGCAGTCCGTTTTTGATCCTTTCCTCGCGGGGTATGGAAGCATGCGTCATAGATGCAGGGTGATTTATTAGCGACTCCACTCCACCCAGGCTTTCCGCCAAAGCAAATACTTTGGTACTTGAAAGCACGCGTGTAGCATTTTCAGCGCTGTCATCTTTCAATGTAAAGCTCATCATGCCACCAAAGCCACGCATTTGTTTTTTAGCCACAGCATAGCCGGGGTGATCTTCAAACCCATTCCAGTACACCATCTCCACCTTTGGATGGTTGCGCAGAAAGTGCGCCACCTTTTCACCATTCTCGCAATGGCGCTGCATACGTACATGCAACGTTTTTATTCCGCGAAGCACCAAAAAACAATCCTGTGGGCCTGGTACAGCGCCGCAACTTTTCTGGATAAAATATAATTTTTCACGGAGGTCAGCATCATTCATCATCAGGCATCCGTGTATAACATCGCTGTGCCCGCCGAGGTACTTTGTAGCGGAATGCATCACAATATCCGCCCCAAAATCCAGGGGATTTTGCAGGTAGGGCGAAGCGAACGTATTATCAACACAAACCAAAATATTATGCTCCTTTGCAATGGTAGTAATGGCTTCAATATCTACAATATTCATTAACGGGTTGGTAGGTGTTTCTGCCCAAATAAGTTTAGTGTTTGGGTTGATATGGTTGCGCAAAATTTCAGGGTCGTGCATATTTACATAATGAAACTTAATGCCGAGCCGCTCAAAAATTTTGCTGAATAACCTGTAGGAACCTCCGTATAGATCATTGCCTGCAATTACTTCATCGCCTGCAGAAAGTAGTTTTATCACGGCATCGGTTGCAGCCACTCCGCTGCTAAAACACAAACCAAACTTGCCGTTTTCTATAACAGCCATTGCTTCTTCTAAAGCCTTGCGGGTAGGGTTTTGCGAACGGGCATATTCATAGCCTTTGTTTACACCCGGTGCCGACTGCACATACGTAGAGGTTTGATAGATCGGCGTCATGATGGCTCCGGTAGAAGGATCGGGCTCGGCACCTGCATGTATAATTCTGGTTGCTAATTTCATTGTAGAGTGTATTATTTGTGCGTTGTATTTTTTAAACCGCTGCAAAGATGAACAAATAATGCTTACTGAAAATGTTAGAAACATTGTGCCGCGCATAAGTAGCGCCAATCAAAGTTACCTGCTGCATGTGCCGATTGTTTATCAATAGGTTTTTGCAAAACTGATGATCTTAATATACCCTGCTTCACCAGTTTTCGCCTGCTTTCGTAAATATTCTCTATCATGGCTGGTTGCTGCATCCATAGTTGCTGGGGCGGTTCAAAGCCTACTTTATCGGTACGCCAGGTAATTTCATTTGGTAAGACATAGCTCATAGACTGGCGTAAAATCCATTTGGTCCAACCATCTTTTATTTTGAAATGTGATGGTAGCGAAAATATAAACTGAACCAGTTCATGGTTTAAAAAAGGCAGCCTCACTTCCCGCGAATGTGCCATCGAATTCCTATCGGCGTAGCGCAACAATTCAACTAAGCCCGTTTGCATGGTATTGAAATAAAGAATATCGTTCAGTTTGTCTGTAACTGGTTTGTACACACTCATCCTGTCGGCGTTAGCCATAAAGAAATCTGAGTTGATATCCGGATGCCTGCGCTGCTGACGGGAAACTCTCTTTTCCAGTTGCTGTGCGGTTAATGCAGGCAGGTAAGCCGCCAAATAATTCTTCCATCCCCAGCTAACATCAACTCCCATCTCTTTTGCTTTTTGCTGTTCTGCCTTCTGCTTTTTGAATTTGGATCGCAGAATTAATTCCTGCCAATACCAATGATAATACTGGTGGTAGCCAGCAAGTGTTTCATCCGCACCCTGACCATCTAACAAAACAGTTACGCCGTATTGTTTGGCAAGCTCATACACCTTATACTGTGCATAAATGCTGGACGATTGAAACGGCTCTTCCTGGTGGTAAAAAAGTTTCTCCAGGTCATTCACCAACTCATCGCCGGTTGGAGATACGGCATAACTGTTTAGCTTGAACTTTTCGGCAACCAATGCTACCTGCTTCGATTCATCTTTATCAAAACCCGGGAAGATGGCTGAAAAAGCGGACTGGCTGTAATTGCCTCCGCCTAATAATGCATGAATGGTTGCCACTATAGACGAGCTATCGAGCCCCCCGCTAAGGCTTGTGCCTATCGCAACATCGCTTCGCAACCTTCGTTTAACGGATGTTTGAAAAAGTTCGCTGAATTTTTCAATGGCATCGTTTTCATTGATATTTGTTCTTGTTTCTTTATCCAAATGCCAATAGGGAATTACGGCAAACCCCAAGCCGCTGTTAGTGACTGAAAGCCTGCATTCAAAATAATGCGCAGCAGGCAGGCTCCCTATGTTTTTAAAAAATGTACGCGAAAGATCGGTGGGATCATTTGTATAACCGATCGTAAGGTAATTAAGCAACATTGAGCTATCTGCGTGGCGCGGAGTACCAGCTGCCCACAGGGCTTTCATTTCGCTGGCAAATAAAAAACCGTTTTCATCGTGGCTATAATAAAAAGGCTTTTCGCCAAACCGATCTCTCGCACAAAACAGTGTTTGTTCCTCCTCGTCCCAAATGGCGAAGGCAAACATGCCATCAAAATAATCGAGGCAATTTTTACCATAACAAGCATAGGCCGCCAGAACAACTTCCGTATCGCACGACGATGTAAACTGGTACCCCTTGCTAAGTAATTGTTTTTTTACCTCAACATAATTATAGATTTCTCCATTATAAGTAATCGTGTACCTGCCGGCATAATGCATGGGCTGTGCTCCACTTTCACTTAGATCTATAATGGAAAGACGACGATGACCGAAACCAACATTATGTGTCTTATTTATCCAGAAGCCATCACTTTCCGGTCCGCGGTGTGCAATTGAATCCGTCATTGCCTGCAGGCGTTGCCTGCTTACATTATGGGGGTTGGTTGATATAATGCCTGCGATGCCACACATGATGTTAATGCGTAATGCCGGAAGTTAAACACTTATTACCAGCAACAAAAAACCCGGCATTTAACCGGGTTATTGTTTTCAATAAGATCATAATATTATCGGCACCGAAAATTTAGCCTCATCCCAAAGTATAACAAGGTTAGAGCCGCCGGGTATACCTTCGAAATACAATGTAAGTGCTTCAACTGAATCTGTTTTTTGAACGGGGGCATCAACCCGTAAAACATCTTTATCGGCGTTATAGGTAAAGCTTCCCCAGGTATTCAATTCTTTGTTTAATATCAAGGTCCATTTATTTTCCAGGGGGATGCAAAACAGCGTATACTTACCTTTCGCTATTTTTTTACCGCCCAATTTTACCGCGCGGTAAAATTCTATTTCAGTCGATTCGTTAGCACCCAATCGCCATACTTCATTGTACTTTACCTCGCCACCAAAAATGGTCCTGCCCTTTTTTTGCGGCCTGCTGTAAATTATTCGTGCTACAGGATCTTCGGTAACCTGCCCACGCATTTTTAATATGGGATAGTTTGCAGGCCAGTAACTCATGTCTACGGGACTTTTATCAAGGTCGGTCGGTTTTTGCTGGGCAGAAAGAAGCTGGCTTCCAATCAGGCAAACAACTAAAAAAATATATTTCATAGGTGATCAACTTTTTTTCAAAGATAAATGCTAAGCAAGCAGAGTATTCAATTGTTGCTCCGAAAAAGCCTTTAGCGACGGAAAAAATTCTTTATAACAATACTGTAACTCGTGGTAGTGTATTTCAAACAGTTTAAAAGCTTCATCGCTGCTTTGCAGGTAGGTGGCACGATGAACTACACCGCCAAAGCTTTTTTCCATTCCCCACTTGTTACTATAATTAAACAGCCAGTTTTGTTCCGTCATATAAGGTAACATTGCAGCAAATTTTTCCGGTAGCAGGTGTTTGTTTTGATGAAGGGTATTGTAGGTATTTGCTGTGAACGTTAACAATGATTCCTGGGTGAACTCGGCTGCGTCGTTGGCTAAAAAATGGTCGTACATCACATCGGCAAACGCACCGCAGTAGGCACCCACCGCAGGCTTAAAAAACAATTTTGCTTTTTTAGTAACGGGATGATCGTCGGTAAAGGTGTCTATGTCCCGATGTAACTGTATTCCTTTTTGTACACTTGCCGGATAGTCAAACTTTTTTTTACCCTTTACAAAATCGCTTATCATATTGCCCACCAAAATATCGGGTAGGCCAAAGGATAGATATGCATGGGCTAAGTAATTCAAGGCTCTTCTTATTAAAGTGTTTAATGGAAGATAAGATATACTGGTTGTTCACCCACACTGTTCAAACGAGTAAAATTATAATTCCAACGTTGCCGGTTTCAAATTAAATCATTAACCCATCCCATTTCTACTAATAAATTCGTACTCCTTTATCCATTCATCAAAATCTTAAAACCAGCTTTAATAATTAACCTGTGATTAACGGGATTTATAATTTCATTAAGGAATTTTTAATAACCCTTTACCGGCAAGGGTTTCAGCCGACAGTTAACCTTCATTAACCTAACGCCGGTTACCATTTATCACAAGGCGCAATGTTACCCATGCATTTGGTCATATTTGGATTGTATTGCGCGTTACCTGCCTATACTTTTGAAATATCAATCAAATAAAACACAAACTGACACACAAAACAAAAACATCAACTAAAACCAAACCATCATGAAAAAGTTTATCCTAACAGCCTTTGTAGCAGTAGCTGTTGCAACAAGCGCCTTCTCCGCCGATTTTAAAGATGTAAGCAAAATAAGCAAACGCATCCTGTATAATTTTTCCTCGGAGTTTTCCGATGCAAATGATGTTACCTGGACACTGCGTCCAACCTTTGCAAAGGCTTCCTTCATTTTAGAAAACAAGCGTGTAGATGCTTTTTACGATTTTGACGGAACAATGATCGGTACCAGTAAAGCGGTAACTATCGATCAAATGCCTGTTAATGTAAAAAGGGTTTTCGCTAAAAAATATGCCGACTACACTGTTAAAGAAACCATCCATTTTGAAGGAGCAGATGAAAGCGCCTTTTTTATATCGGCAGCAAACAGCAACCGGTCTATTGTTTTGAAGGTTTCGCACCAGGGTCTTGTATCATTATTTTCCTCCGAAAAGAAAAGTTAGAAATCTTAAAAGCATATAAGATATCCAACCCCTGTAGCCGCAGGGGTTTTTTAATTTAAATACTTTTTACCTGTTTCAATTCAAGTATTTTTGCCACCCAAATTATTAACCATGAGCAAAGGACCTGTATCCCAGTTTATTCAACATCATTACCGGCACTTTAATTCGGCCGCATTGGTAGATGCCGCAAAAGGATATGAAACGCATTTGCTGGAAGGTGGAAAAATGATGGTGACTTTAGCGGGTGCCATGAGCACGGCAGAGTTAGGTATATCGCTGGCTGAAATGATACGGCAGGATAAAGTGCAAATTATTAGTTGCACCGGCGCTAACCTGGAAGAAGATGTGATGAACCTGGTTGCCCACTCGCATTATAAGCGTGTACCCAACTACCGCGATCTTGCGCCACAGGATGAATGGGATCTTCTTGAGAAAGGTTATAACCGTGTTACCGATACCTGCATACCCGAAGAAGAGGCATTTCGCCGTATACAAAAACACATACATAAAATCTGGAAAGATGCAGAGGATAAGGGAGAGCGTTATTTCCCCCATGAGTATATGTATAAGTTGCTGCTAAGTGGTGTAATGAAGGAACACTATGAAATTCCGGTTGAACATAGCTGGATGATTGCTGCTGCGGAAAAGAACCTGCCAATTATTGTTCCGGGGTGGGAGGATAGTACGATGGGTAACATTTTTGCGAGCTATTGCATTAAAGGTGAACTGACATCTACCACTATGAAAAGCGGTATTGACTACATGATCTGGTTATGTGATTGGTATAAGAACAACAGTGAAGGAAAGGGCGTTGGCTTTTTCCAGATTGGTGGTGGAATTGCAGGCGATTTCCCAATTTGTGTTGTTCCGATGATGTACCAGGATCTTGAAATGCATGAAATTCCTTTCTGGAGTTACTTCTGCCAGATAAGCGACAGCACTACCTCGTACGGAAGTTATAGTGGCGCCGTGCCCAACGAAAAAATTACCTGGGGTAAGCTGGATATCAATACGCCTAAATTCATTGTTGAAAGCGATGCTACTATTGTTGCGCCCTTAATATTTGCTTATATATTGGGCTGGTAATTCTCCGGCAACCCGCTCTGTGAAGCAGTTTCTATCATTACCAGGGGAAAGGGAGAAAGGCAGCCGCAAAACGCAAAGCCGGGCGAAGCAGATAAGCTGATTATTATTTCTCCTTTAAAACAAATTGTAACGTAAACAACGTACGTACAATTTCAACTTTGGTGCATAAACCGTTTTTATAAGTGTAGTAGTTGTATTTTCCATCGGGCATTGTAAGCCTGTATTTGTTTTCTTCCATCTTCTTCAGGTCGAGCATTTTTTGATAGTTGGCCGAATACACTTTATCAATTGTTGAAGGAATATCGGTATAGAGCAACAGCATATTGTAGCGAATTGGGTTCATAGGCACCAATTTGGAGTCGCCATCGTCGGTGAGTTTATATTGTTTTCCTGCCGCTATGGTAGCTTTGTTAACTACCCCTGAACCTGTTTGTTTTTGGTAGAAGGTAGAGTTGACCATCACGCCGTCTTCAAAAGCTACGGTTTCAGCAGTATGGTCGGAGAAGGCGAAAATGTACCTTGTTTTTACATGTGAGGTCATGCTTAAATAACGTTTTTGTCCCTTTACCAATTCAATAAAATCAATCTTACCAATTACTTTACCGTTGCGCATTACGTCGTACGTCAGTATTCTTTCCTGCCCGCAAACCGCTGTGGTAAGTAGGGTAAAAGTAAAAGCCATTATGGTGATAAATCTTATCAAAAAAAAGCAATTGTTAGAACGTGATAAAACGGGTTTGTTGCTGATGTTGCTATGCAAAGGGAACCCGGAAGCGCCGAAGCCATTAAACTGAACGTAACCCGGCAATCCTGTTTTTACAGACAACGCCGCCCAATCATTAGGCTGTATAAGATTAAACGAAAACTTTCTACGCTTAGTACCTGCGGCATCGTTTCAAAAAAACACCCATTTTACCATGGTTATAAAAACAGTTTACAAGCTACGCGATTTTAACTATCGCCCATTACTCCTGCGCAGGTTTACAACAACCTGCATTGTTAATATAATTCGCCCTGCCTGTACAAATCTATAAGGCAAGCTGTAAGGTTAAACACAAAGTGAAAAAGTACGCCATACCATATGGTATTGTATTTACGTCGCAAATGCCCTAATAAAAAACCAAAGGGCAGTAGCCAAACCAACGATAGCAAACTCAGGTGCATAATGGCAAAGAGGAAAGCGGTAACCGCAACCACAAGTCGTTCATCTAAAATGGCATTACAATAATTGAACATGACACCACGAAAGGCCATTTCCTCAAAAACGGCGGGCATTAAAGCAACCGAATAAACCATCACTAGCTTGGGAAAATAATACAGTTTATACCCTTCAAAATAATTCACATCTATCCTGAAAAAACTTACATTCATTTCCCGCACCGAATAGCTGACGATGGTGGAAAAACCCGCAGCCAGAGCCATTAACAATAATGCCCGCCACCATTTAAAGTTTTTAAACATCAGCGCTGGCTTCATTTCTAACCGGTTAAGCCAGGCAAAACGCAATGTTATAGCACCCAGTAAAAGCTCTATCCAAAATAATTCATCATAAGTTTTAAAATAACCGGTATGCTTCACCAGCAGGCAAATAAAGAGGTAGGTAAAGTAGTAAATGAAAATGCTTCGGAGATCGGTGTTGTTAAATACGTTGATGGTAACAGCCTGTTCGCCGAGGTATGCACCGCATTGGTAACAATACCGATGTTGACCGGTAACCTGTGCGTTACATTCGTCGCAGGTATTTTCTATCATCTCGTATTGGTCTTGCAAAAAAATCAGATTTTAAATTCTTCTTCCATAATGTCCGCCTTATAGGCTGCTTGTAACCCACGCGTTAAAAACAAAAAACACACTATTTGTATCAAGAGCGTATATAAGCCAATTGTTGTAGTGAAAAGATCCATGAACTGCGCCCAGGTGTTGATTGCTATAAATGTAAGTACCATTAAAAAGCTAATGAGCAAGGCTGTAAATGGCTTTATTAAACTCCACCTGCCCAGTCCTGTAAAAATGGCCGCCACCGTTAAACTTGCAAATCCACGTAAAATATTCTGGCGGTCGTCCGTAAAAAAATAGGCTACACCCATCATACAAACGGCAGCAAGTATATACAATGTATTTCGGGCATACATAATATGCATCTCCAGTTTTTGTAGCAATTCCTTTCGCTGCTGCAGCCGGTAGGTGTACAACTTTACACGGTCGTTGTTTGGTTGAACCGGGTAGCCGCAACAGGTACAGTAATGATAACTGCTTAAGTTTAGGAAATTGCAGTTTACACAGGTGGTCCAGTTTACCAAAACGGTAGCTTTAAAAGGCAGCAGCCTGTTATTGGTTAGTGCTTTTGCCATGTTAAACGGAGTATGTTGGCGGAGGTTAACCATGTGTTGCAACATAGCAAATAATGCTAAATAAAAATGCCTCCACATAGAAGGCATTTTTAAAACTGATTTAAAATATTTTTAGCGTGGTGGTCGCTCGCCTGCACCGGCGGGCAAAGGAATGTCTCTCTTCAACATATCGTTGCGGTTAGCCATTACCCAGGCAGTATGAAAAACAAGGTGGGCACGCCTGGTCATCAACCCAAAATTTATTTTGTCAACGGTATCGCTTGGCCGGTGGTAGTCAGCATGGGTACCATTAAAATAGAAAATAATGGGGACGCCTTTTTTTGCAAAATTAAAATGATCGCTGCGGTAATATATGCGGTTGGGATCTTTCAGGTCGTTAAACTTACGGTCGAGTTCAAGCTTTGTAAACTGTTTATTTACTTCTTCTGTAATGGGCATCAGGTCCGAGCTTAACTTGTCTTCACCAATTACGTACACATAGTTCATACTGTCGCCATACTTTCGGGTAGGGTCTATGCGGCCAATCATATCCGTATTCAAATCAACGGTCGTCTTTTTTAAAGGGAATAAAGGGTGTTCTGAATAATACTGGCTTCCCCACAATCCTTTTTCTTCGCCTGAAACGGTCATAAATATGATGCTTCTTCTTGGTCCGTTCCCCCCGGCTTTTGCTTTAGCAAAGGCTTCCGCCATTTCCAGCACCGTTACTGTTCCGCTGCCATCATCATCGGCTCCAAAACTGATCACATTACCGCGCTTGCCCAAATGATCGTAGTGGGCGGTTAATACAACGTATTCTTTTTTCCGGTCGGTACCTTTTATATAACCTACTACATTGCTTGAATAAACCGGAACGGATAGCTTTTCAAAATCGCCCTCTACCTTTTGGCTGATAGTAAATTTTTCGTCGCTTAATAAGCGGCCATTTTTTGACTGTGCAAGCAGTGCTTCAAACTTTTCCTTACCAATTAGTTTGGCGGCAGCTTCGTGGGATAGGGTTAACATGGTAGCTGCTTTTGCTGCCTTTCTTGGATAATAAATACTCGTCTTTCGCATGGATGCAACCTCGGGCCGCATGGTTACCGTTAGTGGGGAAATAAACAAAACTGCCTTAGCGCCTTTTTTTTCAGCAAGCTCCAGCTTAGCATTAACACCCTGCGTTTGATAGCTCCATTTTGAGGGCCGCGTTGTGTTGGTAACCTTGTAAAGTGAGTCACTCTTGGGTTCTCCGGCAAACATCAACACCACTTTGCCTTTTACTTTTTTATCAGCATAATCGTTGTAATTACTATCGGTAATGCCATAACCAACAAACACGATCTCACTGGCAGTAAACTTTTTTGTTTTATTGGATTGTCCGCTGGAAAAATCTTTGCCAAACTCCAGACCGGTACCGCCGATCATCAGATCGGTTTTAACAATGGTATCGTAAAACAGCGGGTACTCCTGCAAATAATTTTTCGTACTTGGGGCAGGTAACAAACCAAATTGTTTAAACTGGTCGGCAATATAGGCAGCCGCTTTTCTTTGTCCTTCCGTAGCGGTTTCCCTGCCTTCCATTTCCGCACCGGCAATAATGGTCAGTTGTTTTTTCAAGTCTTCTTTGGTAATGGTAGCAGCGTATTTTTCAGGGTTGGATTGTGCTGAAACAGCTGCAAAAGCGGCTAAAAGAGCCGTGCAAACAATTGTTTTTTTCATAGAGGGTGTTATAGTTAGCAAGCTATTTTATTAACTCTTCGCTCATGCCTTCCGCCTTCAAAAGCGGTGGTTATAAAACTTTCAATCATTTCGATAGTGTAGGCAAGGCTCACAAACCTTGCCGGAATACAAATAATATTTGCGCTGTTGTGTTTACGGGCAAGTTCTGCAATGTCTTTTTGCCAGCAAATTGCTGCGCGTACCTGCTGATGTTTGTTTGCGGTAATGGCTACACCATTTGCACTTCCGCATAGCAAAATTCCAAAGGCGGCATTTCCTTCTTCAACATCTGTAGCGGTAGGGTGGGCAAAATCCGGAAAATCTGTTGAGTCGGGTGAGTAAGTGCCAAAATCTTTTACCTGGTAACCCGCCTTATTCAGGTATTTTATCACTTCCACCTTGTACTCAAACCCTGCATGATCGCAACCAATGGCTATGGGTTTGGAGAGATCGAAATTTGTATCCATATTTTTAAATATTAGGAAGGTGAAATTAAGTTATACCTGGCAGATACCTTTTTCCTGCTACGCCGTCGCTGTTAAAACCGGGTTTATTAACGAAGCATTTCAAAATTCAATTAACTCCATTCTTCTTTTTCCTTTTTTTGTTCCTGCTTATAAGCACGGGCAGAAATGAGTATGCTTAACTGGTATAATAAAAACAGCGGAACAAACACCAGCAATTGGCTTGTCCAGTCCGGGCTGGGCGTAATAACTGCCGATACCACCAGTATAACCACGATTGCATACTTACGACTGCTTTTTAAAACCTGTGGTGTAAGCAATCCTATTTTTGTTAGCACATAGGCAAGTACAGGCAACTCAAACGCTATACCGCACCCTAAAATAATATTCAACAAGTTATCTAAGTAGTCGGCCAGGGTTGGTTTTGCTTCTAACAAATTACCCGTACCCAATGTGTAATTGGCAAGAAAATTAAACGTGAAAGGGCCCAGCAAAAAATAGCCAAACGAAGCACCGGTAAAAAAGAAGAACGAAACCCAGAAAATACTGCCGCGGGCATGTTTTATTTCTTTGGGGGTAAGTGCGGGTTTTATAAACGACCATAGTTCCCAAAAAATGTATGGAAAAGCAATAATAAAACCTCCCATAAAGCCAATGGTAATGCTGCTCATGAACATACTACTGAACTCAGTGGTCTGCATTTTTATGGTTATCGGCGGCATACAAAGGCTGTCGCCCAAATGCAAGGCATGGCTAACGTAGCACATTACCCGGTAACTAATAAAATTGTTTTGAAGCGGCCCTAATATAACATTATCAAATATCCAGTCGATCTTGATAAAAATAGCTATACCAATTACGAGAATTGCAATTACCGAGCGAACGATATGCCACCGCAAAGCTTCAAGGTGGTCAATGAAAGTCATTTCCTCCGAATCGTCGTTTTTAAGCCTGTTCAGAATCCGTGTAGCCATGTATTTTTTTCTGTGCGGCGAAGGTAAAGTAATAGCACTAAAAATAGTTGCGCCATTGCACCACCCGTTATATACTAATTGCTGATGGATTTGGTTTGGTACCGCACCTTAACCAAATAAATTCAGTTTAGGATTTACATTCTATGGTGCACTTTTTAAACCTGCCCTCACCTCAAATTGATTGCTTAAATAAACACCAGGATGTTTTCACGTTTTTTTTGAACCCGGCAATCGGTCGCCGGTGAAACATTGTTGCGACGCAGTCCGTTCGTCGGTTGGTTAATAATTTGGCATTGCAAACCCCCTCGTAAAATTGTGCCCTGGTTAGTTTTATTGTGCTGTACACGAGGGCGACGCAACAAAGTTGCCATATGGTATTGTGCCCGGCTCAAAAAACAAGTAATACACCAGCAACTTGTACTACCATGTTGAAATTATTCATTGTGTTTTTTCCCTCAAACTGCCGACGCTGAAAAGGGGTAACCCAATATTAAAAACATTGCCCCTACCTGTAGGCCGGGGCGATGTTGTAAAAACTTCCAACTAAAAATCAATGCATCATTTTTTAATAAACTTTTTATTGATAACACCATCATCTGTTTGCATGCTGATGATGTAGAAGCCCGGCTTGAGCGATGAAACATTTATGCTGAGCATATTGCCATTTTTGAAGACGGCTGTTTTAACCAGGGCGCCGGCTGCGCTGTAAATTCTTACGCTGTTTATTTCAGCATCGGTATCTATGGTTAAGGTGTTGGCTACGGGGTTGGGGTAAACAATCATTCTGCCCGCCCTGTTGCCGCTGCCGGTAATGCCCTGTTCGCCATTATCATCATCCGTATTCAACTGCTTAATAAGCTCAATGGACT
>JANPIA010000463.1:0-1939 GCA_031424735.1 Segetibacter sp.
TTTTCAGATGATGGCTGCATGAAGCTGGCTGCCTCGTTAAGTTACTATACCATTTTTGCAGTTGCTCCGTTGCTTATTGTTATCATTTCACTGGTGGGCTCTATTTTTGGCCACGATGCTGTGCAGGGCCGGGTCTATGAAGAAATAAGGGACCTGGTAGGAAGCGATGCCGCTCTGCAAATTCAATCGATTATTGCCAATGTTCAGCGTTCGCAGCATTCAACCCTTGGTACCATTATCAGTGCTGTTATACTTTTTGTAGGGGCAACCGGTGTGTTCACCGAGATCCAGGGCTCTATCAATTTTATCTGGTCGGTTAGGGCCAAACCCAAGAAAAGCTGGCTGAAATACATTATTAACCGCCTTCTTTCCTTTACCCTGGTTTTAGTACTTGGCTTTTTACTGCTGCTCTCATTGATAGCAAGCACCCTTCTTTCTGTGTTAGATACAAAGCTGACCCTTCACTTTCCCAATTACACGGTCTATCTTATTAATCTAATCAATTTGGGTGTGTTGCTTACCTCTATAACAGGACTGTTTATGGTCATCTATAAAGTACTGCCGGATGCGGTTATCTCCTGGCGGGATGCTTTGGTTGGCGCCTTATTTACATCGGTGTTGTTTTTAGGTGGCCGGTACCTGATAGGACTCTACCTGAGCAAATCCAATCTTGACATTACATATGGCACTGCTGCATCGGTTGTCATAATTCTCACATTTGTTTACTACGCTTCCATTATACTTTACTTCGGCGCCGAATTTACCAAAGCGTTTGCCCTCGAGAGCGGTCATGGCATACGGACAAAATCCACAGCCGTTTTTATCATCAAGCGGGAAGAAAAAGAAATACCGCAGTCGAGGCTTACGTTATAAGTTGTTTTTCAGTACTGTTACAGACGTTTATTGGGTTACTAAACGATAAATGGCATAGAATTTTAGCCTACGTTTCCAAATAGGAAATGTAAACAACAGACGAAAAAAATTTTATGGCAAATATTCGGCATCCCAATTTTATTTTAGGCGTAATTGCAGTGATACTTCTTATCGTTTCTATCGGCTTCCGCACAAGCCGCAACAATCAGATAGCAGACATCCTTACAATAGGCGCTTTTGCATTAATGCTGATCAGTTGGATATGGAGCATTTTTGAAGTGCAAACCACCGACACGTTGAAAGGAAGCCAACGTAAATTCTGGTCCATTGCCACAATAGCTATTCCGTTTATAGGCGGAATGCTTTACCATATGATGCACAGCAAGCGGAACACCATTGTTGATTAACCGGTTTCAGGACGCATCCGGAAAGGTTATAGTAAATGTCGTTCCCTGTTTTAATACGGAGCTGACATCTACATGGGCCCGGTGCGATTGAAGTATATTCAACGTTGCTGCCAGGCCTAATCCCATACCATTCCGTTTAGAGGTGAAGTAAGGTTCAAATAACCGGGAAATATTCTCCTCCGGTATGCCGCAGCCGTTGTCCTTGATGATAACGGTATGGAGGTTTTTTGTCGTATCAACAGTAATGTTCAGTGTGCCTTTGCCTGGTTCCATGGCTTCTATGGCATTGATCATGATATTGAGGAAGGCAATGCGAAGTTTTTCCCTGTTTGCCATAATAAAGCAAGGTGTGTTGGCATAACGAATGTCCATATTGATATGCTGAAGAGTAATGCGGTCCAGGGCTTCTGCAATGGCCTCTTCCATCAGGGCCTGCAATGAATGTTTTTCAAATGTAAGATCGGTTGGCCGGGTCGCCAGCGGGTGGATGCGCGTGCGCGGTGCGCGCCGACGGCGCGGTGTCGATCGCGGGTTCACGCTCTCCGATCACGTGGATTGGCCCCAGCTCCTGTCGGCCATCGACGCGACCGGCGCCGAGCAGGTGTGGGTGACGCATGGATTTACCGGTCCGGTGGTACGCTGGCTGACGGAACGCGGCA
>JANPIA010000464.1:0-3624 GCA_031424735.1 Segetibacter sp.
GTGTCGGTAGCTGCCGGAATGATTTTGTATGAGGCTATGAAGCAACGTTTTTAAGAGACGGCCCGTAATTAAAATTTTTGTCCAAATGTTATACCGCCCCACCATTTCAAGTATTTAAAATTGTTTGTAAAGGGCGTTGCAGTAACCCTTAGCACATATCCCTTTTCTTTTATCGATTGATAACGGTAGCCCAGGTTTCCTGTTGCATACAGCCTTGTAAAATTGCCAGGCTGGCTGGTTATTGAAGAAGTGTTTCCTGAAGCGATAGTCATACCCGCTCCCAGTTCAACATAATGTCCTCCAAAACCAAGTAACTCATTCAGCATTAAAGTTGCCGCAGCAGCCTCGTAATTGCCCAGCTTAATATAACCGCCACCCAACCTCCACCCAGGCCCGCCATTTCGTTTCCAGAATCTTGAATCAAAATTCAGCGAATAAATAAATGTGTTGCCACCAATCTCTATAAATGCTATTTCAGTTGGCGGAACATATTTATCAAAAGAATCTGTTATCGCGGCGGTGGTAACAAGCCTGCTTGCTACCGTATCTGAAAAAAAAGAGTTTTGAAAGCCATCTTCCTGCTGAATTCTGAAATACAATGCTTGTATGAGAGTGGGTCTGTAAGTATAACTATACCCGGAAGCCGTAAGCTGCGCAGGTACAACCACATTAATCAATTCCCAAAATGTTCCATCAACACTGTATTGGAGCTTAAACGTGAAGCTGCTATCCTCTTCGCCAGTGGTTTTCCATGCTAAAGTGTAGGTTTCATTATGTGGTATTACAGTAAACGATTGTATGATTAAATGAGGCTCCGACGAGATTGGTTCTCTTTTACATTTACCATAGCAATTACTCATTGCCAGGTAACAAGCGATAATAAAATAAAAAATTTTCATCGCCTGTTGTTATCAGTTGTGTATTATTTAATAGTTCTTCCTGAAATTAATAAAACACTTGCAGGTTGCTTTTCATCGGAGCCGTAATTTATTACAAACGCATGGGCTACTCCTTTTACAGGAAAATAAAAAAGTTTGGCTGTACAGTGCTTGTCTGCCGGAATAACCGGTGAACGGTTGGTATTTTTTAAATCGCAGGTTTCTTCTTGCTTTTGTGCGCTATTCCAACCACCAGTCCTACCGGAAAACCAACAACACCGCCAACCGATGCACCAATAAAAGCGCCAAAACCTTTGCTACTTTGTTCGTCACCAGTGTTGCCGCCGGGGCTGGCGGCCCAGCCAATAAGCCCACCGGCTAACATGCCAGCTGCGGAGTATAAAAACGCGGTTCCCAGAATAGTTTTTTTAGGTTCACGTTTGGTTTTATAAGGAGAGGCGTTTGTTGTATATCCACTATTTTCCGGTTGATAGAAAATGCTGTTTGAGGGCAACAGTTCAGTTTTCTGGGGGCTGTTTGATAGCGGAACTTGCACAGCGTTTTCTGTGATTGGCTCTACTTTCTGTGAAAATACTCTGGTGGTGATTGTTGCAAACAGCAGTAAGATAAATGCATGTTTCATAGTAAAATATTTTTAAAATTATAACGGGAACAGAATATGCAGAGGGTCAATTTTAGGACGTTAGCCACCTAATTTTTATGCGAATTAATGAACTCGTTCAGGTTTTGGTAGTTGCCATAAATCGGGGTGTTTTTAGATGAACCGCCTGATACCCAGGCTCCAACTGCACCTCCACTAAAAGCACAACCCGAAGTGGTCAGCAACACTTTAGCCGAGTGGCTTGCAGCATCGCCAAAACTATTTATAACGGCCCCAACTATGTTATCGCTGGGCGTTGTTTTCGCTTCCCTGGGTGATAAAAGAATCCCAACAAGGGTGCCTATGCCCAACCCAATTAGGGCACCACGCAACCGGTTGTTTTTCCTGTAAATGGTTATTGATTGGATTTCGTCAACTTTAAATCTGTATTTGTTGCCCAATATATTTGCGTTCATATAATTCCTGTGCGAGCCCTGTACCGATGAAATGGTAATGGAAGAGTCCTTTGCAGATTCCAGGTATCCTTCATACCACGAGTAATTGGTTGCCACTGTAACCGGTATCGATTTAAGTATTAAGCTATCCGTTTTGTTTTGCGACTTTGCGCTCAGGTGTGGTTGACAAAATGAAACAGCTAATAAAATAAAAGGAAGGCTTCTTAAAAAAATACTTTTCATAACAGTTTGTTTGCAGATGAACTTTCTACAACAAAGCTCGTGTACGGCAATGCCTATAGCTAATTGATCTCTTCTAAAACATCGGTTTTATTTGGTGTTTTATGCAAAAAAATATTTTGAATTGCCTGCCTTTTGCAGGTAATGCAAAAAAACATTAACGCTGGGTGCCCATAGGTAATGCCTGAAATAGGTTTTATATTTATTTGCAAATCTTTCAGCTATGACCTCTGCAGAACTGCAAGCAACCTTTTTTAAAAAAATAAAGGAAAGCCTTGCACCACAACATGCACTGGTAAATAAAGTTGCTGAGCATTTAAACATTAGCAACGACAGCGCCTACAGGCGCATCAGGGGTGAAAAAGCTTTGACGTTTGATGAGATTGGAATCCTCGCCGCAGAATTCAAAATTTCGCTCGACCAGTTTTTTACGGTGGATAAAGGCACCGAAGCATTTTTATTCGCCGGCAAATTTGTAAGCAGGGAAAAGGCTGACATCAAAGGGTTTCTTGAAGGATTGGTAGCCCAGTTGCAGTATTTCAATTCTTTCAAAGAGAAGCAAATGATCTATCTAAACAAGGACATTCCGATCTTTCATCATTTCACCTTTCCTGAACTTGCTTCTTTCAAATGTTATTTCTGGAGTCGCTTCAACCTCAACTACCCCGAATACAATAAGGGGCAATTTTCCATTGCAGATTTTAGTGAATTGTTTAACCACATCGGTAAACAGATCGCTGACCTAGACCTTCAAATTCCCTCCATAGAAGTTTGGAACATGGACTGTATCAACCTTACCATACACCAGATAGACTATTGCAGGGAGAGTAACATATTCGCTTCGCGGGATGAGAACATGCTGGTGTATGAATGTCTTGAAAAACTGATAGATCATATAGAAATGGAGATTGAAGCAGGAGTAAAGTTTCCGTATGGTCAGTCTCCAAAACCAGGCGATGCGGGTTACAAGGTTTTTATTAATGAATTTGTATTTGGCGATAATACCGTTATCATTCAACTGGATAATGCACGTATTGTTTCGTTAAACCATAATGTGATAAACTATATTATGACGCGGGATGAAAAATTTGTTGAATACACGTACGAAACCGTGCAAAAGGTTTTAAAAAAATCGGCACTGATTAGTGATGCGGGAGAAAAGGAAAGGACGTTGTTTTTTGAAAAGCTTCGTAACAAGATACGTTTAAGCAAATTGAACGTATAACCTAACTGCGGTAGCAGTTACTACGCTACGTTTTGCCAACAGCAAATTTGCCGGTAAAACTTTTACAGGTTTAGGTAAATATGACCTCCATCAAATTGAAATTCTAATTCCGGCAGCAATAAACTTTTTGGGTAAACCTGGTGCAACAAAAGTAGTCTGCTCTTTTACCAGCAGGTTGGCTTTACGGTAATTTTGTTTCGACTTTACAAGCAGGTAAACTCCAGT
>JANPIA010000465.1:0-3211 GCA_031424735.1 Segetibacter sp.
AATTGCCTCAATTGCCTGCACTGATATGCCAGCGCCGGTATCAGTAACGGTAATTTGAAGTGTGCTTACATTGTTTTCCTTCAACACATCGAGATTAACGGTCACACTTCCGTTTTGCGGCGTAAACTTGATAGCATTAGAAATTAAATTACCAGTTATTTGCAAAAGCTTGTTCTTTAAAAACACCGCATCTCTGGCACCAGGGTTTGCGTTCACTACAAAAGCGATGTTTTTGCTCATAGCCTGAGGAGTATAAAGCTTTTCCAGTTTTTCTTTAAAAAGCCCGAGGTTAAGTTGGTTTGTTTGCAGCGCGACAGTTTTATGCATAGCCGTATTTTCTGTCGATAATATTTCATCGGCCAGTTCTAAAATGGATGTGCCACTTTTTTGAATCAGTCCAATTAATTGCAGCACATCTGCCAATTTATTTTTATCGCCCTGCTCGCTGATAATTTGGGTGAGTCCGATAATGCCGCTTAGCGGTCCCCGTATGTCGTGCGCAACTTTTGATTTTGTTTCTGTGGCTTCGTGCAATTTATTCTTCAGCCCCTCTACCACCCCGATAATATTAATACGGTTAATAATCTCGCTGGCAATGATCTTCAGCAATTCAATTTTTTCAGGTTCGAGGGTTCGATCATTTCTGTCTAAAACACATAAGGCACCTATGTTATGACCAGCATCAGAAATTAGGGGAACGCCGAAATAGTAATGGATGTGTGGATCGCCGGTTACATAAAACTTGTCTTTAAAGCGATCATCATCCGCCAGGTTCTTCGACTCAAAATGCTCCTTTGAAAGAATAGTGTATTGGCATACCGAATCCTCCCTCGGCATCTGTTCAATTAATAAACCATAGCTCGACACAGTCCATTGTGTGTACGTATCAATCAGGTTTACCAGCGAAATTTGGGTACCGGCAACCTTTGCCGCTAACTTTGTAAGGTCTTTAAAATTATCCTGCAAGGCTGAATAGTCAACATCAAGTTCACTCAGGCTCATCAGCCGTTCAAATTCATTTTCAGGTACTGGAGGCGAAATTTTCATGATTAGAAAACTATTAAGTGAATAATATTAACGGATGTAGAAATTGGGAGAGTAGTCCGGCAAAGCGGCTTAGCATCATTGCTATTTCATTGCACTTTTCATTTTTCCCATTATTTCTTCCAGCCTTCCTATAGTAAGTGGTTTTTCCAGGTAACCTAAAACCAGCGAATGCTGGCTCGACCGTTGCTTATCTTTTGGATCGATAGAGGATGAAAGCATAATGACCGTGATTTGTTTTCGTACATTATCCGGCAGGTTGGCTAAAATATCAAGTACGTCCCATCCTGAAAGATCGGGCATATTTATATCCAGTACTACCACCACTTCAACAGGCTTTTGTACAAACTCGGTTTCAAAATAATTTACAGCATTTTGCGGATCATCGTAGCTTACTACTTCCATGTTTTTAAACGTGCGTTGTATGATGACCTTACACAGGAATAATGTAGACGCATCATCGTCTATTACTACATATTTTTCAACTGGACTTAACCCGGAAATCTCGCTCATGATGCTATGTTTTTTAATATGGTAAATAAATTTTAAAAGTGGTGCCTTTATTTAATTCGCTCCACACCTGTATGTTGCCGCCCAGGGTTTCAATTTGAGATTTGGTCATGAACAAACCAATACCCTTACCCTCAATGTTGCGGTGAAAGCGTTTGTACAAGCCAAAAACATTATCCTTATTTTTATTTAGGTCGAAACCCAGACCGTTATCGCTAAAAACCAGTTGGATGCCGCTGCTTACTTTGTGCGAACGAATTTCGATAAGCGGTTTTTTGGGTGAACGGTATTTTATGCTATTGGTAATAAGGTTATAAAATATACTGTGTATAAAAGTTTTGATGCTCATTAATTTGTCTACCTCGGTAAAATCCGCGTGGATGTCTACCTTATACTGATCCATCAAATGCTGGATGCTTACTTTAATGTTTTGTACCATTTTAGAAAGACTCAGCTCCTCCTTTACTTCGTTTATTTTTTGTTTTACAAGTAATATATCGTTGAGGTCCCTGGTAACTTCATCCAGTTTGGAAACAGAAGTGATCAGCCTGGGTAAAAATTCTTCCCTTATATTTTCAGGGTAGGTCTTATCGTTTAGTGCGTTTGAAAATCCAAGAATGTTTGCAATAGGCGCCCTCAAATTATGTGATACGATGTAGTTGAATTGCTCCAAAGCTTTGTTACGCTGAATAAGGTCGTTCACCATAATGGTACGTTCAATTTCCGCCAGCTTTTGTACTGTTATATCCTGTAAAACTCCATAAACGCGTATTGGCTGGTTCTTTTCATCAAACTCAAATTTCGATTCAGCATAAACATATTTTACGTGTCCGCTTTTCAAAAGCAACCTGTATTCGCAGGCATAACCCTTAAATTGCCGGACGGGTTTTATAATTTTTTCTTCAACCAACGAAACATCATCCGGATGAATTAGAGAGCGATACAACTTTGTTGAGGGGGACACTTCCTCTTTATCCAGCCCGAGAATTTTATATAACTCGTCGGACCAAAGTTGTTTTTTGGTTTTCAAATCAATTTCCCAATTACCTATTTGCGCTAACACCTGCGCTTCCTTCAAACTTGCTTCGCTGGTAATAAGTTTCTTTTCTATTTTCCTGCTTTCCGTAACATCAGTTACCATAGCAAGCGTTCCTTTGTAGGTGCCGTTTTCGTCAAAAAGCGGGTTGGTCGATTTTTTAGTGATGATATGCCTACCGCTTTTTGTAATAAATGTTGATTCAAACGTTTCTGCGATCCCACTTTTTCGCCGCGCAAAATTGATTAATGCAGCCTTCTGACCTTCCTCATCTTTAAAATAAAGATTGGTTTTACCCATCATTTCCTCCTGGGTGTACTCCAGAATTTCGGTCATCTTCTTGTTAACAAATACCGTCCGGTTTTCTTCATCAATAACCCAAATGCCTTCCTGTGCGGTTTCCACAATCATGCGGTATTGTTTCTCACTATCCTCAATTTTTTTCCTCGATAGTACCTGTTCGGTTACATTAACAGCAAAAAAGAACACACCTTCAATATCATTATTACTGTTCCGGTAAGCCTGGTACATCAGGTTTAAGTAAAATATCTCCACAACGCCTTGACCATTCTTATCAACATGGAGTAACATTTCGTTTGCAGAAAAAGTGTTGCCGGTGTT
>JANPIA010000466.1:0-1654 GCA_031424735.1 Segetibacter sp.
GGTTTTTAAATTCAGGCGTATCCAGGTTCAGGTTTTTGTGATCAAACCTGTTCAGCACGTGTTCCTCTATCAGGTCGCTGAGTAATTTTAAATCGTACACATAACCGGTGGAAGCATCGGGCTCGCCTACCAGTTTAACCACCAGCTCATAATTATGCCCGTGAAAATTTGGATTGTTGCACTTGCCAAAAACCGCATCGTTATGCGCATCGTCCCACAAAGGATTGTGCAGCCTGTGTGCTGCATTAAAATGTTCCTTTCGGTAAACTGCCACTTTGTTTTGCATAGCCGGTAATTATAACGATCATCGAAGTAAAAGGTTCATTAATCAGCCAAAATATTCAACATAGATGCGGGGTGTTTCGTACAGTTTAATACAATGCAACTGTACTTTTTCGGGCAAATGTGGTTGCAAACGCTGCCATATAACCATTGCCAGGTTTTCGGTACTGCACATCATGCCTGTTAAAAAGTCCACATCCATGTTCAGGTTTTTGTGATCCAGTTTTTTAATAACATGCTCACGAATGATAGCGCTCAGTTTTTTTACATCGTATAAAAATCCTGTTTCCACATCCGGCTCTCCTTTAAAGGTTACAAAAAATTCAAAATTATGTCCATGCCAGTTTTCGTTGGCGCATACGCCAAACACTTCCTCATTCTTTTCGGCGCTCCATGCCGGGTTGTGCAGTTTATGCGCTGCATTAAAATGTTCTAATCTCGTCAGGTACACCATCTCGTATATAAAATTTCGCCAAAGGTAATATTTGAAAAGGAAAGGGTTGTGGAGTGGCTTTTACCCCGAACTTTGGCGCATGAAAATTGTTGTTACCGCAGCCACCGCCGGGGAGTGGAAGCAAATAGAAACTGCTATCCATTCGCGAAAAAAAAATTTTGGCGATGGCTTTGAGGTTAGCTTTCACCAAAGCGGGGTTGGCATGTTAGCCTCTGCATTTTCTTTATATAAGTTGATAAATAACGATAAGCCAGACTTTGTTATGCAAGTTGGCATTGCGGGATGCTTTACGCAATCCATTGCCTTAGGTGAAGTTGTTGTGGTAAGTTATGAGTACCTGGGTGATATGGGTGTAGAAGAAGATGGCTTGTTTAAAGATGTTTTTGATTTGAAGCTGGAAGATGCCAATGCTTTTCCTTTTGAAAAAAAACAATTGGCAAATCCCTGGCTGAAGGATTACAATTTGCTAAACCTTTTGCATGTAACATCGTTAACCGTAAATGAAATAACAGTTAACAAAAAACGAATTGACCAGTTGCTGGAAAAGTACCAGTGTGCCATTGAAAGCATGGAAGGTGCAGTCTTGCATTACATTGCTTTGCAAACCAATACTCCATTTATTCAAATAAGAGCCGTGAGCAACTATATTGGTGAAAGAGATAAAAGCAAATGGCTATTGCAACCGGCGTTGCAAAACCTGTCGGAAAACACGGTTGGGTTGATAGATAGTTTGTACAGCAATTTTAAAACAAATAAACAGGAGACAGCATCATGAAACTTACCATAGGATTTAGCCCCTGCCCTAACGATACTTTTATTTTTGATGCATTGGTGAATAACAAAATAGATACGGAAGGCTTAACATTCGAAGCGGTATTGGAGGATGTTCAAACACTTAACAACTGGGCGCAGCAAAAA
>JANPIA010000467.1:0-3292 GCA_031424735.1 Segetibacter sp.
GGATGATCTACACAAAAAATAAAAATACCGATCCAACAGAAATTGCAGAAACCTACGCCGAAAATGGGCAGCTGCCCGGTACTCGCTCTTTCGGTCTAAACCTGAAGTTTGTTTTTTAAAAATTAATTCAACCTTGTATGCGTAATAAAATAATAAAGCCCTTTTCACTATTGATGGGAACTATGCTTACCATAGCATTGTTGCCGGGTTGTAAAAAAGCGGGTGAATTTGGCGATCAATACATTACTGACCCAAACCCCAATGCCAATAGCGTAGGCAGCACTTCGCAATTAATAACAAACGCTTTGTACCGTAGTGCAGGCAGGGGTTCCGGTGGTGCGGTTAATGGCGACATGCTAACCCTGGGCGACAAAGAAGCAGCAGAATATGTACAATATATAAGCGAAGCGATCTATCCCGGCACAAGTTTGTATGCCTCTACCTACGGCGAATGGTCGTCGTACTATACCGGTCCGCTAATGGACCTTGCAACAATCATCAATTACAATACCGATGCTACTTTGCGCGAGCAGGCTTCAAAGCATGGTTCCAACAACAACCAGCTTGCAACTGCCCGCATTTGGAAGGCCTATTTATTTTCTATTGTTACAGACAGGTGGGGCGATGTACCCTATTTTGATGCAAACAAAATTGGTATCATCAACCCAAAGTACGATCGCCAACAGGATATTTACAATGATCTGTTTAAAGAGCTGAAAGAAGCCGCCGACCAGTTTGACGGTGGAATTGCTTTTAAAGGCGATATTTTGTTTAACGGCGATGCATCCAAATGGAAGAAGTTTGCCAACTCATTACGGATGGTGCTGGCTTTGCGGTTAAGTAAGGTTGACCCTGCGACCGGCAAGGCTCAATACATGTCTGCAATTTCACACCCTGCGGGCTACATTACAACCAACACTGAGAATGCTTCTTTTGCCTATCAAAACAACCGTGATTTTCGTAATCCCTGGCATAACAATCATACAGAAAGCAATGCTTTTGGTATGAGCGAATTTTTTGTAAACCTGCTTAAAAATAACAATGATCCGCGCTTGCCGGTAATGGCCGACGCAGCATCGCCAGGGGTGTATAGGGGAATTCCCTATGGTCTTGATGCAGGTAACCTGGCAACATGGACGTCTGCCAATGTTTATTCAAAACTGGGCGCCGCTTACCGCCAACAAAATACACCGGGTTATTTTATTACTGCTTCGCAGATGTTGCTTACAAGAGCCGAAGCTGCGTTATTGGGTTGGGTAACCGGTACCAATGCGAAAAACGACTATGAAGATGCTATCCGTTTCGATATGCAGCGCCTTGGTATCACCAATACAACAACTATCAATACTTATATTGCAAGTGCCCCGATTGCAATCAATGTCGTTAACGTTGCAGATGCATTGCAAAAGGTAAGAATGCAAAAATATTTTGCTTTGTTTCCAAACGGTTTCGAAGCTTTTTCGGAGTGGAGACGAACAAATGTGCCGCCATTGGTACCGGCTCAGTATGCATTAAACCCTTCTAAACAAATACCGCGCAGGTGGGGCTATCCAACATCCGAAGCAACATTAAATGCTGCTAATTACCAGGCTGCACTGAGCGTTTTAGGTGGAGATAATTCTATTGACAGAAGGGTTTGGTGGGATAAGCCATAACAACGATAAAAACAGTTAACATACATTTTATGATAAAAAAATTTTCACTCTTATTATTGATTGTCACCTCGGTAGTGAGTTGTAAAAAAAACGACAATCCATATACAGAGTTGCCTGAATATTCCGGACCGGTGATGGTGAATTTCAACAACTATATCAGCAACGATGGTTATTGGGGATATGCAAAAAAGGATATCGACCTGGTAAACGCCTGGGTCGATTTTGAGTTTGAAGTGAAGCTTTCCAACACAGTCAATCCGGCAACGGAAACTATAAAAGTGAAGTTGCTTAAAACGGATGTAAATGTGTACGAGTACAACAACAATACGGGTAATATCTTATCGCCTGTTCCACTATCGGCAATAAAGTTTGAGCAAACAGAAGTTATTATTCCTAAAGGTTCCAGAACCGCAAAATTTAAATTCCAGGTAAACCCATCGCTTCTAAATTTATCGTTGCCACCGGCTGTAGGTATCTCAATTGCCGAAGTTTTAAACGGCAATGCTGTGGTGAACAGTGATAACAAACAAACGCGGCTGGTAGTGGAGTTAAGTGCCTTAAATAAATACGATGGCATTTATAACAAAACGTCTTTCTTTTCTCACCCTGTGTTAACCAACCTTGGCGGTGTATATGGAGTTGCCACGCCTTTTGAAGTAGAAATGATCACATCTGGCCCAAACTCGGTTGATAGCTATGTAACTGCGTTTTATAATTATCCAACAGAAGTGGTGGTTGATTGGGGTGCGCTGTCGTTCACTTATTTTACCGGGGTTAATCCAAGATTTACTATCAACGCAACCACCAATGCAGTAACTGTATCCACCGCGCCTATACCTGCAATAACAGGGCAGGCTGTAATTGAACAAAATACAGCTGATAAAGGTGCCAGCAAATATTACCCCACCGGCATACCAGGCTACTCTGCCGGCAAGCCAACTATTGTAGGGCATTTTAGGTGGAGTGTACCAACCGACCGAGTTGCGCGGGATACGTTTGTTTACGTAAAGCCGCGATAAATTGTCAAACCTGAATGAACCGGTGTAAATCGCCGGTTTTTTTCTGCACGATGTTTTCGTAAAATGTTTTTGATCATTTACTTTACTTTCGCCAAAAAATAATTAATGGCAGAGCAACAACAACCCAACCAAATCAATATTGAAATTAGCGAAGAAGTGGCTGAAGGCAGCTACGCTAATTTAGCCATCATCACTCATAGCCATGCGGAGTTTGTAATAGACTTTGTGAACGTGATGCCCGGCACTCCTAAAAGTAAAGTGAAGAGCCGCATTATTTTCACGCCAATGCATGCAAAGCGTTTTTTAAAGGCGTTGGAGGATAACGTTACGCGCTACGAAGCTGCAAACGGAACCATCCAGGATTTGGAACAGGTAGAGATACCTTTGAATTTTGGTGGACCAACGGCGCAGGCGTAGATTTTTTGCCATTATTACTTGCATTCAACGGCAATAATTAGAGTTTCGAAAGGATCAAAGCAGGAGAATACATACAGGCGATGCACTGAATGTGCTGCCTAAAGGATACTGCATAAAGTTACAAGGCTTATACAATAAATCAGCCGGTGAATTAATTCACCGGCGGGTTTCTTGTACTTAACGTCAATTACTGTTTATTTG
>JANPIA010000468.1:0-2173 GCA_031424735.1 Segetibacter sp.
GAATCAAAACCAGTTTTTCTGGGCAGGTCAATTAGCCTTGTTTTTATGTCTGAGATTGTTTCCTGCGAAAACAAAATGCCCCTGAATGACAATTCGAACATATTGCGTAAAAAACTCATCTGGTTTCGTCGCAAAAACTTATCATCAAACAAGTCGCGATGAAATTGGATGGTAATTTCTTTTATTTGGGTACTGGTGCATTTGTGTGTAAACCAACCATGCTGCAGGTTGGGCCCAATCAACACCAGTTCATATTGTTCTATCTCATCTATGTGATCGCCAATAACTCTTTTTGCTCCATCGGCGTTTTCAATAAAATTAAGTTCAAATTCTTCATGTGTATGTATGGGGAAATCAAATTTTGATTTGGTACGCGAAAAAACCGTAAAGCAATCATTAGGAGTTAGGGGGGTAATCTCCCGTAAAATTTTTATGCTCATCAGTAAGGTGTTAAAATAATACTATGAATTTTTTTTTGAACCATTTTAGTCATTTATAACAATAAAAAGCACATTTTTGAATTTGTAATCGGTTACAATTTTAATGTAATCGGTTGTAATTTTTTATTTTTAGCCAATTTTAAACGAAGTTATATTGAAATTAGTTAGTAAAAGATAAAATAGTATCGTTTCAGTGAGTATTCCGGTCATACATTTGACAAAACGAAATTGTTAAAATGAAAAAATATCTCTACCGCAGATTTCTTGCTGTGTTGCTATGCGCACTCGGGGCGACCATCGCCTTTTCTCAGGGGCGCAACGTTACTGGTACCGTAAAAGATGAAACCGGGGCTCCGTTACCTGGTGCTACTGTTTCAGTAAAAAATCAAAAAATAAATACAGTTACCAATGCTGATGGTGCATTTAGTTTAAATGTTCCGGCAAATAGTCGTGTACTGGTAATTTCTTTCGTTGGCCGGCAGAATAAAGAAATAAGCATTGGTAGTAATAATGTAGTAAATGTTTCGCTGGACGCCGGTGGCGTAAACCTTAACGAGGTTGTTGTAGTTGGTTATGGCACAGCCAAAAAAACCAACCTCACCACCGCTCAAACGTCTGTTACTGCAAAAGAAATTGACAGAACCGTTAATACAACAATTGAGCAAGCCATTCAGGGCCGTGCGGCAGGTGTTTATGTTACACAAAACTCCGGGCAGCCCGGTGGCGGAATTTCAGTAACCATTCGCGGAGTAAGTTCTATTAATGGAAGCACCGAACCTTTGTATGTAATTGACGGGGTTCAAATTCAGGGCAGCGGCTCCGGAAACTCCGCAGGTAATCTGGCAGGTTTAAACCCAACGGATATTGAGGATATGCAAATTTTGCAAGGTCCTTCAGCTACTGCAATCTATGGATCTCGTGCTACCAATGGAGTTATCCTGATAACCACTAAACGTGGCAAATCCGGTGAGGCAAGAATGAACTATGGTTTTCAGTATAACGTACAAACCCCTCCAAAGCGTTTTGCCGTAATGGATTTGCCGCAATATGCACAAATGCAAATAAATTATAAAGCCATAGCCGGCGGTGTTGTACGGGGAGAGCTGCTTGATCCGTCCATTTTAGGACCTGGTACCGATTGGCAAAAAGAGTTATTTGAAAACGCTGTTATGCAAAAACACCAGTTAAGTTTAAGTGGTGGCGGTAATAGCACCACATACTATATGTCTGGCGAATATTTAAATCAGGGTGGTGTAGCGGTTGGTTCAGGTTTTGACAGGTACAGCTTTAGGGTAAACCTGGATAGTAAGCCCAGAGATTGGATAACCATTGGAACCAACTTAAGTTTTAATCAGACAAACGAAAATACGTCTACCAGTCAAAACGGGCTTATTTCCGGTGCCATCCAGTTAAGCCCCGAAGTTCCTGTAAAAAACATTAACGGATCGTGGGGAGGCGGCGACCTTACAAATCCGGCACATCAGTTTGCGCCTGTAAATCCTATAGCCATTGCAACTTTACGAACCAATAAGGGAACCCGCAGACAGTTTCTCGGCGGATTGAATGTGGGCGTTAATCTAACAAAAGAACTGGTATTCAGGTCTTCATTTAATACAAACATTGGTTTTGGCAGCTCCACTAATTATCAGCCAACTTATGCAATTGGCTGGGCCATTAATCCGACAGCTACCCTTGAAAATGGAACCAGCCAAAATACTTATTGGAACTGGAAC
>JANPIA010000469.1:0-11974 GCA_031424735.1 Segetibacter sp.
TGTTCCGCCCGGCGGAAACGATGCTGAATGAAGATATAAGGTATGCCACAAAAAATTATTAACCATTTTATGTCCATTCAATATTCGCTATTGACAATTGACTATTCACCATTCACCTTTGACCACTAACCTAAATACTGAAAGCCGTGTCGATAATTTCAGCCTGCTCCTGGGCATGTACTTTGGCATAACCGGTAGCAGTTGCTGCGCTCGGCTGGCGGCTAATTACACCATAGTTGATGCCTTTTAAATTCATTTGTAAAAAACTTGCTGCACCCATATTAAATGGCTCTTCCTGCACCCAAAACCAGGTTGCCTTATTGTATTTTTTATAGAGGGCTTCCAGTTGGTTTACGGGCAAGGGATACATTTGTTCCAGCCGGACGATCGCCACATCTTTACGGCTTTCTTTCTGCTGGCGTTCAGCCAGGTCAAAGTATATTTTACCACTACAGAACAATACTTTTTTCACGTTTGCTTCCTCTGCAAAAGTATCATCTATCACCTCTTTAAACTTACCGGATGTAAACTCATTGACCTTGCTGTAACTACCGGTGTGGCGAAGATTTGCCTTGGGGCTGAAGTTGACCATAGGCTTGCGGAATGGCCACGCTATTTGTCTGCGTAATGCATGAAAGAAATTAGCCGAAGTAGTTATATTAGTGATCACCATATTCAACTCAGCGCACATTTGCAGAAAGCGCTCTATCCGGGCACTGCTATGCTCTGGTCCCTGCCCTTCGTAGCCATGCGGTAATAACATTACTAAACCGCTCATTTGTCTCCATTTGGTTTCGGCGCTGGCAATAAACTGGTCGATCGTGGTTTGAGCTCCGTTAAAGAAATCGCCAAACTGCGCTTCCCACAAAACAAGGCTATGCGGGTTGGCAATGGAATAACCATATTCAAATCCAAGCACGCCAAATTCGCTTAAAAGTGAATTATATATTCTGAATTTACCCTCGGCGCCTTGCAACCTGCTGAGGCGGTTGTAACTTTCATTGGTTTCCTCATCTCGCAACACTGCGTGCCGGTGGGAGAATGTTCCTCTCCTCACATCCTGACCGCTCATACGTACATCGTTGCCTTCAAGCAGCAAACTTCCATATGCCAAAAGTTCCCCTGTTGCCCAGTCAACAGCATTATCGTTTTGAAACAATTTTATTTTTTCCTGCATCAGCTTTTCCACCTTGCGCAATGGCTTAAAGTTTTCGGGCCATTGCATAAGGCTGTCAAAAATATTTTTAAACTGTTCGTTGCTGATAGCCGTTGATGGTGACTGCTCAAAATCTGCCAGGGTTGCTTTGCGCAGGTCTTTCCACCACAACTCGGGTTTTTGGTAAGTATAAGGGAGCGGGTTTTGTTTTATATCGTCGAGACGTTCCTGCAACTCGGCCCAAAACTTTTTCTCCATCTCCTTTGCCATCTCTGCATCTATGGAACCGTTGCCGATCAGCTTTTCGCTATATACTTCCCGTGGATTTGCATGATGATCTATTAAAGCATACAGTTGCGGCTGTGTATATTTCGGGTCATCCCCTTCGTTGTGGCCGTGCCTGCGATAACAAACCATATCAATGAATACATCGCTGTTAAACTCCTGCCGGTAACGGGTGGCTAATTCTACGCAATTCACCACTGCCTCCGGGTCGTCGCCATTTACATGCAGCACCGGCGCCTGCACCATTGCTGCTACCGATGTACAGTAATCTGCAGTTCGTGCATCGTCAAAATCGGTTGTAAACCCAATTTGATTATTGATGACATAATGAATGGTACCACCTGTATAATACCCACGAAGACCGCTCATTTGTAACACCTCGTACACAATACCCTGCCCTGCCACCGAGGCATCACCATGAATAAGGATGGGTAGTATTTTATCGTAATTACTTTCGTAAATAACATCGGCTTTACTCCGCGCAAAACCAACTACTACAGGGTCCACGGCTTCAAGGTGCGATGGATTGGGGCATAGCTGCAGGTTAACAACC
This sequence comes from Segetibacter sp., assembly GCA_031424735.1. GTDB lineage: Bacteria > Bacteroidota > Bacteroidia > Chitinophagales > Chitinophagaceae > Segetibacter. The sequence continues at coordinate 1,995 of JANPIA010000469.1, forward strand.
TTTCCGTCAACCGTAGTATGTTCTGCCCTAAAGCCAAGATGATATTTTACGTCGCCGCTACCCATTGTGGTATCCGGGGTTGACTTGCCTTCAAACTCGCTAAAAATTTGTTCATAGGTTTTACCAAGAATGTTTGCAAGTACATTTAAACGACCGCGGTGGGCCATACCAATTACTACTTCCTGCACACCAAAATCAGCAGCCGTATTAATGATAGCGTCTAAGGCTGCAATGGTTGTTTCTCCACCTTCAAGCGAAAACCTTTTTTGACCTATGTATTTTGTATGGAGAAACTTTTCGAACATAACGCCCTGGTTTAACTTCTCCAGGATGCGTTTCTTTTTATCAATGGTAAATGGTTTATTAAAATTGTTTTCAACCTCGTTGATGATCCAGTCTATCCTGGCTTGATCGTTTAAAGCTGCAAACTCAACCCCTATAGTAGCCGTATAGCATTTTTGAAGATGCGTGATAATATCTTTCAACTTTGCATTCTCCAATCCTATCAATCTACCCACAGAAAAGCTTTTATCAAGGTCTTGTTCGTTCAGCCCAAACACTTTCAAGTCCAGACCTGCCCTCCTGTCTTTTCTTTCCCTGATAGGATTGGTTTTGGCAACAAGGTGGCCTTTGTTGCGGTAGGCATTTATTAATTGGTAAACCTGGAACTCTTTATTTAACTGCGGCGCATTGGCAGTTTCAGCACTCCCATTGGTTGCAAGCTTGTTGGTTCCGTTTGTTCCAACTGACCCCACAGCGAAATCAAATCCCTCAAAAAACTTTCGAAGATCGTGGTCTACACTTTCGGGATTGGTAACAAAATCGTTGTACAGGCTTTCAATGTAAGCGGGATGCGAATTAGTGATGTATGAAAAATCCTTCATGAATGGCAAATTTGTCTGTATTAAGACATCTTAAAGAAATAGAATTCAGCAGGCAAATATCGGTTATTGAGTTAAGAATACGAGATGAAAAGTAGCCTAAGTTTGCTATCATTTTACTACCGGATTGCCTGCGTTGGTTAATCGAAATAATGCACCGGGAATTTTTCTTTTAAACGAGTGAAATTCTAAAGTTGTTTTCCCCTACCTTTGCCGTCCTTAAAATAAAATTATGGCAAACCATAAAGCTACCAAGAAAGATGTGCGCCAGGCGGCGAAGCGCAGAGATCGTAATCGTTATTACGGAAAAACAACCCGTAACGCTATACGCGATTTGAAAGAGATCAAAGAAAAAGGCGGGTATTCTGAAAAATTACCGGACATCTCATCTATGATTGACAAACTGGCAAAAAGAGGTGTTATCCATAAAAACAAAGCAGCTAATTTAAAAAGTAAGTTGGCGAAGCGTGTTTCTACTTTGGCCTAATTCTACCTGAATGTATATTATTTTAAACCTGCCTAATGGCAGGTTTTTTTATGTTAAACTGCTTCCAATTCCTTTAAAAAATACCCAAAGCCGGGTTTAGTGTGTATAAGCTTTACGGGGAAGGGCTTATCCAGCTTGTTCCTTAAAAAACTAATGTACACTTCTATGGTATTGGTGCCGGTATCAAAACTTAGATTCCAAACCTTTTCTAATATCTCCTGCTTTGATATCACCTTGCCTTTTGAACGTGCCAGCAAAAGCAACAAGGCAAACTCTTTGGCAGTAAGATTAATAACCTTGCCTCCACGTTTTACGTTTTTATCAAGCATATTTATTTCCAGATCAGCTACAATCAGCGTTTCGCCAAGTTCAGACGAACCATCCGTTCTTTTCAGAAAAACTTTGATGCGTGCAATCAATTCATTTATATGAAATGGCTTAACCAGATAATCGTCTGCGCCAAAATTGAATGCATGCAGTTTATCATCAATTTCCCCCATGGAAGTAAGCATAATAATAGGGATGTTCTTTTTTGCTTCGCGAAATTCTTTGCATAGTGCTAACCCATTCTTGTATGGCAGGTTTACATCCAATAAAACCAAGGAGTACGAATGTTGATGGAACAGCTTTTCCGCTATTTGACCGTCGAAGGCTACATCTACTTCATAACCATGTTTGGCAAGTTCCTCCTGAACGATTTGACCCAGTTTCGGCTCATCTTCTGCCATTAAAATCCGGTGCTTATTTTCCATTACTTTTAAGCAATTTTTAATCAAATTAATGAAAAAAACATTTTGGCTCCTAATTGTTTTAATTAATTGTACAGGAGCAATCGCCCAGGCGCTCCTTACCCCGTTTGAGAAATCGGGCGGTAAGGAAACGGCAACCTATTTTGAAACGATTGATTTTTACAAAAGACTTGCTGTAAAAAACAAGCAACTCCGCATAATGAAATTTGCTACAACAGATGCTGGCTATCCACTGTACCTTATACTTTTTGCAGCCAATGGAAATTTTAAACCAGCGCACTGGGTTGCAAAAAACAAAGTTGTAGTACTCATAAATAATGGCATACACCCCGGCGAACCAGATGGTATTGATGCAACGATGATGCTGTTACGAGACATGTGTTCCGGCAAAATAAAAGCGGCTGCAAATGTTGTTTTGGGCATCATTCCCATGTACAATATTGGTGGTGCATTAAACCGAAACAATTATTCAAGGGTGAACCAGGATGGACCCAAAAGCTACGGATTTAGAGGCAATGCGCAAAACCTTAACCTGAACCGTGATTTTACTAAGCTCGATTCGAAAGATGCAAAAGCTTTTACTAAAATATTTCATTACCTGAACCCTGATATACTTATCGACAATCATGTAAGTGATGGTGCCGATTACCAACACACCATGACGCTGATAACTACACAACATAATAAACTTGGTGGCGCTATCGGCAAATTTTTGCACAACGAATTTGAACCGGCAATTTATAAAAGCATGGAGCAACAAAAATGGAGCATGACACCCTATGTGGATTTTTATGGTTCGACACCCGAAAAGGGTTGGGCAGCATTTTATGATCCCCCCATGTTTAGTACGGGCTATGCAGCGTTGTTTCAAACTATAAGTTTTATGCCGGAAACGCATATGTTGAAACCCTTTGCCGACCGTGTGAGGTCTAACTATGCATTAATGCAAACGATTGCAGAAGTAACTTCGAAACAATCCCAAAAACTTAAGGCAAACCGTTTGGAAGCAATTGAACAACTGAAGGAACAAAAGCGGTTTCCCCTTTCCTGGAAGGCAGATACTTCCACTTACGATATCATCCGATTTAAGGGTTACCAGGCTTTGTATAAACACAGCAACGTAACCGGTTTTGAGCGTTTATATTACGATAGAAACAAGCCATTTGAAAAGGATGTAAAATTCTTCAACTCATTTACCGGTGAGAAATTTGTTGATGCACCCATAGCCTACCTTGTTCCGCAAGGCTGGTGGGGGGTGATGGATAATTTAAAACTGAATGGTGTTAAGGTTAAACGATTGAAACACGATACCTTGATCAACGTAGAAGTTTACCGTATTGAAGACTATAAAAGTGCTATCGCCCCTTTTGAAAAGCATCACCGCAATTCAAATGTCACCGTCAGCAAAAAAGACCAAAACCTTGAGTTTTTTAAAGGCGATTATGTTATTTACTGTAACCAGCCTGCAAAGCGATACCTTATTGAAATGCTTGAGCCCACAAGCGATCATGGCTTTTTTGCCTGGAATTATTTTGATGCTATACTGGAACAAAAAGAAGGTTACAGCGATTACAGGTGGGAGGATGTTGCAGCCGAATACCTGGTAAAACATCCTGAAGTAAAACAACAAATGGACGAGCGAAAAAAAACAGATACCTCGTTCGCAGCTTCCCCAAAAGCCCAGTTAAATTTCGTTTATAAAAATTCGCCTTATTACGAACCGGAACATATGCGTTACCCTGTTTTCAGGTTAAAGTGATAACCAAGTCAATTTGATTTTTCAACAGAACCACTGCCGGTGATTTTGGTTTCCACGCTTGCATTGCCCTTGTACCTAACCACACCGCTGCCCGTAATTTTTGCATTCAGGTGCCCGTCAGAAAATATCATTGCATCGCCACTGCCTATAACCGATATTTTTGCGTTCTCCGCTTTCAGGTCATCACCTTTATAATCACCGCTTCCTAAAATAGAAATATTCACATCCCTGGTTTCGCCTGCCAGTGTAAGGCTACCGCTTCCTTTTAAATCAACATCAACTTTGGGCATGTGTACATTAGCCGATATGTCGCCGCTACCGTTAATAGCAAACTGCACTTCCCTGTCCGAACTAAATTTGGCCGAAGATGTCACATCCCCGCTACCGTCTACCCGTACTTTACCGATGGCAGGTGTGGTAATGTAAACCCTTACCGGGTTTTCGGTACTGATGTTTACCCGATCCTTAAATTTTACTACAAGCCACCCATCGTTCAACTGGGTAACTATGTAAGGAATAATATTTTCATCCGCTTCTACTTTTACACTTGTGGGTCCGTTCAACAATTCAACATCTATACTACCGGATACTTTTATATTTTCTGCCCGGCTTACATTGCGGGATTGTGTTTGCAGGTTGCCATTTCCTTTTACCCGTTTGCCCATCCGCCAACAACTTGTTGCAATCAACAAACAAACAGAAAGGCATAATAATAATAGTATTCTCATTATATAAAGTTTGAACCCAAAGATTAAAAAAATTGCCCGATTTTAATAACAACCATCCCCGCATAGCAGCACAAAATGTTTTACCTGTCTTCTAAATTTTGCAACATGTCCTCCGTCATGGTTTGCAGGTTATACTCGGGCTTCCATTTCCAATCGTTGGCGGCAACACTGTCATCAATGCTTTGCGGCCAACTGTTGGCTATTGTTTGCCGGGAGTCCGGGTTGTACTTCATTTCAAATTCAGGGATGTGCTTTTTTATTTCGGCAGCAATTTCTTTTGGCGAAAAGCTCATACCCGAAAGATTATAGGAAGTACGAATGGTGATATCCTCCGCCGGCGCTTCCATTAATTCAATGGTTGCCCTTATGGCATCCGGCATATACATCATGGGCAGGTAAGTATCTTCTTGCAAAAAGCAGGTGTATTGTTTCTCTTCCAACGCTTCAGTAAAAATCTCCACGGCATAATCGGTAGTGCCGCCACCCGGTGCCGACTTGTAACTTATTAAACCCGGGTAACGCAAACTACGCACATCTACACCAAACCGATGGTGGTAGTAATTACACCAAAACTCACCTGCATATTTACTGATACCATACACCGTTATGGGTTCAATTATAGTTTGCTGGGGGCAATTTATTTTAGGCGATGTGGGACCAAACACAGCAATGCTACTGGGCCAGTAAATCTTATGCAGCTTCTCTTCGCGTGCTATATCCAGCACATTAAGCAACCCCTGCATATTCAGGCTCCAGGCAAGGTTTGGGTTCTTTTCGCCGGTGGCACTTAGTATAGCTGCAAGCAAATAAATCTGCGTAATATTTTGTCTTATCACTTGTACATGCAGCATCTCTTTGTTCATCACATCAAGGCTCACATATGGTCCAGTTCCGCGAAGTAAATCATTTTCTTCGCGCATGTCCGAAGCTATCACATTGCTGTTACCATATATCTTTCGTAACGCCATCGTTAGTTCCACACCTATTTGGCCTGATGCGCCAATCACTAAAATTTTTTCTTTTACCATATTTGCATGCTTTTAATAAAGGGTGCAAAAATAGGTTTGTTTATGGCATTTGGTTTTAGCATCCAGCCTCAAAAAAAAATTTTATGCAGCTTACAACCTGCCTCGTCCATCATTGCAATAGCCCCGTTTAAAAAAATATTTTTGGGCCTAGCTTATTAACGGGTTGCAACATTCTTGCGTCGCCCTCTTTTACCGCAAAACATTAGTCGGCTTTTTATGTCCTGACACTCATCAACCAAAATAGTAGGCAGTTATCTTATTATATAGCCATCATGTCATCTGCCACCTAACACTTACTTTTGAAATATGAACGAACCATATTTAAACGACCTGTTCAGCAAACAATCGTACAACAGCGATAACTTTTTTTTGATTGCCGGACCATGCATAGTAGAAAGTGAGGAACTCGTAATGGAAGTAGCAGATAAAGTGTATAGCCTTTGTAAAAAATTAGCTATACCCTATGTGTTTAAAGCATCCTACAGAAAAGCCAACAGAACCAGTGGCGCCAGCTTTACCGGTATTGGCGACGAAGCAGCCATGCAACTAATTAAAAAAGTGGGCGATACTTATAACCTGCCTACTACCTCCGATATTCATGCGCATGATGAAGCTGCACCTGCTGCTAAATACATCGACATTTTGCAGATACCCGCGTTCCTGTGCCGGCAAACCGATTTACTGGTTGCAGCCGCGCAAACGGGCAAAGTAGTTAATGTAAAAAAAGGGCAGTTTGTAAGCGGCGAGGCTATGAAATTTGCCGTAGATAAAATAAGAAAGGCGGGCAACAGCCAGGTAATGCTAACAGAACGCGGAACTACTTTTGGTTACCAGGATCTTATAGTGGATTACCGCAACATTCCCATAATGCAAAGCAACCAGGTACCGGTTATTATGGATTGCACGCACAGCCTGCAGCAACCCAATCAAACAACAGGTGTTACAGGCGGCAATCCGCAAATGATAGAAACCATTGCCAAAGCAGCCATAGCAACCGGCGCCAATGGATTGTTTATCGAAACCCATCCAAACCCTTCTGTAGCAAAAAGCGATGGCGCTAATATGCTGCGAATGGATTTGCTGGAAGATCTATTGGTAAAATTAGTAAGGTTGCGGAAAGCTTTGGCGTAAAAAAAATGCCCCATAACTGGAGCATCATTGGGGTGTTTAGCATTAAATTAGAAACGGCTTATTATCACCACTGTAAAAGTCAGCTTATAAATCTTTATTGCATATTCCAAAAAAATTTCAACCTACTCACATCGGACATATTGCTTATATAACAATCCATCAATCATACACAAAACAACCACCCATCACGATCCATAAACCAACATTCCATCCTTAGAGGTCATCTCGCTTGGCAGAATACCAAACTCCTTTTTAAATGTGTTGGCAAAATGGCTCAGGTTTGAATAGCCCACCATTATACCTACTTCTTTAATTGAATACTTCATAAGCATCAGCAGCGACTTTGCCTTCAACATCCGGTTTTTTTGATAATATTCATAAATGGGCAATCCATACAACGATTTAAAATCGGTCTTCAACTTTGTTGGGCTCATGGCCGATATTCGTGACAGTTCCGATATAGTTGGCGGGGTTAGGGCGAAGTCTTTTACCAGTAAAGCTTCAACACGCATAAGCCTGGTAATTTCGTCGTCGTTGTTTTTTAATTTGGTAAACAGGATATCTTTTTTGCTATGCAGTTTCACCAGGAATTTTTCTATCAGCAACAATGCCCTGTTCTGCAAGTAATTCAGCCGCAACGGATGGCTTATCTTTTCCATCAGTAATTCATCGAGGGTTATACGATACCCGGTATCGATGGGTGCAAGACTTTTGTTTTTTATAAGAAACGAAAAATATTGGCTGATGACATGTTCAATTTCGGGCTTACCCAACAATTGTATAAGATGCTCACGGGTAAAAAACAATTTTACCGACCGCAGGGTTGTACCCATGGGAAAGTGATAGGATATGGGAAACAATGTATCGGTAATGGTAACGGAGGTTTGAACGGGGTTTGCATTCCTGTTCCGAAAATCTTTTTTTATAACATCGGTATGTGCATCATTAAATTGAAGGCAGTAAGCATACTCTGATCTTACCTCGCAGGTAAACAAAAAATCTTCGCGCATGGTGGTTTCAGAAACCATCATTGTAACACCCCAGGGCAATTTTTCAGCCCAAACAAAACCCTTACCTGCATTTTCCGGTATAGCGAAGCAGTTACCCGACATCTTTCCACTCAAAGCCTTTGCAAGGTTTTGATGTAACTCAACATAATCGGCTTTATCGACTACAAAATTTATCACACAAAGGTTTTGGTATGTAGTAAAAACGAAACAAATCAAAAATTATTTGCTACCTAAAATATCACTTGGCAATTGATCGAATGATTTTTTGAAAGCCTTGGCAAAATTACTCAGGTTACTAAAGCCAACCTCTATACCCACTTCCCGTACCGAATATTTTTTTGAAAGCAACATTGCCTTTGCTTTATTCATGCGGTGTTTTTGAAAATACTGGTATACAGGCAAACCATATATCTCTTTAAAACTGTTTTTCAATTTAGAGGGGCTCATTGCTGCCATACGTGCAAGTTTGGCAATACCCGGTGGTTCAACGGAAAAATCTTTCAGGAGCTCGGTTTCAATATGCTTTAGTCGACTGATGTCGTCGTTACTCACCTTTACATCAAAATGCATGTCGTTCATTTTATTGTAAATGCGGGTAAAAAACCGCTCAAGTAATAGCATCACCCGGTTTTGCGTAATCAGCTTTCCGTACGATGGATCGTTACAGTCATTAATTATTTCAAATAGCAATCTTTTGTATTCAGCATCCATCGGTTCGTAATTGAAGGCGCTCATTTTTAAGCTGAGGTATTTTTTGATCATTTCGCCCACACTTTCCATTTGCAAATACTCCGCTAACCATTCTTTACTAAAAATGAAATCCACACCTTTAACCCTCGCATTTTTTGTTGTAAAAAAAAGCCAGTCGAACCTAGTGCTCCCTAAAAATACGGCAGACTTAATAGGTGTTTGGTTGGTAAGACCGGAGGCTGCGTTGGCCTCTTCCGGTATAAATACTTCATCAAAACGAAGCGAGAAGTAATCGTCTTTTATTTTTAAACGCTTAAAAATTATATCCTCATGAACTGTATAGTCCGAAATCAATCCCTGCAGCCCGTTAGCCAGTTTAATATATTTGAAATATCCCTCACCAATTTCTGGCGGAAAAGCTAAGGTGTTGTCTCTAAGCTTTCCCTTGAAAGTTTTAGCGAAATATTGCAGCAGTTCTTCATAATTGGTATGATCGTACTCAAGCTTTAGCAAACTGAGGATATTTTGATTTTGTGGTAAAACTATAGGTATCGTAACGGGTTTCTCCTGGCTGAATAAATGTAATTTTTAATGTTGATCCAAAATGCAAGGATCATGTACACCAATACAGGTGAACCCAGTGTGAGGAAAGAAATATAAATGAACCACATTCTTATGCGGCTGGTGGCAATTCCCATTTTTTCGCCAATGGCGGTGCAAACACCAAAAGCCTGCATTTCAATTACCTCCCTGATTTTTTTCATTTCTAATGGATTTTGAAATTTTTCAAACGAATAAATCTGACTGTTGCAATTTATAGCAAAATCACCAACTAAAAGGTAAAACTCATTTCGCACACGGATTGTTTTAATATAAATTTGCTGAACTTTTTTCTCACACATTAAATCTTCCTTACATCATGGCTTTCGACTTAGAAATGATTAAACAGGTGTATGCAGCTTTACCGGGTAAAATAGAAAACGCCCGTAGAACGGTGGGCAAGCCTTTAACTTTAGCAGAGAAAATATTATACGCACACCTGCACGGTGAAATGGAAATGCAACCTTTTGAAAGAGGGAAAAACTATGTTGACTTTGCCCCCGACCGTGTTGCAATGCAGGATGCAACCGCCCAAATGGCTTTGTTGCAGTTTATGCAGGCAGGTCGTCCGCAGGTGGCGGTACCAAGTACCGTACACTGCGACCATCTTATACAGGCAAAAACCGGTGCCGATGAAGACCTTGCTACCGCATTAAATACCAATAAAGAAGTGTATGACTTTCTCGCTTCTGTTTCAAATAAATATGGGTTGGGTTTTTGGAAACCAGGTGCAGGTATCATTCATCAGGTGGTGTTGGAAAACTATGCTTTCCCCGGCGGCATGATGATAGGGACAGATAGCCATACCCCAAATGCTGGCGGATTAGGGATGATTGCAATTGGCGTTGGTGGCGCTGATGCAAGTGATGTAATGGCCGGTCTTGCCTGGGAACTAAAATGGCCCAAACTAATTGGTA
>JANPIA010000470.1:0-12575 GCA_031424735.1 Segetibacter sp.
AATTTGGGAGAGCTCATTATTAGTATGCGTGATGCCGCCATAAATCTGTTCATCCTCTTCCCAAAACCGGCGGTTAAACTGTAAACCAATTTTGCCGGTGTTGATGTAGGGAATGAAATCAATTGCCCTGCTAACATCCGAAGAAAAATTGTTTTCGATATTGCTTAACACCGGCAATGGGATGGTACAGATGCAAAAATCGCCCTGGATCGTTTTAGTGCCCTCTTTATCGGTGTAGGAAATTTTTACGCCCTCCGTTATATTGTGTACACCGGTTACCTTGGCGCCAAAGCGAATGTTTCCCGGCAACTTTTTCTCGAATGCCTTTGCAATATTGTCCATACCGCCTACAGCCTGAAACATGGTCATTTGCAGTTCGTAAGTATATTCAGCAACGTTGTAAAAGTCCGGGTCCATCAGGCCCGATTGAAGAATATCTGCCAATTTATGGGGGTCGGCAATATTGCCCGTTTTTATACCGGCACCGGGGTTTTCAATATAACCCCGCCGGTCCGATGCCTTGTAGAGTTTATCAATGTTTAATCCGCCTTCTGCTCTTAAATATTCAACTACTTTTTGTGCATCTTCATTTGTAAGTGCTGTATCAATTTTTCCCTGGTCAATTGCCTTTGCCAGCAGCTCTGCCATATAGCCTCTCACATCGTTGTGTATCTCCCGTGTTCTTATTTTTTTGTTCGAAAGTTTGCCTTTTCCTTCGCTGAAATAATAGGTGGCTTCGTTTATATTATTGTACACCTGTATGGGTACATTCAGCTCTTTACAGTAATGTAGTGTTAGTGCATGATGGTGTGGAATACGGGATGGACCTGCATTAAAATACAAACCATCATCGAAAGTGGCGGTTTGCAAGGGTTGATCTGTTTCTTTTTCGGCACTTCCTTTTCGCACCGACCAACATCTGCCGCCACTCCTGTTCCGGGCTTCAAGTATGGTGCATTTGTAACCAAGCTTGTTTAATTCGTAACCTGCAGACATTCCGGCGAGCCCTGCACCTAAAATAACAACATGTTTACCTGAGCCAGTTCCCTCAAAATTAAATGCGTGTGCCGGTGACGAACGCAACATACCCAGGGCAAGCATTGCCGGATAAGATACTGCAGCGGCTTTTGCAGTTTTTGTTAGGAATTCGCGACGTGTAAAGGGCATTAAGGCGGGGTATTGGTTGCCCTTACAATTTATGTATAAAAGAAATTGAAAGATGGATTTTATCGGCTGATAACTAAACCGGTATAATTTTTTACAACTTTCTTCTATCAGTTTAAATCGTTCTGCGGAAAAATGCGGAGAAGTTTCATAAACCGTCCCCTGTAATAGTTGTTGACTGGCGTTATCGTTACACCATACCGTTTGCCTGAAGTAGATTGTATAAACTCAACATTGCTGTTTGCTGCACTGGTAATTATACCCATATGACCCACCACCCTAACGGAACTGTCGGTTCCGGTAAAAAGGATCAGGTCGCCGGGTTTGGCTTCAGCCAGGGGAATTTCCCGCTCCACGTTCGTAAAATCGACCGACGAGCGGGGAACAGCAATATTAAAATGATTAAAAACATAGGTGATGAAGCCGGAGCAATCAAAACCATTGGCGGGGTCAGTAGATCCATATTTGTAAGGAACGCCGATTTGCTTATTGGCAAACTCCAGTAATTGTTGTGGTGAAATAGTACCGGTATGAATGGTTTTTGCCGCCGGCGAATACGGCATCGGCTTGCTTAAAACCGCCGTGTCGCGAACAGAACCTAACGTTGGTTGTGCAGCGGCGGCATTGGCAATGGTATCGTTTACCTTGTTTTCGTGGTAACTGTTGTAAGATTCGCAGGCGCTGAAAGTGGCTACGATTAAAAGTTGCAGTAATATTCGCATAGCAATGTCAAGGCAAAAACCTTTCCACGTTAATGGCTCTATCAGCTAACAACAACACAGGCTGTTATAGCTATTATTATATGGAAGTTAATACCGGCTGATATATGTTTGCAATAATTTATACAGTGCAATGAAAGTAATCGACCACATCAACGAGGCGAAAGATACCCTGATCTCGTTTGAAATTTTACCGCCGCTAAAAGGCAAAAGCATCAATTCAATATACGATCACCTCGATCCGCTCATGGAGTTCAAACCTTCGTGGATAAATGTCACCTATCACCGCAGCGAAAGCATGTTTAAAAAGAAAGCAGACGGCACTTTTGATAAAGTGGAAGTTCGTAAGCGGCCGGGTACCGTTGGTATTTGCGCCTCCTTAATGAACCACTATCGCATAGACGCCGTTCCGCATTTTATTTGCGGCGGCTTTAGTAAACGCGAAACGGAAGATGCGCTGATAGACCTGAACTTCCTGGATATTGACAATGTATTGGTATTACGTGGCGATGCTCCCAAAAATGAAATGTCGTTTGAACCGGAGCCGGATGGTCACCGTTATGCTATCGACCTTTTAAAGCAGGTGGGTAATCTTAATAATGGTATTTATATAGATGAGGACATCTTGAATGGCGGTAAAACCAATTTCTGCATTGGTATTGCTGGCTATCCCGAAAAACATTTTGAAGCGCCTAATCTTGAAATAGACCTGCAACGCCTGAAAGACAAAGTAGATGCCGGCGGCTGTTACATTATGACTCAAATGTTTTTCGACAACAAAAAATTCTTCGATTTTGTAAAAGCCTGCAGGGATATTGGCATTCAAGTACCCATCATCCCCGGACTAAAACCCATCACCACTAAAAAGCAATTGTCTGTTTTACCACGTATATTTCATGTAGATATCCCCACTGATTTATCCAACGAAATAATGAAGTGCAAAAGCGATGCAGATTGCGAATTGGTGGGTACCGAATGGTTAAAGCAGCAAAGTAAGGAGTTGAAAAAATTTGGTGTTCCCGTACTTCATTACTACACACTTGGCAAACCAAAAGTAATCTGGAACGTGGTGAAAGACCTTGTATAATAGCCCGATTTACTTTAAAGCATTAAACACTGCCTGGTTAACCTTTACGGGATACTTCTTTTTTAACGCAGCAATCCATCGCTCCTCCAGCACCTGCTGGTAATCGCTGATGATCATACCGCGGGAATCCTCAAAGCTTCTTGGCGCTGGCTGGCTATAAACTTTAATGATGTAGTTAAAAGTGAAGGTACCATCCGCAGCATTTTTTAGCGGTGCAGTAGCCAGCCCTTCGGTAAAAATTGTTTTTTCAACTGCTGGTAACTGGCTCAATTCGTACCGTCCGCTATCAGCCACCACCTGCGAGCCGTAGTTTTCCGTAAGCGTTTTCCAGCCCGCGGTGTTTTGTTTCAACTTTTGCTGAAGTTCTTTTGCCAGGGTTTCAGTTGCAACGGTTATAATCAGCGCTTCGGCACTGGGTGCCCACTGGTATTTGTTTTTATGTTCGTTGTAATAAGCTTGTAAACCCGCAGAGTCAACACTCGCTTTACTCCATACGTTTTTATCCATAATACCAAATAACAAGTTAGCCTCCTTAAATTCCTGCACTTGTTGTTTGTATTCACCACTGTAATCTTCCAAATGGTTGCGGTAATATTCGGCGCCGGTAATGCTAACATATTCCTTCATCAGGTCTTTATAGTTTTTGCTGCCCAATTCTGTATTGGGGTTTGCACGAATTGCTTTAACAAACTTCTCCCAATCGGCTACGCGAATGTTTTGTTTGGCAAACGAGAACAACAAGGTTTTATCGTTGATCGCTTTAATAGCGCTTACTTTTTTGCCTTCTAAAATACTATCAGTATAGCGCCAAAGTTCTGCCTGGTTATAAATAGCGGGTTTATATTTTATAAGACTCTGGCGTTTATCAACCAGCATTTTCCTGGCCGTTGTCAATCGTTGATCCTGCAAAATTTTATCTCTTAAAACTGAACTGCTTTCTGGGTCGTTAATGTCGGCACTAACCGGTTTTGCATCCAGTAGTTTTAAAATATGGTAGCCATAATTTGTTTGAAAAGGGCGGGAAATATCGTTGGGTTTTGTAAGGGCGAAAGCAGCATCTTCAAAAAAGGTACTGTACTCGCCAACACCAAATTCGCTCAATTGCCCATTGTTGTTTACGGTAGAAACATCGTTGCTTACAGTACGAACCAGTTCCTCAAATCCGGCTCCATTTTGCAACAGTGTATAAACAGAATCTGCTTTGCGTTTTGCTGCTGTTTTTTCCGTATCGGTTGCACCCGGCGGATAAGTAATGAGTATTTGAGCAACCTTTCGCCTGCCCAATCCTTTACGTTCACCGGTATTTTTAAAAATATGATAACCCAGCTTACTTTTAAAGGGCGCCGAATAATCCATGGCTTTCAAACGGTAAGCAACATTTTCAAACTCGTATGGCAAGGTAAAAACAGTTACAAAACCAAGGTCGCCGCCGGATTGCCTGGTTGCTGCATCGGATGAAAACTCTTCAGAAACTTTTACAAAATCTTTTCCTTCCTTTAAGGCTTTGTAAGCAGCCTGTATTTTTTTGAAGGCTTCCACGGTATCGGCCTTGGGGGCCACCTCAACAAATACCTGGGCAAGATGAATATCTTTCTGGCTACGCTGAAATGCTTCGTTCGCCAGGTCCTTCACCTTTGCTTCGTCGTTAATAATGTTTTCAGCAATTTGTTTCTTAAAATTTTCCAGTTCGTATTGTTGGGTAGCATCGTCCTGCAATTTTGCATCGTAGGCGGCCTGCACTTTTAATTTAAAGTTGATGTACAGGTCCAGGTATTCTTTTAACGCCTTTTTGCGATCGCCTGCTGTGCCGGGATTTTTATTGAAGGCCCGTAAAAAATCCACCTTATCTACCTGCTTATTGCCATATGTAAACACCAGCTGCCCGCTTGCTGAATCAACTAAAAGACCTAACAAAGCGGCGACAACGAATTTTTTTATCATCATAATTTAATTACTTCAGAGAGTGGAGCGTTTGCCTTTGAGTTTGGCTTGTAACACGTCGTCAAACTGTTCAATGGTAAGCATTTTACCAATGATGCGTTTTTGATCGTCTAACAAATATAATGTGGGGGTTTTATATACATCGTACAATTGCTTAAAGCCAGGTAATCCTTTGGCTATCTCTTCATCCCTTTTTTGTTTGGGCTGATAAATGTGTGCCCAGTCTATAAGTTTATGTTGAGTAACAAACTTTTTCCAGGCGTCATTTGCTGCCTCATCTATATTCACCCCAACTATTTTAACGCCGAGGGCTTTCCATTTTGCTCGGTAGATGGAATCAACGCGGGGCATGGTTTCCTTACAATGCCCGCAATTGGGATCCCAAAAAGTTAAAAAAGTAAAGGGCGATTTAATGCCGTATAATGAAACCGATTTTCCACTCGTATCCAGCATTTGCAAATCGGCTGCAGCCTCTCCCAACTGGTTTGCCATCAGGCTATACGCACGGTCGAAAATATATTGCTTTTGCTTTTGACTTAGCCAGGCAGTATCGCCTTTGCTGTAAAATTTTTCAAACAAAAACAGGAACACTTTTTCCTGCCCCATAAACTCGGGACTGATGTATTTATCGGTAAACTTACCCAGCAGGTATTTAAACATTTCGCGGCTGTTTCGCGATACCAGCAACATATAGTTTGCTTCAGCAATAATGGAATCAGCTTCCTGCGCTACATAATATTTAAAATATTCCTCCAGCTTGGGTTCAAAAAAAGGGGTGCGAACCAGGCGGTCATCATCAAACGAAACACCATCCCACCAATGGCTTTTTACAAAACGGTATGGGTACGATGAATCCAAACTGCCATTGGGCAATTGCGGCATAACGGGTATATCCGGCCGCTTCATAGTATTGAAGAAAGATGCCAGCATGGAGCCCGGATTCTTCTGCATCAATCCTTCGCGGTACGTTTGCAACTCCTTATTTCCTTTTGCGATGGCTGCTTTAATCAGGGTAGAATCTTTTTCGTTTTTTGCCTCCGCCAACTGGTTTTGCATGGCATTTAACAAGGGCGCCTTTTCTGTTAAATATTTTGTGTACTGCTGAAACAAAGCATTCTCCTGCGATCCAACAATTGTTACCACATCGGGGGTGGTAGTATCCGACCTTATGGAAAAGTGCTGCTCTTTATCCATCAAAATTTCGAACAGCAAAACGCGGCGCGGCGATACAATGAAATAGATGCCACCCGGCAATTTTGTTTTGCCTTTAAAAACGCCCTGGCTTTTTGCATCGAGCCAGGCGGAATCCGATAAATTTTTATACTTACCAAAATGGCTTCCTAAAAAGACCCAGCAATTTTTTAATGGCGTAAGCGTGATAGGAATATTATAACCAGCAGTCACTTTGGAAACCGCCGGTTTTGCTTTGTAAGTAATCTTTGTTTGAGAATAGGCAGATGAGATCAATACAACCGTGAAAGCGAATAGAGCAAGTATCCTCATAGAATTGAATAATTTCTGGGTGGTTGTAAAAATATCTTTTAATGGTCAAACCAATTTTGTAAAAATGTTAATAGAAATATTAAGATTCAATAAAACGCATAAACGCACTGGTTATTTTGGGATGGAGCATGTTGAATCACAAGGTGGAGCTAATGTTGCAATGCTACCTTTTAATGCATGACTTGCCGCCAACCTATTTAAAACGACGGGATAATGGATTCTTCTTTAAAAGTATAGTTGGCTGTAAAATTATTGAAGCGCACTAAGCGCTGATTTTTTAGTTGCTCAACTGGTATAGTTCGTTAAATTTCAACCGGTCCCAATAACCCCGCTGGGTTTTTATAAGCCCGTCAACCACTTCAAAAAAGCCGCAGCCATTAAACCCTTTGGGATCGCGCCATTCTAAAACACTCAATTCCCCTCTTCAATTATCTGCACAACTATACAGTGCATTTCCGGCGCAGCCGCAAATTCGTTTCTAAACATTTCACCAATTGCTTTGCTACCATAAAGCGGCTCGTTGGGCATTTGGTGGTTCAACGCATTTTCGGCATACAAACTTTCGAGTGTTTGGAGGTCGGCTTTATTAAAAGCATCTACCCAACGTTGCACTAATTCGCGGGGAGTAACAGGTTCTTTCATTGTAAAATATTGTAAGGACGAAAATAAATTTCCCTCTTTTTTTAAGTTAATCCAACAGTTAGTTATCTGCCAATGGGAAAAATGTTTGTTGGAGCATTCGTTTGGTAACGGGTAAAGATTTGCAGTTGGATGTGCCTTTATTACCGGTCACCCTTTTTTTTCACGAACTGTTTTAGCGCCTGTTAATTTCGATAATACAAGGGGTGTTATGGAGCATATTGAGTTTATAGATAAAGATCATTTTGAAGAACGGTACCACCGCCAGTGGGCTATGGGCAACCTAAGCCTTTATATAGATTTTTGCTGGGAAACAGATTTCGGCATGCTTTGGAACGATCATCCTGCTGGTTTTTCCGACGTATTGTTTCCCAATATTGGGTATACCTACCTTATCAATCTGGGCACTCCATTCACTATACAACTTGCTAAAAATTCTTTTGAAGTAAAAACCGAAGGTTTTCTTCCGCGGCATGATTATATAACCTGCCACCACGCCGCTGGCAACCGCCTATTTGGTATAAAGTTTAAAGTATGTCCCATTGTGTTTGAAAAAGATGTAGACTTTTCTGAATATAAAGAAAATATATACCCACTGGCATATTTAATTGATAAACGTATTGTTGAAAGGGTGAGGGCTGTCCGCTCGTTTAAGGAGCGTGTACAAATTGTATTTGAACACTACGATGCGCTGATTGCAAAACATGCAGGCTCGCTAAACTATGTAAATATGGTAACGGCTATTTTGCAGGATTGTATGGAAGCGAATAATTTTAATCCATCTGTAAAAACAATAGCGGGCGACAAGCATATTAGTATGCGCACACTACAGCGATATTTCAGGGCAACCACCAGTTATAGCGGCAAGCAAGCTTTACAAACACTTAGAATACGGCAGGCAGTTGTGCAGCTAACAATATCGCCAAAACCTTTTAATCATGCCGATTTCGGCTATTACGATTACAGCCATTTCTACCGGCACCTGTTGCAGTTTGCAGGTAAAAAGTATGTGTCGTTGTTTTTAAAAAAACACCAAATAACTGAACATGCTTGAACTGATAACAGTACGTCTGCAATTTAATTGTGTGCAAGTAAAACCGAGGCGTTGAAATAAAGCGGTATTACAAAGGTGAAGATGTTTTTAGTTCAGCAATAAGCCGGTTGGCAAGTTCCGGTTCGTACCCTTTTTGTACCAGGTAGGCATAGGCTTTTGCCTGTTTGTTTTGCTTATGATCTTTTTGTAAAAGTTTCCATTTAGAGATGGCAAGTTTCCTGGCGATTTTAAGGTAATCTGCTTCGTCAATTTCTTTCATTGCTTTATTAATACACCAGGCACTGAGTCCTTTTTGCTTCAACTCGTATTGTATTTTTTTACGGCCCCACTGCTTCATCCTGAATTTTCCACCAGCATACTGAACGGCAAAGCGCTCCTCGTTCAAATAATCTTCGGTTATCAAATCTGTGAGCAATTGTTCAACATCAGCCTTTCTCAATCCAAAACCATACAGTTTTTCCTTCACTTCTTTATGTGTTCTTTCCTGGTAGGAACAATAGGACTTCGCCTTTTGAAATGCCTGTTCTTTAGTTATAGGCTGATTAAATAACATTTACCTGAAAAGGGTGTAAGTTTGAATCAAAAATTGGTTAGATGGTATAAACTTAATTATTTTGTACAAAGTACCGTTCATATAGAGGGACTTACATAATGGAAAAAAAAGGGCTCAATATTTATTTGGTGGACGACGACAGGATTTACCAGTTTACTGCCCGTAAAACCATTGAATCTATTGAAGCGATTAATAATATTTCCGTTTTTTCTAATGGTGAAGATGCCATTAACTTTCTGCAACAACATTCTACCGCAACCGACGAACTTCCCGACATTATCTTCCTCGACATTAATATGCCGGTGATGGATGGCTGGGAGTTTCTGGAAGCTTTTAACAATGTAAGGCAAACACTCAGCAAACCCGCCACCATATTTATGGTAAGTTCTTCGGTAGATGAGTCGGACATACGGCGATCTAAAGAATTTTCATTTGTAAGCAGGTACATCAACAAACCCATTAGCCGCGAAAAGTTTGAAGAGTTGCTCCAACCCTTTCTCACACGCAATAATCCCGGCACTTAGTTTTCATTCATTACTTTGGCAGGTTTGCCAACTTTGTTTTGTCTTTGTGCAATTAACATTTTACTGTAGGTTTGTTTCTTTATGACCAAACCGCCATACACATGAAGTTTATTGTATCATCATCCTCTTTATTGAAACACCTGCAGCAGATCAGCGGCGTAATCAACTCCATCACGGTTATACCTATACTTGAAGATTTTTTATTCGAAATTGAAGATAAAAAACTGAATATTGTGGCTACCGATCTTGAAACAGTGATGCGTGTACAAATGGATGTGGAAAGTAAGGCGGATGGCAAAGTTTGTATACCGGCTAAAATTTTGATGGACTCATTAAAAAACATTTCCGATCAGCCACTTACTTTTAATATTGATAAAAGCTTTGCCGTAGAAATAACCAGCGATAATGGCAAGTATAAGGTGATGGGTGAAAACCCCGATAACTTTCCAAAGGAGCCGGCAGCCGACGACACAACCGCCTTTACCATGCCAAGCAGCGCTTTGGTTACCGCCATTTCTAAAACTTTGTTTGCAGTAAGCAGCGACGATCTTCGACCAGCTATGACAGGTGTATATTTTGAGCTGACAAAAGATTCAATACAGTTTGTTGCCACCGATGCTCATCGCCTGGTTCGTTATAAACGTACCGATGTAAAGTGCCCCAAAGCCGAAAATTTCATCGTTCCCAAAAAGCCCCTGAACCTTTTAAAAAATGCTTTGCCCGATAACGATGATGCGCTGACGATTTCATACAACAGTAACCACCTGTTTGTAAAACATGGAACCACACAACTTACCTGCCGTTTAATTGATGCACGTTTTCCTGATTACAAAGTGGTGATACCTACCGATAATCCTTATAAACTGATCGTAAACAAAAGCGACTTTCAAAGCGGGCTTAGGCGCGTTAGTGTATTTAGTAATAAAAGCACCAACCAAGTGGCTTTAACCATAAGTGGCAGCGAATTGCAAATGGCCGCGCAGGATGTTGATTTTAGCTTTGAGGGTAACGAACGGATGAACTGCCAATATGATGGGGAAGACTTACAAATTGCTTTCAATGCACGTTTCCTGATTGAAATGCTGAATGCGGCCGATACGCCAGACATTAAAGTAGAACTTGCAACAGCAACCAAAGCAGGCATTATAAAGCCGACTGAAATGGAAGAAAACGAAGAATTGTTGATGCTGGTGATGCCCCTAATGTTGAATAATTAATTTTATACTATTCAAATACCTTAAGCAGCAAGATGCATTATCCTGCTGCTTTTTTTATTCTATTCGCTACTCTCCTGTTACGGGTTATCATTTACCGATGATTGAACATTTATAAATACACTCGTGTTTAGCCGTAGTGATTTTTACTTAGTTTTAAACACATTTCATTCTTACCAAAATTAATATGCACATGAAGAAAATTCTACTGCTTGCCGGTAGCCTTTGGCTATGGCAATTAGCATTAGCCCAGGAAACATTTCCGGAAAACGGCGTGGCGGATAAGCGGACAGGCGCTTACGCTTTTACCAATGCCACTATTGTAAAAGATGCACAGACTACTATCAAAAATGCCGTAATGGTTATTCGCGATGGAAAGATTGTGGCAATTGGTGCGGGTATCAATGTTCCAGCCGATGCGGTGGTTGTTGATTGCAAAGAGAAATTTATTTACCCATCATTTATTGATATCTACAGCGACTATGGTACTGCGGTGCAAGCGCCAACTATTGGTCGCGGCTTCAATCCTGGTCAGCAGGCGCAGCTTGCTACCAACACCAAAGGTGCTTCCGGTTGGAACCAGGCTATTAAAAGTGAGGCAGATGCCTACAAGGTTTTTGCTGTGGATGAAACTAGAGCAAAGCCTATTCGCGACAATGGATTTGGCGTGGTGCTTACCCATGTAAAAGATGGAATTGCACGGGGCACCGGCACATTGGTTTTGCTTAATAATTCAAAAGACAATCTTGTTATTTTAAAAGATAAAGCTTCATCGCATTATGCGTTCAACAAGGGCAGCTCTACCCAAAGTTATCCCAGCTCTATGATGGGCATGATCGCTCTCTTGCGCCAAACTTACCTGGATGCACAGTGGTATAAAAACAAGCCGGCAAAAGAAGGTTTGAACCTAAGCCTGCAGGCATGGAATGACAACCAAAACCTTCCGCAAATTTTTGATGCAAGCGATAAATGGAATGATTTGCGTGCTGATAGAATTGGTGATGAATTTGGCGTGCAATACATTATAAAAGGTGGTGGTAATGAATACCAGCGCCTCAAAGAAATTGCTGCTACAAAAGCCACTTATATTCTTTCGCTTAACTATCCTCAGGCACAGGATGTAGAAGACCCGAACGATGCAAGGTTTGTTTCGCTAACCGATTTGAAGCATTGGGAACTGGCACCAACCAACCCAGGCGCTATGGAAAAAGCAGGCATTCCTTTTTGCTTAACTACCGCAGATCTCAGGGATGCAAAACAGTTTTTAACCAACCTGCGCACCGCCTTTAATTATGGACTTACCGAAACAGCCGCACTCAATGCACTCACCAAAACACCTGCTACTTTATTAGGTGTGTATAATGAAGTGGGTAGTTTGGATGCAGGCAAGTGGGCAAACTTTCTCATCACATCGGGACCAGTGTTTAATGAGAAAACAACCTTGTACCAAAACTGGGTGCAGGGTCATAAGTTTAGTGTAAAAGATGAAAGCTGGAAAGACATGCGAGGCACTTATAAGCTGGTGATGAACACAACAACTGGTCCGGTAAATTATACGCTTGATTTTAAAAGCAACAGCGCCGCAAACCTTATCGGAAAAGATACGGTAACCTCTAAGTTCTATTATGACGGTCGCCAGGTGCGCATCAATGTAGCACCCGAAAGAAGAGGTGGTGAAAACATGCGCCTGAGTGGCATTGTAAACAACGATGTATGGACGGGATATGGTGAAGACAGCGCTGGCAGTCGCTTTACCTGGACAGCCACATACGACCAACCCATGGCACAAAAAGCTGATAGTGCAAGAAAGCGTCCATCAGGTCCGCTGGGCAAAGTGTATTATCCTTTCGAACCTTATGGATGGGAAGAAGGCAATGCACCAAAGCAGGAAACCATCTTATTTAAAAACGCTACCGTTTGGACCAATGAAAAAGAAGGGGTGATGCAAAATGCGGATGTGTTGGTGCGCAATGGTAAGATAGCGGCAGTAGGAAAAAATTTGAACGAAGCTTCTGCAAGAACAATTGATGCAACTGGCAAACACTTGTCGCCAGGTGTAGTAGATGAGCACTCGCACATTGCCGCAGCTTCTATAAATGAAGGCGGACAAAGTGTAACTAGTGAAGTGCGTATTGCAGATAATCTTGATCCCGATGACATTAATATTTACAGGCAAT
>JANPIA010000471.1:0-8328 GCA_031424735.1 Segetibacter sp.
GCCAAAAGAAGCGACCCCATAAAACATTTTGCGAAACTTCGTTTTTGCACGGTCGCGAACCGTAGCAAGATCCGGTAACAAACCGGAGTACCAGAATAACAATGACACAGTGAAGTAAGTAGATATCGCAAACACATCCCACAACAAGGGAGAGGCAAAGTTCACCCATAGCGGACCGCGGGTGTTTGGATAAGGTAGTACAAAGAATGCCATCCAAACCCTACCCATGTGAAATATTGGGAATTGACCGGCACACATTACCGCGAAAATCGTCATTGCTTCCGCAGCACGGTTTACACCCGTTCTCCAGCCCTGGCGGAAAAGTAAAAGTATCGCAGAGATCAATGTACCGGCATGACCAATACCTACCCACCAAACGAAGTTGGTAATATCCCAACCCCAACCAACAGTCTTATTTAAGTTCCACTGACCAATACCATACGTAACCTCGCGGTAAACACTGTACACGCCAAACATGAGCAATGCCACTGAGATAAAGAAGCCAATATACCAAAGCCTTCCTGGCTTCGCTTCAATCGGGCGAACAATGTCTTCTGTTACCTGGTGGTAATCTTTATTACCATCCACCAGTGGTTCCCTGATCTGTGATTCGTATTTTAACGTCATCTGCTTTGGTTTAGAACCAGCATAGGGCTGATCATAAATTATTTTTTGCGAACTTGTTTGTTAACCAGCTATCGTTCCCTGTTTTAAAATTGTTGCGTCGCACTCTTGTACCGCAAGTCTTTATGCAAAATGCAATGTTTAATAACCGCACATGCAAAAAACTCCGTTAATCCATTTATTTATGTTCTACTTCTTTGTGCTCCTCGCCAGCTACCGTTTCTTTTTCTTGTGTTGACTGAATCATCTCATCCGTATTTCTAACCTTTGCCAGGTAGCTTACGTTGGGTAGCGTATGTATCATCTCCAGCACGTAAAACAACCTGCCATCATTATCAATCCTATGCTTTGCAACTGCACTTGTTTTATCGTTCACATTACCAAATACAATTGCATCACTTGGGCAGGCTTGCTGGCAGGCAACCTTTACATCCCACTCGTTGTTACCACCAGTTTTTAAGGGGCGGCTTTCTTTTTTTGCTTTCAGTTTTCCATCCTGCAAACGCTGAACGCAGAAAGAACATTTCTCAATAACACCACGACTTCTTACAGTAACATCCGGGTTCAAAACCATCCTTGTCAGGTCGTCATTCATCATCATCGCAGCATCCGTAATATGCCCCACCTGGTTATCGGGGAAGCTATCGGCTCCCATATAATCCGCCCAGTTAAAACGACGCACATTATACGGACAGTTGTTACCACAATACCTTGTACCAATACAACGGTTATAGGCCATCTGGTTTAAACCTTCGCTGCTGTGATTGGTTGCTGCAACCGGGCAAACATTCTCGCAGGGGGCATTATCGCAATGCTGGCAAAGCATTGGTTGAAATATCACGTTGGGATTTTCAAGGTCGCCGCTGAAGTAACGGTCAATCCTCATCCAGTGCATATCGTGTGCACGGGCTACTTCGGCTTTACCAACCACCGCAACATTGTTCTCCGCATTACAAGCCACCACACATGCACCGCAACCGGTACAGCTATTCATATCAATGCTCATCCCCCACTTTATACCCGGGCGGTCGAAAACCGGATAAATGGTCGCTTCTTTTTCAAAGTCGTGCTTCGCTGTTTGTGCAAAATCTTTATGTAATTCTTCTCTTCTTTCAGAGAACATTTTAGGTTCACTCTTTAAAGTAGCCAGTGTTGTTTCCAACACAACTTCGGTTCTGCCTTCGTAGGTGCCGTGTGTTTGGTTTTGCGCCAGTTTGTAAGTTGTGCCACCCTTTTCAACAGTAACATTGCTAACTGCATATTCGCGTGTCACACCATTATAACTTACCCAGGGAAAAACATTTTTGCCGGCTCCTTTTGCAGCCATTCCAATTTTCTCACTACAGCCATAACCTACAGCAACCGCAATAGTATCCGGATTTGTTCCGGGAACAATAATGATAGGCAGTTCCTGGGCAATCCCATTTACAGTTATCTTTAATGTTTGTTTTTCCGGGTGAACTTCGTAAGCATCAATATCCCGGTTCCTGGTAAGATCTATAGAAAACATTGCCTTCGCCATTGCCGGAGAAATGATAGCATAGTTATCCCATGTTCCTTTGGTAATCGGATCTGGGAGTTCCTGCAACCATGGATTGTTAGCTTGCTCACCTGCACCCATCGAAACTTTTTGATAAAGTACCAGTTCAGTTTTACCTACTTTTTTACCAGCACTTAAAGTTGCTACGGATTGTGCTACACCGCCACCATTAAACGATCCTGAACTTCCTGAGGTTGTTGTTACCACTTCCGCAACTGCACCTGTTGAATCCGATGAACTTGTGTTACCTACACTAAAGCCAGCCGGTGTAATAACGCCATCCTGTAAAGCTTTGTCCCAATTGCTTTCGCTTCCAAGTTTCCCCATCCAATAGGCTTTCACCAACCCTAAATAATCAGTTGAGGCGCCGCTCCATTTCAGCAGGCTATCTTGCCACTGGCGTGTTTTAAACAGGGGATAAATGGTGGGTTGAAGGAGAGAGATAAGACCGGATTTTGGTTCCGCATCGCCCCAGCTTTCCAGGTAGTGGTGATCAGGTAAAACATATTTACAAAGTTCTGTTGTCTCATCCATTTTTGTATTGAATGAAACAGCAAACTTTATCTTCTTTAAACCATCAGTAAACTTCTTACTATCAAAATAATTATAGGCAGGGTTGGCTCCATGAATTAACAAAGCACCCACTGTTCCGGCGTTCATCTCCTCCACCAGCTTTACCATATCTGCATCAATACCCTGGCGCCCATTGAATGTGGAAGACCAATCTATTGTTGAACCCCCTGCACCTATCATTTCATTGATAGCGTTTACAACTGTCTGCACATTTACATCGTTACTGCCACTAACAACCAGTGCAGTCCCTTTACTTGCAGAAAGATATTTTACTGTATTAGCAATGCCTTTCTTTAGAGAATCGCTGATGGCTGGTGCGGTAGCGGAACCGCCCAATGCAGCATACAATGCCAACGCCACCGCTGCAGTTTCCGATGGCTTGTGCTGGTATCTTTCATCTGCATTCGCTCCGGTCATACTCATCATACTCTCAAACTGTATATGACGATTCATTTCGGGGCTCTTCTCATTTATTTTTCTCCCTCTTGCATATTGTTTTGCAAACTCAACCGGGCTTACCCAGGTTCCCAAAAAATCGGCTCCGAGGCTTACAATCACTTTTGCTTTGTCAAACCGGTACGATGGAATGGACCTCTTTCCATAGGAAGCTTCGTTGGCAAGCAACATACCGCTGTAGCTAACTGCATCATAAATTACATGACGGCTTCCGGGATATTTTGCCAGAAACTGCGCTATCACATCTTTACTTGTAGGCGAAGTAATTGTGCTGGTAAGTAATACTACCGGCGCACTAACTAAACCGGCCATTGCGCCGGCAATCATTTTATCAAAAGCTTCAAAAGTACTTACCTCTTTGCCATCAGCCATTGGGTAACGTAAACGGGCATTGTCGTACAAGTCTAATACAGAAGCCTGCACCCTTGCAGACGTTCCGCCATGCGTTATGGGCGATAATTCGTTTCCCTCAATTTTTATGGGACGGCCATCTCTAACCTTAGCAACAACACTCGTAACATCGCCATCTTGAACATAGGTAGTTGCAAAATAATTAGCCACGCCCGGAACAACTTCTTCGGGCTTGTTTACAAAGGGAATTGCATGCTTAACCGGCATTTCGCAACTTGCTGCTGCTGCCGCTGCGGCAGTACTAAAGCCGAGGTATTTTAAAAAATCACGGCGGGGTGTCTTTGCTTCGAGGAAACCTTTATCATCCATTTCCAAGGGCAAATCTTCCTGGAATTCGTCGTTTGCAGCAGCTTCATAAGCAGTTGACCTGTTCAGCTCACCAAAACTTTGCCAGTACTTTTGTTGCTCCATATAAAGTTAGTTAACGGTAGACTTTGACGTTGACAGTCAATAGTCGCTCTTTTATAGTTAAGCTCTGTTACCCAAAGGCAAAAGGCTGTTATGAAATTTTCAATCCGATATTAATAGTGACACTTTTGGCACTCGGTACCACCAATTTTTTCTACTGTAATTCCTTTGGCGCTATCTATAACACCATTCTTCAAATCGTCGTGGAATTTTTGATAGATACTGTAAAACCCATTGTCTTTAAACTGCACTTTGGTTTCGCGATGACAATTCACACACCAACCCATGCTTAAATCGCTGAACTGGTAAACCTCATCCATTTTTTGTATTTCGCCATGGCATGTTTGGCAGGCAACCTTACCAGCTTTTACGTGCTGTGAGTGGTTAAAATAAACGTGATCGGGAAGGTTGTGAATTTTGATCCATTCAACAGGCTTGGCTTTTGATGGATCCCATTTTTTAGAAACCTTCGGGTCGTAACCTGCGTAATCGTACAGTTTTTGAATCTCCGCAGTTCCATTTACTTCAATTCCATCCTCCTTAAAAATCTTTTCCTTAACAGTATACTCATTGATTGCCATGTGACAATTCATACAAATATTTAAAGATGGAATATTGGCATGCTTTCCATCTTGTGCACCGGTATGGCAGTAAAGGCAGTTGATCTGGTTGATGCCTGCGTGTACTTTATGTGAATAATAAATAGGCTGAACTGGCTCGTATCCCTGGTTGCGACCCAGACCAATGGCTCCCTTTACGGTAAAGTATCCTCCAACACAAAACAGCACTAACGCAACCATAGCTATATATGCCCTGTTTCGCCAAAACGGAATTGGCTCAAGATGTGGCAAACCTTCTCTTTCATCCGATAGTTTTTTTAGATTGCTGTTTACCTGCAATAAAATCATTGCAATAACAGCAAGTATCAGCGTTAAAATACCAAATAGAAGGGTATTATCACTTTCACCGGATGGAGCGCCTTCCGGACCCGCAGTGGGTTGTGTTTTAGGATCGGGAACTGATTTGATATAAGTTAAAATTGAACCAATTTCAGCGTCGGTAAGCGCTGGAAACAAGTTCATTGCTGTTTTATTCCATTTTACATAAAGCGCATTAGCATAGGCATCCCCACTTTTTAAAACGGCCTGGTTGTTCCTTATCCAAGCATACAGTTTCTTTTGGTCGGGCCAACGATCTTCTACCCCTGCAAGTGCCGGACCGGTCAAATCTTTATGTACCGCGTGGCAGGAGGCACAATTTGAATTAAATAATGACTGCCCGTTTTGAGCAACCACGTGATTTCCGAAAACAGAAAGTAATAAAACTAAACTTAGGACTACAGTTTTGGCTATTCGACTATGATGGATCATATACACAAAAAGTTGTGCTTTGATGTGGAAAAATTTCCTAGAGTGCGTGCAAAAATATGTCACGATCATCACATAATACCAACATGTTTAAAAAAAATTTTGCCATGCCAGGCCTGGCTTTGAACGCTTTCCATATGTAATGAATTTTATATTGTCATTTATTTGTAACCAGATTCTATTAATTGATACATTGCCAAAATCTAACTTTTTCTAACAAATCTTTTACTCACTTTTACATGGAGAATTAAATGCACTCAGTTTTTTAAAAACAAAAAAAGCCTGCCAGTATATTTGTGCTTATGCCGGTGTTCAAAGTAATGGAACAAAAAATCAGTCCGCCAGGTATTTGCACCAAAAAAGTGGCAATTTTCGCTTCCGGGACGGGTAGCAATGCTGCTAAAATTATTGAACATTTCAAAGCCCATCCATTAATAGAGGTGGTACTTATTGTATGTAACCGAACCGGTGCTGGTGTTTTTCAGGTTGCCGAAACAAACAACATACCCACCCTGTTGATTGAAAAAGAAAGGTTTTTTAGGGGTGATGCTTATGTTAGTGACTTGAAACAAGCCGGAATTTTTTTTATTGCGCTTGCCGGCTTTCTCTGGAAAATACCTCAATCAATTATTAATGTTTACCGCAACCGAATTATAAACATTCACCCGGCGCTGCTGCCCGCTTACGGCGGCAAAGGCATGTATGGTGCAAAAGTGCATGAAGCAGTTATACAGGATGGTGTACATGAAAGCGGAATTACCATCCATAAAGTGGATGAACATTATGATAATGGTGATATTGTTTTCCAGGCGAAATGTGAAGTATTGGAAAATGATACTGCGGAATCACTGGCAACTAAAATTCATGTGCTGGAGCACCGGTACTTTCCACAAATGATTGAAGAATGTGTTTTAGCGCAAATGGGCTAATCATTCCCATATCTCAGTAAAGTTGATAAGAGCTTTGCAATGGACGAACTCAAACGCATAATCAACATCCCTTCCTTTTTTTACAAGTTGGTATTCTCTTTCTTTTAGATGATAAATCTCTACTTCCTGTTTATCGCACGAAATAATCAAATAATAAGGTATGCCCTGGGTTTGGTAGATATCAAATTTAGTATGGCGATCCTTTAAAGCAGTAGCGGGTGAAAGTATTTCCGCAACCAACGCGGGAACAAAATCTAAAAATTTTTTATGAACGTCGCCGCAAATCACCAGCATATCGGGTTGCAGAATGGTATCCTCTGCAACTTTATAATCTACCGGCTGATATGCCCGGCACTGCTTTTTGCAACCCCGCAATGCAAGTCTGAATTCGGCGCATAAGTTTGCAGCAATTCGTTGATGTTCCGGCACAGGCTGGGGACTCATTGCATAAGGAATTCCATCTATCAATTCCCACCTGCCCTCCCATTGAACATAGTCGCTGTAGGTATAATATGGTAATATTTTTACTGCTCCTGCCATAAACATTTTCTTATTTCAAATTTAGTTCTTTCATTGCTCACTATTTACAGTTATGCAGATAATGCTTTTTCCATATACACTACGTTCGGCAAAGGATTTGGATAGTAAGCCGAAGTATTTTTAAAGCCAAACTGCTCGTACAGCCTGATAGCAGGCTGAAGTTTTTCAAGTGTATCCAGCATCATCGTTTTATAACCTTTGGCTATCGCATCCTGTAGTAAAACTTCCACCAACTTTTCACCGATACCTTGTTTTCTGAACCCCGGTCTAACATACAGCCGCTTCATTTCGCAAATGGCTTCACCCAACTTGCATAGCGCAATGCATCCAGCAGGCTGCTCCTCTAAATAGGCTATATAAAGGCTTCCATGTGGCCACCCATATTTTATTAATGGTGTAGCCACTTCTTCATCAAAACTTTGAAAACAAAGATTCTCATTCAACTCCAAAGCATACTCTCTGAACAATTGCTTTATTAACTCCAAATCTGCGCCTTCCTGTTTTACATGCTTTATCTGTATCATATTCAAAGTTAAAAATACGAGCACTACTTTGAAACTGCCGCATAACAATTCATATACTAACTTGGCTAAAAAATGTACAGGATGAAATGGATGTTTGTGTTTTTATGTTTACCCTTTGCTGCCACCGCGCAATTGAACCCTGACATCATTATTCGTAATGGTAAAATTTTAGACGGAACCGGCAATTCGTGGTACTACGGCGATGTAGCCATTAAGGATGGAAAGATTTTAAAAACGGGTAACCTGAAGGGCTGGAGCGCTATTAAAATAATTGATGCTTCGGGTTTGATGATCGCACCCGGCTTTATTGATGTACATACCCATATTGAAGGGGATGAATTTAGCAACCCAACCGCAAACAATTTTATTTACGATGGAGTTACCACGGTGGTAACGGGCAACTGCGGATCATCAAACATTAACCTGAAAAAATATTTTGCCTCCATAGATAGCGCCCGGCTATCCGTAAACGTGGCTTCCCTTATTGGCCATAACGATGTACGCAAAGCTGTTATGGGCAGGGCTAACCGTGAGCCATCTACCGAAGAATTAAAAAAGATGGAAGATATAGTTGAGCAGGCTATGAAGGATGGCGCGGTTGGAATTTCGACAGGGCTTATTTATATACCAGGCACCTATTCAAAAACCAATGAAATTATTGAACTGGCAAAAGTTGCCGCAACATACGGGGGTGTTTACGCATCGCATATGCGCAACGAAGGCGACAGCGTTATACAAGCGATTGAAGAAGCGATCACTGTAGGCAGGGAAGCAAACATGCCGGTAGAAATATCTCACTTTAAAGTAGGCGGACAGCAAAATTGGGGTCGGTCGGTACAAACATTGGCTATGGTAAAAGCTGCACGGGAGGCGGGGCTTGATGTAACTATTGATCAATACCCATACACCGCGAGCAGCACCTCGCTTAGCACGCTGTTACCCGAATGGGTTTTGGC
>JANPIA010000472.1:0-1747 GCA_031424735.1 Segetibacter sp.
TAAGGCTGCAAGTGTTGTTGCTTCGGTTGATAAGCCAGTGGATGTTTGATGACCCACTATCATTTTAGTAAAGGCATCCTGAATGAAAGTGATGTAGTAAAACCTGTCCGCTAACAGCAAGTAAGTAATATCACTTTGCCACAACTGGTTCATAGCTGTAACTGCCAGATCTTTTCGCAGGTCCTCAAAGCGTATAACACCACTACTGTCAGTGGTTTTGCACCAGTTCTTCGGCCGCTTTGACAGCAGCCCCTCCTGGCGGCAAATGTCCTCAAAAGCATCCCTTCCCAAATCCTTTGGCGATAGCTTGTAGTACATATCACGCACACACATGGTGGGGTGATCTGCCCTGATTTTATATACCATATGAATAACCTGTTTATGCAATGACTCTCTTTTAAGAAACCTGTTTAACTGCTGATGGAACCCTTGCTTGCTAATACCAAGTGCTGCAAAAAGGGCATTGAGGCTAAATGCATGTGCTTCCCTCATATGCCAGATGAGCCGGATGGTTTGGTAGAAAATTTTTTTTTGATGTCCACCCCATAGGTCTCTTCGGCCAATTCTATCATCTTATCTTTAAAGTCTATCAGTATTTGCTTCTGACCAATCATGCGTTCCAGTTCTGCCACCTGCTTTTTCATTCGAAGCAGCTCCTGGGTATCACTCAGGCTTTCTACAATCATCTTTTCTTTTGTTACACCTTTAGTGCCATACAACTTCAGCCACCTGTAAACGGAGGTAGTTGAAACCTCATATTGCTTACACAAATCGTTAACCTGAGTTACGCCGCGCTCTAATTCCTTCACCTTACTCTTTTTGAAGTTCTCACTAAAATTGCGATGCAGACGCTCAGAAATACTCATTTTAAATTGACTACGTTTTGCCATTTGACTTATTTTTAACCAGGTTTAAAGGTCAATTTTTCGGTCAACGTATTTCAGGCAATAACACGTTGCGCCTTCCGCCTTCTGCCTAAAATCATATCACAAAATCATCCCGCACACTCCAGAATTTAGTAGCTACCACTCCCCTATCCTTATGCCTAACCTGACCCATAAACCTAAAGTCAAATTCGTATTGTTCGCCTGTATTGGTAACACGCCCGGTAATACCCGGAAAATCTTCTCCCTTAAAAATACAACCTGATCGCTGGTTCTCGGTGCCATCCGCATTCAGGTAATGATTGATTGGGCTGGTACTTCCTGGTCCGCTACGGTGGCCGTATCTCGAAGGCGTAAGAGTGGTGTTGCCATCCTGAGTAAAATTTGGAATGGGCTGCAAACCACCCGGCACAGTAAACAGTGGCCGCAGGTTGGTAAGGGGCCCGGTAGGGTCAGCACCTGCAGGCAACATTTCTACCCTTGCACAAATAAATTGCCGGTATTCATAATCGGCGCAATTTTCGCCCGGCGGCAAATGAATCTCAATAGTAAATTGTCCTAAAAAATCGGTGGTACCACCACCAGTAGTTTGTCGCATGCGGCCACCCAATGGGCTCATCACCCTAAACAAGATAACATCCTGCATTATTTCTCCTCCTTCGGCGTGTATGGTATTAAAGGTATTTTGGCCCATCTTACCATCAACCGTTAAAGCGTTGCTGTCCTGAAACTGGGCAACGGCAATAACGAGATCCCGGTCAACCTGTGTACCCTCACTTAATTCAAACCTGGTTCGTAAAAAAGCAATGCTTTCCCTGCTGTAACTATTACGCATAAAAGCAATAGCACTGGTAACCTGCGCC
>JANPIA010000473.1:0-2030 GCA_031424735.1 Segetibacter sp.
AATCATTGCCTGAAAGACCCCAATAAAGCTGCGGTGATGAAAGCCTTGCCATACCTATTTTTGCTGATGCAATTTGACCTTCTAATTGTTCCATTGCATCATTCTCGTATGCAGTGATAAAAGGGTTCACCAGCACTTCTATCTCAGGGTCAGTATTCAACACGGGAAAGAGTTCATCATACTTAGTTTGCATTAGTTCTATTACATGCGGCAATGTGCACAATTTGCCGTCTTCATATTTTCGCAGGAACCAGATAATAGCAGTGAGAAAGTTGATAGGAGATTCAACAAAGAAATCGCCTTGCTTGTTAATACACTCTTTGTTCAACCCGAGCAAAATTACCCTTGCTGATTCTGTAGCATCTGTTATGTCAAACATTCGTGACGGATCAAGAGGATTACATCGATTGGTGATCGAGAGGTTATCAATATTTTTTGCTTCAAGTTGTGAGATAAACAAGCTTAAATCTGATGTTGTCTTCAGCGCGTCAAAGACAATATTTCTTGAAGGATTTTTCAGTTGTTCTCTATCAATTTTGTCCCGTTCAAATTTTTTATGGAGTTGTAATAGTGTTGGCTTATGTGCTAATGAACTTGCTTTGATGGGAACGCCAATTTTATTTCCATTAGCATCAATAATTCGATATAATAATCCTGCATTTCTATAAATTCTACTACCTTCTGAACCTCTATCGGCTGCAACATTAAACTGTCCAAGAATGGCATTAAACTCAGGCAGCGAGCTAAACTTGTACTGGCTTACAACCGTGGTAACAATGTTTGAGATACTGTTTTTAGTTTCAGCGCTGCCGTAAACTATTTTAGATAGATCAATCGGCTTCAATGTTGATCGTATTTCTGATGGTCGTTTTGAAGCTTTAACCAGCTTATACAATTCTTCTATTTCACGTCAAGCTTTTTCAGATTGATTGCGGCCAATATTGTGGGTGTTTATTCTACTGCCGTCTTGCTTTATTGTTGAGCTTACAATGTGGATATGCGGATGACCTGCATCGCTATGTTTATATACAAGATATGGTTGCTGGCCAAAGCCGATTTTATCCATATAAATCTGGGCAATTTCACTGAGCTTTTCATCGCCTAGTTTTTCGCTGGGATCAAAGTTTAGTGAGACGTGAATTGTTTTAGCTGATGCTCTATCATTGAGCGTATTTAACCTCTCAAAGCCAGCAATTTTTTGAAAGAAATTCATCTTGGAATGATAGAGAAGATAATTGTACGCAGCAATGCATTCTGCTTTTCCCTTTTGCACTTTTTTCTCGTTATAATTTAATTCATTCATGATGCTGCGTGGCGTTGTTATTTAGCAACCATTCCTCGTACAATTGACTGATGCGTAGTTTAATTTCATCGACCTTACTAACGATCTCCTGGTGCAATTTTCCATGCCCATTTATCCAAGACCTGAACTCCGGAATTTTGTCAAGGAGGTGTAGCTTTTTTACAGCCTGGTTAAAGTTGGTACCAATGGCATTTAGCTCTACTACTGTGGTTTTGGAATGATTGAAAAGAATATTTTGTAAAAGAAAAACGGGAAAAAAGAAAGCATTGGAATAGGCGGCTGAGAAAGAGTCAAAAAGGAAACGGAATAAATGATGGGCTTGACGGGGCTTTGTGTTTATGCCGTAAGCTTTTTGACAGGGTTAGCTAGTCAAAGCGATGACAGCCGCTAACTTCGATTTCGCTTTTGCCCGTTTGATTTACAAAACAGGCTATCAGTTTTAAGATGTTGTTTGTTTTTTAACGAATACAATGATGCATTCCTAAATCTTGGCATTGTACTTTGACACGTGCAATACCCGTAAAAATAATATCCTATGCAAGTGCTTAGAGTTGAATACCGCAATACGTTAATAGGGTAGTGGTTCATGCAGCCATCTTAGGTATATGTAGCATGAATAAACTACCCTCTCATGGGATTGTTTTAATCGGGCATTGGACTTTGAAGCGTATGACTGAATGCAGTCTCCGGTGAAATGAGCTATAGGTTGTTGGAGTTATGGCATGAC
>JANPIA010000474.1:0-4168 GCA_031424735.1 Segetibacter sp.
CCGCCATGTTTATTGGTTTATAAAATTTAAAAAATTGGTTTCCGGTTACCTGTTGTCATAAGCTTCCTTTAGCACGGCTATTTCTATCTTATCCATTTTCATCATAGCCTGCACCACTCGCTTTGCTTTTTCAGGGTCGGGGTCTGTTAACAGCTCTCCTAATATGGGTGGAATGATTTGCCACGATACACCAAATTTATCTTTCAGCCAGCCACACCTGCTTTTTTCGCCGCCTTCTGAAAGCTGCTCCCACAGGTGATCTATCTCTTCCTGGTTTTCGCATTTTACAAACAGGGAGATCGCCTCTGTAAACTTAAACATGGGACCGCCATTAAAAGCAATAAACTCCTGCCCATCAATTTCAAAACCGGCGCTCATTACTGAGCCTTTTGGTGCGGGTGCGCCATCTCCCCAGCGTTTAATGCTGCCGGGCTTCGAATTCCTAAAAACAGAGGTGTAAAAAAGCATTGCTTCTTCTGCCCTGCCATCAAACCATAAAAAGGGAGTTATTTTTTGCATACAATATTTATTTATGGGTAAGGGAAGTTAAACCGGTCCAATCAATGAATCATACAGGTTGTTCTGCCAAAGCTTTCAATTGCTCCAGCGCTTTGGGCCAAGACTTTATTAAATAATCTTTAAAGCTATCAGCGCTGTCCATTTCAATCAATAAAGTGGTTACGCCATCCTTTTCTGTAAGCGTATAATCTTCGTGGGCGCCCGCCCAATCTTTCACCTTTTCGCTGCTAATATCTTCTATGCCATTCTTTACTTCACCCAGGTGTTCAATCGACATGAACTCGTAGGGTTTATTCACCGCAATTTTGCTAACCATTCCACTATTATCAGGCCCAAGAAATAAGGCTTTGCTACCTTCTTTCCAATCAGTAACAGCATGCGATCCTTCGCAAAATGGGCTGGTCCATTTGCGGTAGTTAGCATCTTCCCAAAGCGATGCCCATACACGTTGTTTGGTTGCCTGGATGGTGGTGGAGAACTGTAATTTTTCCATATGTACGTTTTTTAGTAGTGATTTCAGACTAAAGTAAGGCGCTTCATTTCATGGTTTACCTGCATTCATTCGTTTGTTTTTGTTCTCTAATTTTCCGGTCCCTTTTCGGCTTGTCACACTTTTGGTTAGGTTAACAAATTAAGGGATACAAACAATAAAACATAGTGCGCTGTCGGCGATGATTGTGTTTTATTGTTTTTGATTTTTATCGTAGTTCAGCATCCATCGTACACCGAATTTATCTGTGAATACACCAAACGTTGCACCCCAGAATTGTTCGGTCAGTTCGTGGGTTACCTTTCCTCCATTGCTAAGACTTTTAAAAAACGCAGCAATCTCTTCCTCGCTGCTGCAATTCAACGATAGGGCTATTGTATTGCCTTTTATAAACCCCTCGGGTCCCTGCATATCAGAGCCCATTAATAACAATGCATCTTTCATCAAACTTGCATGAAGTATCTGGTGTTTCATTGCGGCAGCGCATTGTGCTTCGATAGGCGAACCTTCCACAGTTTGAAATGCAAGTTCACCACCCAGGCAATTCCTGTAAAAGTTCATTGCCTCGCGGCAATTACCATCAAAATTGAGATAGGCGTTTATTTGTGTCATGGCTCTATTATTACAGTTGATAGAACAAACCTACAGTCAATACACTAAAACTTTGGGGTGATAAAACGGCAATCTTAGGGGTTGATTGCGACAATCATGTTGCCTACATTTGTTGCATGAAACACATTTCTATTCTTGTACCAAAAGGTGCCGCATCGTTAGGATGTATAGACGGATCCTACATGGCATTTACCCGGGCGAATGAATTTTTGATTGCCTCGGGTCGTTCTCCAATGTTTACTGTACAATTAACCGCACTCGATACCTCGCCGCATGTGTACGATAAATTTTTTACTGTACAGCCCGATGTTGTTATCAGCGATGTGACCAAAACCGACCTGATTATTATACCCGCGGTTAACGGAAATATGGAACAGGTGATAGAAGACAACAAAAATTTTTTTCCGTGGATAAATGAGCAATATGAAGGCGGGGCGGA
This sequence comes from Segetibacter sp., assembly GCA_031424735.1. GTDB lineage: Bacteria > Bacteroidota > Bacteroidia > Chitinophagales > Chitinophagaceae > Segetibacter. The sequence goes on from JANPIA010000474.1 coordinate 2,061, forward strand.
AGTTGCAAGCCTTTGCGTGGGTGCATTTTTGTTAGCGGCCACAGGTTTGCTAAAAGGCAAAAAGTGCGCAACTCACTGGCTGGGTACAAACGATTTTAAAAGAATGTTTCCGGAGGTGAACCTTGTTTCTGAAAAGATCATAACCGACGAAAACGGTATTTACTCAAGCGGTGGCGCAAATTCATTTTGGAACCTGCTATTGTACATTATTGAAAAATACACAAACAGGGATCTGGCAATTTTTATGGGGAAGTATTTTGAGATTGAAATTGACCGTTACTGCCAGTCTTCATTCATTATGTTCCAGGGGCAAAAGGGACATGAGGATGAGCCTGTAAAAAAAGCGCAGGAGTATATAGAAAAAAACTACCACGATAAAATTACCGTTGAACAGTTAACATCCATGTTAGCCCTTAGCCGGCGAAATTTTGAACGACGTTTTAAAAAAGCCACTTCCAATACCGTGGTTGAATATATGCAGCGTGTAAAAATAGAAGCTGCTAAAAAAGGTCTTGAATCGGGGCGCAAAAATGTGAACGAGTTAATGTACGAAGTGGGCTATTCCGACACCAAGGCTTTCAGAAATGTTTTTAAGAAAACCACCGGCTTATCACCCATCGAATACCGGAATAAATATAACAAGCTACCGGTCGCGATTTAAAAGGTAATGATGCGCCGGGCGATTTTTCAAGCTATACTTTTATCTCTTTCCATTTGCCCTTTTTAAAATAGTACCAGGCAATTAATGCAATCAATGTTTCGGCAACAGGTATAGCTATAAACGCCCCTGTTGATTGCATATCCAAACCCTTCGCCAGCCAATAAGCAAACGGAATTTGAAACAGCCAGAAACCAATAAAATAAATGATGGTGGGTGTGCGTGTGTCGCCTGCCCCGTTTAAAGCCTGCGTCATTACCATGCCGATACCGTAAAAAATGTAGCCCGTTCCTATAATCTGCAATGCCTTGGCGCCAAATTCCAAAACAGCATCATCGTTGGTAAAAAAGCCAATGATTGGATAGGCAAAAAAAATGAACACCAACATCACAAAGCTCATGAATATGGCATTGTATTTAGTGGTAAGCATCACGCTTTTTTCGGCACGTTCGGGTTGTTTAGCGCCAAGGTTTTGCCCTACCAATGTTGCCGCCGCATTACTTAGCCCCCATGCCGGTAAAATAAAAAACACCACATTGCGTATGGCTATCTGGTAACCTGCAGATGCAGTAGTACCGCCGGTTTCTGCAACCAGCCTGGCAAGAATGATCCAGCTACCGCTGGCTATTATAAATTGAAATGTTGCAGGCGATGCGATTTTAATAATAGATTTAATAATCGCATTATCTATTTTAAAATGATGGGTGTGAAATTTTAAAATACCACTTCCTTTAAACAGGTGATAGCATTGATACAGCACACCTGTGCATCGCCCTATAACGGTTGCGATAGCGGCACCTTTCAACCCAAAAAAATGAATAAGTACAGGGCATAAAATGATGTTGATGATACTGGCGATCCAAAGACTTCGCATAGCCATGGTTGCATCTCCGGCACCCCTGAAAATTCCATTGATTAAAAACAGCATCATGATACCGATGCTGCCGCCAAACATAATTTGTGTAAAGATGGCACCATCTGCTATTACACTTTCATTAGCGCCCATTAGCTTTAAAATATCGGCAGCATACACTATACCTGCAATGCTGGTGATAATAGTAACAACTAAGGCAACAATAATGGATTGTGCACCGGCGTGTGCTGCGTCTTCCGCATTTTTTTCGCCAATTCTTCGTGCTACAATGGCAGTTGCCGCGGTGCTTAGTCCAATGGCTACTGAGTATACCAGGGTAATAACTGACTCTGTTAATCCTACGGTTGCAATGGCATTTTCACCCAGCTTACCCACAAAAAACATGTCTACCAGGGCAAAAACGCTTTCCAGGCTAAGCTCTAATATCATTGGTATAGCCAGCAGGAAAACCGCTTTGCGGATGCTGCCTTGTGTATAATCCTGCTGCTCACCATTGAGGGAAAGTTTGATTGCCGTAAAGAGTTTGGAGAAAGAAATTTGGGAGTTAACTGCTGGCATCTTATAAAGATGTGACAA
>JANPIA010000475.1:0-2307 GCA_031424735.1 Segetibacter sp.
GAAAGCTAATTACTTAGGCGTTAGCCCGGTTTCCCCGCCCAACCACGTTCCTTTTCGACCAGCTAAAGGCAACGGATGACACATTCCGTTTAAAGCGCCTTGCTTATGCAAGAGGAGGAGAGAATCCTAACAATTCCGGAGTGAGTACCCAGCCAGAAATATTGTCAAACTACGTTGGCGTTCCGTTTGGTTCCACATCTGGTTACCTGGCGCAAAACACCTCGTATATTGGGCCATCGTTTATTACCAAAGCTGGCTTTAACAAGGATATCTTCCTGATGTTAGCGGCGGAAACTTTTTTCAACTTAGCCGAAGCCAAGCAGGTTTTTTCGTCAGTAACCTTAACAGGAACACCACAGTCGTATTACGAACAGGGTGTAAAAGAATCTTTCCGCGTTACGGGTACAACTTCTAATCCTGCCACAACTATTTTGGTTAATGGTAAAAATCTTTCGGATTGGGCGGCTTCGCCCGATAAATTAAAGGCTATCTGGTTTCAGAAGTGGATTGCTTTAACCAACTTTAGCGGATTGGAAGCATGGAGTGAATTCCGCAGAACCAATTACCCGGTTTTGCCTGCATCTGCAGGTGCACCTGTTGGCCAGGCTTTGCCTTTACGCTTGTTCTACCCAAGTACTGAATTGGCCAGTAATAAAGCTAATGTTGAAGCCCAGCCTGCTATCGATGTTTTTACAACCAGGTTGTTCTGGGATGTGTATTAATTGAAATAGTGCTACTATAACATAAAAAAAGCAGGCGATGTGCCTGCTTTTTTTATGTTATTATTTTTGTTGTGATTTACAAATGAGCCTGTATTTTTTTATCTAAAACAGATTTTGGAACAGCGCCAATTTGCTTATCAATTACTTTTCCGCCCTTTATAAAAAGGATGGCGGGGATAGAGGTAATGCCGTAATTCATGCTTAATGTTGGATTGTGGTCAACGTTCACTTTGCCAACGTTCACTTTTCCATCATATTCCTTTGCAAGCTCTTCTACAACAGGACCAATTGCGCGACAGGGTCCGCACCACTCCGCCCAAAAATCAATTACTGTTAACTTGTCGCTATCCAATACGGTAGTTTGGAAATTTGCATCCGTGAATTCTAATGCCATAGTATAAATTTTATTTAATAAACGAGAGATCGATATAGAGCAACAAATTTACGCCCATTTTAAAATACCGGCACTTTTGACTTATCCACGCTGATGCTAATGACAGAATTTCCCAAAAATTAGTGTTCCCCCGGCCTGTTAAAGCACTTTGCTTAACACGTTCCAAATATTACCTGCCACAATTTTATGTCCTTCAACAGTAGGATGTATACCGTCCGCCAGGTTCAGTTCCCGCACACCACCAACGCCTTCCAAAATAAATCGGATCAAAGCCATCTTATTTTGTGCAGCTAATTCTGAAAACAAATTGCGGAATTGCGTTGCATAGGTTGTACCCATATTGGGGGGCACTTGCATACCGGCCAGCACCAGCTTTGCTTCGGGGTATTTTACTTTCACTTTATTTATAATCGACTGAAGATTTTTTCTTGTTTCGGTTACGGGTATTCCACGTAAACCATCGTTTGCACCAAGCTCCAAAATAAAAACATCCACAGGTTGCTTTAGTATCCAGTCCACACGGGCATTACCGCCCGATGAAGTTTCACCACTTACACCAGCATTAACCACTTTGTACGGGAGATCAAGCGAATCTATTTTTTGCTGGATGAGGGCAGGGAAAGCTTCGGATGGATCCAGTCCGTAACCTGCTGTCAGGCTGTTACCAAAGAAAACGATTGTTTTAATTTGGCTGCGGTCAATCGAATCCTTTTTTAGCGTTTCTTCTTTCTTTCCTGCCTCGTTTTTATTGTTATTACTGCAGCCAAAAGCGAAGGCTAAGAGTAATATAAGTGAACCAAACGTGAATTGCTTTGTCATATGGTTTTATAGTCCGTCGGTTTATAATGAGGTTAAGAGTTACAATCCCAAAGAAATCAAATAAGAATAACCCTGCATGAATTGCGGGGAAGATGATTACAACAGGCAGCAGAACCCGTGAAGGGTTCAATGATTTAAATAGCTATGTCCATAGGTTTTAATTATTCAACTCCTTCGGGGTTGTTTTGCTAACTGTTTATTTGTCTCCGGGTTTCACCCGGAGCTATTTAAATTTAATCCCTTCGGGATTTCTTTATATATTTTAAAGTTCGTCGATTTTAACGAAGTTTATTTTTACCATCCCGAAGGGATCAAATATGAATAGCCCTGCATGAAATGCGGGGGAAATGATTACACAGGCAGCAGAACCCG
>JANPIA010000476.1:0-6730 GCA_031424735.1 Segetibacter sp.
TCAAAACGGGTGTTACAGAATACTGGCGCAACGTGGTATACAGCAACATGGGACCAAATGGATCTTTCAATGGACCCATACCAGCCGGTAGCAGCGCATCAGTTCAGGGTTTCACTTGCCCGTCCGATCGCGATTGGAGAAACGTAACCATTTTGCCTATCACTTTGTTGGAGTTCAAAGGCAACCTGAACGCCGGTAACATTAAACTTACCTGGACGGTGGCAAACGAAATAAATATGAGCCACTACATAGTGGAGAGAAGCCTGAACGGTACCACCTTTAGCGAAGCAGGAAAGGTGAATGCACTTGGCAACATCACCAACACTGGCTACGACCTTACCGATAACGTTAGCAACTTCACAGGGAATGTATATTACCGGTTGAAGCAGGTTGACAAAAACGGTGGTATCAAATACAGCAATGTACTTGTGTTCAAACTGAATGGTAAATCTGTAAATGCCCTGGTGGTTAATCCTAACCCCGCAAAATCATTCTTTGTACTCAAGTTGAGTGCTGCTAAAGATGGCGTTGCTTCTATAAGGATTATTGATATGGTTGGTAAAGTAATGACTACCGAAATACACCGTATATCTGCAGGTTCCAACGCAATCAGCTTTAACGAACTTGGTAAATATGCATCGGGTACTTATACTATACAAGTGATATTGGATGGTGAAGTGATGAACGGGAAGTTGCTGGTATCTAAATAATGGATCTCTATAAAACATAACAAGGCGCTTTAATTAGCGCCTTTGTTGTTTGTGGCAATTTCTAACGAGTGTGTTATAACAAACCGATTGCTGCAATAACGCTGTTCATTTCAATCAATGCTCAAAGCAGCGTTTGTTCGTTTATGATTTAAGAAGTTGGCACAGGGTGTTGGAACTAAAGAAGGTTAAAATGCAGGGCGCTAAAATTTTGCAGCGAGGAAAGTTTAAGATCGGCGGCTGCCCATTTGTTATCCTTAGATTGCTGATGTTCCGGCACCACCACACACTTCATACGTGCAGCTTTGGCGGCTATCATTCCATTAAACGAATCCTCAAAGCATACACATTCCAAAGGGCTGGAACTTAACTCTTCGGCACAATTCATAAAAACCTGCGGGTGGGGCTTTCCATATGCGAGGTTTTCCGCGGAGGTTATCGCACGTAGGTAATGGCGAATATTCAGTAATTCTATCACGCTATCGGCAAGCACTAAAGGGGAGGAAGTTGCCAGTCCGATCTTGAAATGCCGTTGATGAAAAAAATCAAAAATATAGGGTACGCCGGGCAATGCTTTTCCACGTTGTCTTACTTTTTCTATAACCAGTTTGATTATTTGGTTTGCTGCACGCTCAAGTTCCGCATCGTCAAACTTGTAATCTTTTAGCCACCAGGCAACAAACTCACTGGTACGCAACCCCACGGTTGTAGCATATTCATTTGCTGTAAGTTTTTTGCCGTAAAACGAAAACACTTCATCGGCAGCTTCATTCCACAATGGTTCACTGTCTATCAACAAACCATCCATATCAAAAATTACGGTGTTTAATTGCATATACTTTTTTAGTGGTGCAAATATAAGCCTGGGCAATATACTGTAATGCGGTGGCAGATGCGCCCCGCACCCCGTTGCTAACTTAGCAACACCTGCCACATATACTTTTATAACAATAATGGCCATTTATATGCGGTCACGATTTTATGTTCCAATGGAATTTTGTACTGCCACTTTGTGCGGATTAAATAATTAAATTGTGCAGAATTCTTTCGGCGAATTTTTTCCTAACAAGCCGATCTTGTTCGATATAAAATCATTTTTTTACCGGTTGAATTGCATATGAAAATAAAAATAAATCTCCTCGTATTCCTTTGCCTTATTTGCTTTGCAGGTATTTCTCAAAACCGTAAAGGCTGGCAAAATCTTTTCAACGGAAAAGACCTGCAAGGTTGGAAACAGCTAAACGGCAAAGCAAAGTATGCAGTGGTAAATGGTGAAATAATTGGCACCACCGTATCCAACGAACCCAACTCTTTTCTTGCTACAGAAAAAGATTATGGCGATTTTATTCTGGAGGTGGAACTGCTTGTTGATACCAGCATGAATTCGGGTTTACAAATTCGTAGTTTGAGCAAGCCTGATTTTATGAATGGTCGTGTACACGGTTACCAGGTTGAAGTGGACCCTTCTGTAAACAGGCAATGGAGTGGTGGCTTGTATGATGAAGCACGCAGGGGCTGGTTATATACCATGGAATTAAACCCCACCGGAAAGAGCGCTTTTAAAAACAATGCATGGAATAAATATCGAATTGAAGCAATAGGGCATTCCATGCGTACCTGGGTAAATGGGGTACCTGCCTCCCATGTAGTTGACGCAGAAACTCCATCCGGTTTTATAGCGCTGCAGGTACATGCCGTTAAGGATGCTGCGCATGTAGGTAAGCAAATTCGCTGGCGCAATATCCGTATCAAAACATCGGACTTAAAACCATCTAAGCCTGATGATATTTATGTGGTAAACACAGTTCCTAACAATTTATCGCCGCAGGAAGAAAAGAACGGCTTTGCCCTGCTTTGGGATGGTGTAACAACCAATGGATGGCGGGGAGCTTACAAAGATAAATTTCCGCAAAAGGGATGGCAGATTGAAGGTGGTGTATTGAGTGTTGAAAAATCGGCTGGCAGCGAGTCGACCAATGGTGGTGACATCGTTACAGAAAAACAATATGGTGCCTTTGAACTAAAGTTTGACTTTAAATTGACTGAAGGAGCTAATAGCGGGGTAAAATATTTTGTTACGGAAAAAGAAAAGAACAGTGGCTCTGCCATTGGTTTGGAATACCAGGTGCTGGACGATGCTAAACACCCGGACGCAAAACTTGGTGTTAATGGTAACCGCACCCTTGCTTCGTTGTACGATTTGAAACCTTCCATAAAAATACCGGCATCTATAAAAAAGATTGGCGAATGGAACCAGGGCATTATCCGTGTTTATCCTGATAATAAAGTGGAGTATTGGTTAAACGGCTATAAAGTGCTTGAGTATGAACGTGGCTCAGCGGAGTTTATTGAGCTGGTTAAAAAGAGCAAGTATAAAGATTGGGAGAATTTTGGAATGGCAAAGAAAGGTCATATTCTTTTACAGGATCATGGGGACAAGGTATCGTACCGGAGCATAAAAATCAGGGAACTGAAATGGTAGGGTGAATGCTAAATGTTAAATACTTAATGCAATACAGCAGGCAAACGAAACACGCTATTTGTATTGGGACAAACTTTGTTTTCCTTGTTACATTTTTAAATAATAGCTTGAAGCAGTAATCTCTTCATTTTATAAACGATTAACTATGCCACATTCCCGCAGAAAATTTATTGAACAATCGATATTAGCCGGAGCCGGCGTGTTGGTTTCCCAATCGGCGTGGAGCGCCCAGAGTTACAAACGCATCATTGGTGCCAACGACCGCGTTCGGGTGGGCGTGGTGGGCTTTTCGGATCGTCACCGGTCGTCGCACCTGCCTTGCTTTATGAACCATTACAAAGAGATGAATTTTGACCTGGTTGCCGTGTCGGATATATGGAACAAGCGCCGGCAGGAAGGCGCTGCCATGTGGAAGGAAAAAATGGGCCACGATGTAGCTGAATGCCGCAACAACGAAGAAATGTACAGCAAAAAACTGGTGGATGCCGTGTTTGTTGGAACTGCCGATTTTCAGCATGCACTGCATTGTGCTGAAGCAGTGAAGGCTGGCTGCGATGTGTATTGCGAGAAGCCATTTGCCGAAACTATGGAAGACAACCGTGCTGCATTGAAAGCGGTAAAAGCAACCGACAGAATTGTACAGATTGGCTCGCAACGGAGAAGTGGTGCAAACTATCATGCAGCAAACAACTTTATTCGCTCCGGCAAGTTTGGGCCGATAACCATGGTGGAATTAACCTGGAATGTGAACCAACCAGGCCGCTGGCGCCGACCGGCTCTACTTCCACAATTGAAGCAGGAGGATACCGATTGGAAACGCTTCCTGATGAACCGGCCCAGCGACTCATTTGATCCGAGAAAATATTTAGAGTTCCGATTGTTTTGGCCTTACTCCTCCGGGCTTCCCGGCCAGTGGATGAGCCACCAGATAGATACGGTGCATTGGTTTAGCGGGCTTCAATATCCGCGCAGCGTAGTTGCCAACGGAGGCATTTATATGTGGAAGGACGGGCGTACCAACTGGGATACCATTACCGCGGTTTTCGACTATGGTCCTGCCGACGACCTGTCTTCGGGCTTCCAGGTTACATTTGGATCGCGCATGCACAATGGCGATGAAAAGCCTGCAGAAATTTATTACTCAAACGGCGGCGAACTCAACTTAAATACCAACAAAGTTTCGCCAACAGGCGGTTTAATTAAATCGAAAGCCGACGAAATGAAGATGCAGCCCAACCTGCTGAAAGAAGCCAGCTTATCGGAAATGGAACCCGTTATAGCCAGCGCAAATACCGGAGGCGACAAGCTTACATCCAACCACATTCGTAACTGGATGGAATGCATCCGCAGCCGCAAGCAACCCAATGCACCTGTGGAAGCAGGCTACAGTCACAGCATTGCCACTATTATGACCAACGCTGCAGTACACACCGGTTTAAAGGTAACGTTTAACGAAAAAACACAGGAAGTGATGGCAGGCGGAAAGCCCTTCAAGTATTAATAAAATGGAACCACACAGAAACATTACTACTAAGCTGCACTGAGAAAACACTCTATGTAACTCTGTGCCTCTGGGTTCAAATTTCTTCCATAATATTTCATCCAAAAACCATAACATCATATGAAAATTACCAGCCTGTTTTTAAGCATATTCTTCTTTTGCTTCGTGCAATCTTTCGCCCAAAAAACTGAAATGGTAAAAGTTGTAAAAGCCAAAGGTTCAAACAAGGTGGATATTACCATTGGCGGCAAACCTTTCACAAGCTTTTTGTATCCGGCTAATTTAGAGAAGCCCGTTTTGTATCCTGTGTTTACCGCAGGTGGTACAGATGTTACCAGGGGGTTTCCACTTAACCCAAAAGAAGGCGACCCCATAGACCATCCTCACCACATCGGCATTTGGTTTAACTACGAAAGTGTGAACGGGCTCGACTTCTGGAACAATTCGTACGCCATCCCCGCCGAAAAAAAGAATATGTATGGCTGGATAAAAACCGATAAGATACTGGAGATGAAAAGTGGCGCTAAGGGCAGCTTAACCTATCGCGCAAACTGGGTGAACCAAAAAGATGAATTGCTGCTGCAGGAGGTTACAAAATTTGAATTCAGCCAGGTAGGGCACAAACGCATTATTGACCGGCTTACAACATTAACCGCTAAAACCGAAGTGAAGCTGAACGATGTGAAAGATGGATTACTTGGCATGCGCCTGGCACACGAATTACAAATACCAACCACAAAAGATGAGAAGTTTACCGACGACAAAGGCAATATGACGATTGTAAAAGGAGGCACCGATAATATACCCAACGGCAACTACATTACCAGCGAAGGAAAGGTGGGTGATGCTGCATGGAGCACTCGCGCCGCCTGGTGTAAAGTGTATGGAAAAATGGGTGCCGATTCGGTAAGCGTAGTTATTATCGATCATCCCAAAAACCCAAACTACCCAACCTTTTGGCATGCCCGCGGCTATGGTTTGTTTGCTGCAAATCCGTTGGGCGAGAAAGTTTTTACCAATGGGAAATCGGCTTTAAATCTTCAATTAAAAAATGGCGAAGCCCTTACGTTTCGTTACCGTATTGTAGTGGATAATGGGGTGAATTCCATATCAACACAACAGGTGAATAAGTTTGTGAACGAGTTTGTCAATTAGGACCTGATATATTTTTTATTGAACAACAGAGACAGTAGCGGCAGGAAGGAGCACAGGGGGAGATAATTGAGTGCGTTCTAATTTATTTTTTTTGAGCCTTCCATTTTATAGCAAAATAAACGGCGGGTTTGGTGCCTGCATTTTTGCTGTTATGCAATTGGTTTGATGCCTGGAAAATGATGGAACCCGGTCCTACCGTTTTCATCTCACCATTTACCAATACTTCAACCGTTCCTTCTTTAACAACAATCAACTCTTCTTCCGGGTGCTGGTGCGGGGCATGGGCGGTTTCGCCAGCATTCAATGTGGTTGCATGACATTCAAGCTCATCAAGCGTACCGGTAGGCGACTGAAAAAATTGTCTTCTTTCGCCTACTTTGGTGGGAGTGGCTTTTATGTCATTCCATTCGTACGCCGATGAAGGAAGGTGGGCCACCTGCTGGTATTTTTTGGCAATCATCACCATTGGTAAAAGCATAATGGAAGCAGTGATGGCGGCTACAAGAAGATCTCTTTTTTTCATACAGTTAAATTGATGCGTTGGTAATGGTATTACAAAATAAAAGAATTGGTTTATTTATTTGATTTCTCAGCGCTAACTCTATCTCACATCTCTTCGGTTCAAAATCAATTGCAATTAATGCTGCTTATTTTAGCATCTGCTTAAACCGGTTTAAATCTGCAACATCCGCAGCAGTTAAAATCTCGTTGTTGTCAAATTTAGTTTTTAGAAAAAGCACCCGTTTATGTTGTGGGTATTTTGCAAGGATGGAGTCGATCAGTTGCCCCGTAGGTTCATCCTTTTGATACAATGGTTTTGCTACCGGCATTTCCGATTTGTAGCGCGTGGGCATCTTTTTTATGATCACTTCCAGCGTGGCAAGT
>JANPIA010000477.1:0-1506 GCA_031424735.1 Segetibacter sp.
GTTTGGTTTTGACCAGGCTTTTTTTCGCCTGGGTTTTGACTACGGTATTTCAAAGCGCCTGATGGTGGGTTTCGGTCGCTCTACCACGCCAAAAAAAGAGATCGATGGATTTTTGAAATACAAGCTACTCCGGCAATCATCGGGACCCAACGCAATGCCGGTAACGGTTGATGTTTTGGCATCCCTCACCTTCGAAACATCAAAGAACGACTCCGTAAAAAACCCCAATTTCTCCGACCGGTTTTTTTATGTTTACCAGTTGATCGTTGCCCGCAAATTCAACGAGAAAACTTCCCTGCAAATAATGCCTACCCTCATTCATCGCAACATTGTTTCCAAAGTTTCGCAACCCAACGATAACATTGCGATTGGCATTGGTGGCCGGCAAAAAATTTCACGAAGAGTAAGTTTAAACGCTGAATATTACTACGTTCTTCCAAATACTAAAATGCCCAACACCTACAATTCGCTTTCAATTGGCGTTGATATAGAAACCGGCGGTCATGTATTTCAACTGCATTTTTCCAACTCGCAGGGGTTGATAGAGAAAGGCTTTATTGCCGAAACAGATGGCAAATGGGATAAGGGAAACATTCATTTTGGTTTCAATATCGGCAGGGTGTTTACCATCGGCAAAAGAAATAAGAACAATAGAATGAAGGTGGCCGAACCAACTTAGCAGAATACTGCATTTCATTTTAACCAATGCATAACCTGCATTCCGCCTTTTAAAATTTCAACAGTTTCTTCTTTTCAATTCCCTCAAAAGCTTAGCCGCATTGGTTTTTGCAATGCGGCTTACTTACCCTATTTTTGCCCTTCAACAGGCGGATTTGTTTATTGTTCAGCCTGCAGATTTAGTGGAAACACAAATTGAACTAATAAACGAAGCCACTCTGCCTGTTACGTACAGCTTGTTCCTCGTTAATAGTTCAATCAGTTTTTTTGTGATGTCAGCAAAGGCCACATTGGTCATCATCGTTGCGTCGCACACTGCAACACCAGCTTATTAATTGAGCGTTGCAGCCCACTAAAACTTCATTTACAATACTCAGCAAATCTCTGTGCCACTCTGTGCCTTTGTGTCGCTGTGGTTCAAAAAAACAATACATATGAGTATAAAACAAGACCTCGAAAAACGTATCCTCATAATTGATGGCGCTATGGGCACTATGATACAGCGCCATAAGCTGGAAGAAAAAGATTACCGCGGCGAGCGATTTAAAAACTGGCATTCAGATGTTCAGGGAAACAACGATCTCCTCAATATCACCCAGCCTGGTATTATCATTGGTATCCACAAAGAATACCTAAAAGCCGGTGCCGATATTATTGAAACTAACACTTTTAGCAGCACCACTATTGCCATGGCCGATTACGATATGCAGTCTCTTGCATACGAGCTAAACTATGCAGGCGCCCAATGTGCACGAAAAGCAATTGAACAGTTTGAAGCAGAACAGACCGCCAACGGCCAGCCACCAACTACCAGTTGTTACGTTGCCG
>JANPIA010000478.1:0-3172 GCA_031424735.1 Segetibacter sp.
CGTTACGGTCTCCCCTTCTAAAAAAGTTACCGGAATTTCGTTGGGCACATCGCCAAAATAAACCTTGAAGTTGGTTTCGAAAAGTGCCTTGGCAGTCACACTTACTTTCATGCTATTATTGGGATCTACCGTAACAGTAAACTCCAAGTTCTCCGGGGCTTTAAACGATACCGTTAATTGTTTGGTAGCTTCTGAAGTTTTACCGTTTACTGCATAGCCAACCAGTTTTACATTGTACACACCTTCGGCATATTTGTGCGAAGTGTTTTTACCTGCCGCCACTTTTGCAGGTGTAGTAGTGTTGTCGCCAAAATAAACATCGTAGGATATTGCACCGGCCCCATTGGGTGTAATGGTTACCATACCGGTATTATCCTGTGTTATCTCGAACAGTGCATTTAGCTGATCTGGAGCGTTGCCCGTCTGTGCAAAAGCAATGTCATCATTTACTTCTTTTTTACAACCGCCGATTATCAGCGATAAAAAAATGAAGCTGAAAAAATATTTAAGTATGCGCATAATTAGTTTTTGTAGAGATTAGAGATTAATAACCGGTGTTTTGCTTTAGGCCCGACACTTCAATTTCCGGTTGAGGAATAGGAAACACCTCATGCTTTCCTGCAACGAAGCCGGCAATTTTTGTGGCAGCCTGCCCGGTTCTTACCAGGTCGAAAAAGCGGTGTCCTTCCATACCGAGTTCGAGCCTTCTTTCGTCCCAGATAGCCTGGCGTAAGGCAGTACCCGCTGCGGAAATATTATTGGTTGTATTGCCAAATGCCCGCTCTCTAACTTTATTTAGATATCCCTGCGCTTTAGCATCGTTCGGTGCAGTTGAGCGGTTGAATGCTTCGGCTGCCATCAACAATACATCCGCATACCTTATCATTCTAAAATTGTTGGTGTAGTTCAATTCCAATTGACCGGATGTTTCGCCTTTACGGGGTAAATATTTTTGGTTGTATAAACCCGTGTTTTTAAATGGAGCTACCTGGTAGGTAACGTTGAATGCCGGGTTTGCATTTTTATATGCCTCAATATCCAGTATGGTTACGCTTTTGCGTTTGTCGCCGGCAATATATGCAGCAGCAAGATTTTGGGTTGGAAGGTTGGTGCTCCATCCCGGGGCGTAGGGCATTGCGGCTGAACCGTTCAAACCGCGAATACCAGTTTGCTGAATTGCATAATTACCTTGTCCGCGTGTAGCGCCGCCCCAATTGTAATAAGGTGAAGCATTAGAATACTGGATTTCAAAAACGGACTCAGAACCATTCTCGCCGCTTGCCAGAAAGATGGAACCATAATCGGATACCAATGAAAATGCATTGCTGTTGATCACATTATCCAGCATGGCTGCCGCCTGATCAAACTTGTTTTGGTATAAATAAACCTTTCCGAGCAATGCTTGGGCTGCATACTTTGTGATACGGCCTTTTTGTACTTGTACAGCAGGCAGTACCGCAATTGAATTGGTCAAGTCAGCTTCAATTTGTTTGTACACATCTGCCTTTGGCGCTCGTTGTAAACTTTTCGATTCACTTAATCCCAATCTTTTATCGGTAAACAATGGCACATCGCCAAACATGCGAACAAGGTGAAAATAGTAGTAAGCTCTCAGGAAATATACTTCGCCATACAAAGCATCTTTACCGGCAAACGTTACGGTTTGCCCTGCAAGGTTAGTGGCTTTATACTGGTGCATATAGTTTGCCCGGTTGATGCCTTCATAAGCTGCCCGCCACAATTCTGTAAGGGTAGAATTTACGGAAGTATGGGTGAAATCATCTATTTGCTGTAGCGATAAAACATCGGAAGCATTTTCGCCGCCGCTTACCGCGTTGTCGGAAGCGATATCTCCAATCGGAACTTCCTGGTTTAACCATTGCAATGGTGTGTAAACGCTTACGCCCATAGTGCGGTAATCTGTTTCAGATTTCAGGTAATCCAGTTCGGTGATCCTGAAATCTTCGTGCGGATTGTAATCCACCCATTTTTTGCAGGCGCTGAAAAGCGACACAACTAATAAAAGGGTGAAAGCTTTATTGATATGCTTGTTCATTATATTATTATTTTAAAAAAGATTAGAGTTTGATATCGAGTCCAATAGCGTAGGTACGAGCCTGCGGGTAAGCGCCCCTGTCGATGCCGGTATCTAAAATTCCGCCCGCTATCTCCGGATCGTAGCCGGTGTATTTGGTAAGGGTGAATGCGTTTTTCACCTGCGCATACAACCGGAGGCTGTTGAACACCTTACCCGTAACACTCTTCGGAAACTGATAGCCAACCTGCAGGTTTTTCAATTTAACAAACGAGCCATCTTCTACGTACCTGTCGCTCACCCTGATGTTGCTGTTGGCATCGGTAAAGGAATAGCGTGGATTGTGTGCATCGTTGGTAGAACCCGCACCCGTCCAGCGTGCAAGCACTGCTCGGTATTTATTGGAGAAGTTGGCATTTCTTTCATAGGCGCGATAAATATCATTACCTACAGAAGCATAAGTAAATGCTGTGAAATCAAAACTTTTGTAGGAGAAATTTATGTTCCATCCAAGCGTAAAATCCGGGAAGGGGTTGCCAATTTGAGTTTGGTCGGCAGCATTTATCAACCCATCTGCATTGATATCTGCATAGCGTATGTCGCCGGGCACAGCACCAGCTTGTTTTGGATTTTTTGTAAGCTCTTCCTGTGTTTGAAAAAGCCCGTTGGTTTTGTAACCATAAAAATAGCCGGGAGCAAATCCTTTTTCAAAAACGGTTACACTTTGCGATTGCCCGTTGAAATAATAGCCGCCTAATATACGCGCCGTTCCATCGCTGTTGGTAGCGGTCACGAGGTTTTTTGAATTGGTGAATGTGAAAGTGTTAGTCAACTTCGCATTCCTATTTAATGACTCATTATAGCTAAGTGTTACATCAACACCCGTGCTTTTGGTAGAACCAATGTTTGCAGTTGGGATAGGAACCGTACCCAGGTACAACGACGCGGATGGCGTGAACAACAACCCTTCTACACGCTTATCAAAATAATCTGCTGAAATAGAAAATTTCCTGTTATAGAAGGTCATATCAAAACCGATGTTGGATTGCAATATCTTTTCCCAACGCAAAGCATAGTTGGCAGCGGAACCCACAGTAGAGCAGGGATAAAAAAAATTATCAAACTTATAACAAATAC
>JANPIA010000479.1:0-13470 GCA_031424735.1 Segetibacter sp.
AAATCCTACATTGCCATTCAGCCAAACGCCCCAGGCGGTGTTCCTGTTCATTCGCAAACTTTTTAGCGAGCCTGCACTATCGGTTTGGTAAGTGTTTATCCTGCCAAAGGCAATGTCGAGCGATGAAGCATTCCAGTTTTCTGCTACAAACATTCTTGCGCGGCTATTGATATCTTCCCGGCGGCGGCTGTTGATGCTTAGCAGTTGTTCCCGGGTTGCCTCCATCTGGTTTCGAGCCTCCGATTTTTCAATTACGCTCTGTATTGTATCGAATTTTATGCGAATATCTTTCAGCTCTGCTTCAAGCTGTTTTGCTTCCGCTTTATACTTTTCACCCAGATCACTATATAGGTCCTTTACCAGTAACGGATCCTTTGCTTTAAACAAATTTATTTTCCCGGAAAAGCCGATCCTCCTATCGTTTTCTTCGTTCAGAATGGAACCAATAGATAAGTCAAGTGATGCCAGCCTTCGCATAAAAAAAGATGCCTCCTGGTATTTTTTCAAATCCTTTCGGTTATACAAAATCTCCCATACCGGCTGCGACTGGATACCAAAATTTGGACTAAGCCTCCACGACTTAAATAACCAGTCCACTTTAAAATCTTTGATGTCGGATGTTCGGTTAACCTGTGAGGGTGTTACGCCCATCAGGTCAAATACTGGTGACGCGGATATCGTAAATTCTTTTGGTGAAAGGCGGTTGCCATCGATGGTTTCAGCTCCATTTTGGGCAAATACCGTAAAACATAGCATGACAAAATATGCCATGAGGAAAAGTTGTTTCATGCAGTTGCGTAATGATTTGAACGTATTATTGAAATACAGCTTTCAAAGAGATAACTCTACGTTTGAATTCTTTCATCAGAATGCAAACACAAGCACCTGTATTCTGACAACGTATACCAGTGCTTGAAAGTATAATCAGTTCACAGCCTTTGTTTCCCGACAGACAGGCGCAGAAGAAAGGAGATTGAAAAGTGCGGGCAGTGTTGACAAGAATGGCACTGTTATCACTCTCTTTTGTAAAAGAATACCCTGGTTGTGCTCTCAATACGTCGCCTTCCCACCGCACCATTCTCTTTATTTCTGTCTTTTCTTTATCGGTTGGCTTTGCATTTATTACAAAGGTGGAATCGACATGTCCCTGAGGAAGTGCTTGCTGTTGAATCGTAGTTTTAGATTGTGCATGGGTTGAAAAAGAAATGATAAGAAGAACAGCTAGCAAAGGAATGTACTTCATGTTCCAGCTTTTTATAGTAGAATTATTTCCTCGATAATAGTGTTACTGATTAGATGAAATACTATCGTTGAACTGGAAGACCAAGGCTTCCAATTTTTTGTAAACCCCCAGTATTCAAGGGCTTTTGCAAATCTTTACAAGGAATT
Organism: Segetibacter sp.; assembly: GCA_031424735.1. Classification (GTDB taxonomy): domain Bacteria; phylum Bacteroidota; class Bacteroidia; order Chitinophagales; family Chitinophagaceae; genus Segetibacter. The sequence continues at coordinate 1,390 of JANPIA010000479.1, forward strand.
TCAAAACAGATTGGCATCGACGAATCCTTTGCCTTTACGCACGCTGTACATTCTACAGCTCCCGCGGCCAGTGTAATTGGTAAGTCTTTTCCGGATCCATCTATTGCTGTAAGACTATTTACTTTTCCATTTCGAACAATCACAAATAGCCGTACTCCGTTTGTTGTAGCGATAAGATTCGATCCATCTTTCTTTTTGACTAGGTTAAATTCATTAACAGCATTAGTCTTGGTAGTGTCGCTTTTAACTTGCGAATAGATACTGTTGGATGAGTAGGCCAACACTATTACTACTGCCAGCCTTTTAATAGTGCTCGCTAAAAAAATTCTCCGATGACAAATCGGTAATAATTTCTGTTTCATGTTTTGAACTTTTTCAGGTTTGAAAGTTATTTGTTTTGCGTTGCCGTTCCCGGTCCGCTAGTACCAATGTCCGTTCTCAGGCTAGAAGAAATTATTCCCCTTACGCAGTCAAAATATTTATCTATGCATTGCATATCACAAGCTTGCGATTCTTCAGGTGGCTTATTTTGGCAACCCGCGAAACATGCCCATTTCATATCCTGGCAGGCAGCCCTTTGTTCCGGAGAGCCACCTGTTTTTGTTTTCTGTGCCATGACAGTTACAATGTTTTGATCAATTGCTTTGGTTAATGAATCTAATTTTTTGATCAGTTGCTTGTTAAACTGCGTCTTTCCTACTGAAAGATCTGTCAGAGTACTTCGTGTCTCGGCTAGTAGCTGTTTTGATTTTGCAGGTAACTTGGAGTTATCGATTTGGGCAATTGTTGGAAGGATAGATAAAATTTTTTTTGCATAGCCTTCGGCTGTTTGGGTATAACCAATGCGAAATAAACCCATGAATAATGTAAGGGCAATTAGCTTAAGAAATTCAGGCTTTTTCATTTTTTCGGTTTTATAGGGAATTAATAATTTGCACTAAAAGTTTAAACCAAGGTAAAAAAACAAACACCCTTTTTTTAGCTATTTGCCTAGTGAAATATTTCGTAGAAATACAGCAGCTATAAAAGCTAAATGGTGTTTATATCCAAGCCATGCTGTTCGTCAAAAAATTTAACCGTTTTTCGTGCACCCGCTTAAAAACTTGTTGAAGCTTTCTCACAAATATTACTGATGATCATGAAATGTTTTCCAACATGTAGCATTCCAAACTTAACTTTTGGCAATTCTGCAATCAATAGCATTTATATGTTGTAGTTCAATTTCAAAGCCGGCGGGCTAGCATGAATATGCTGGTGCATTCTTCCTCCTTAGTTGATAAGCCGGTTTCATTCTTCAATAAACAACATCATGGCTTTAACTTTATCACCCAGGCATCCGTTGAACCACGATTACCGCTTATATCGCCATTTTTGGAGATGGCTTGCCCGGCAATAACATATCCTCCATCGTTGGTGAGCTGAATGGAATTACCAAAATCATTATCCGTTCCACCCAGCGACTTCTGCCATTGGATAGCGCCATCGTTGCCCAGCTTAACTATCCAGGTATCCTGTCCTCCACGAATACCCCTGACATCGCCATTGTAAGATGTAGCAGACCCTGTAAAAATATAACCGCCATCGGGTGTGGGTTGAACGGCCCTGGCAATCTCTTCACTACTACCACCATATGCTTTCTGCCATTGAACAGTGCCACTGCTGCTTAGCTTTACTATCCAGGCATCGGCATCGCCATGGTTGCCACTTACATCGCCGTTGTTAGATTTAGTAGATGCGGCAACAATATAACCGCCATCGGGTGTGGTTTGAACCGACCTGGCAATTTCTTCATTGCTGCCACCCAGCACTTTCTGCCATTGAATAGTTCCCGTGCTGCTTAGCTTTACTACCCACTCTTCAGCATCGCCATGATTGCCACTTACATCGCCATTGTTGGAGGTAGTGTAACCGGCTGTTATATAACCGCCATCGGTTGTTGGCTGGATGGAATAAGCATAATCGTTACCAGAACCGCCGATCGTTTTCTGCCATTGCAAACTACCGTTGCTACCTAGTTTAACTATCCACACATCACGTTCGCCGGCGTTTGTGGTTACATCGCCATCGTGAGAATCTGTATGCCCTGCAATAATATAACCTCCGTCGGGTGTGGGTAAAACGGAATTGGCAAAATCACAACCGGTGCCGCCGCCTAAAGCTTTTTGCCATTCAATTGTGCCGCTATTGGAAAGTTTCACTACCCATGCATCTGCTTCATTACCGCCATGGTATCCGCTTACATCGCCATCGTTGGAGTACGTTAAACCCGACGCTATATAACCGCCATCTGCAGTAGGCTTTATGGAAAGTAAATTATCGGCAGCCGATCCTCCAATTGCTTTCTGCCATTGAATAGAACCGCTACTGTTTAGCTTTACCACCAATCCATCCGGTAAATAACCGCAAATGGTTTGGTTAAAGCAGGTTTGATAACAAGCATTCGGTCCCAAATGGTATCCCGCAATATCGCCATCCTGTGAATTGGTGTTTCCGGCTAAAATGTAGCCGCCATCCGCTGTAGGTTGTATGGATTGAGCAAGGTCGACACGGGAACCACCGAGCGCTTTCTGCCATTGTATAGGCAATGAAAGATCAGGATTTACAGTGACCTGCATTGTATCCTTACTAAACAGCCCGCCGGCATCTGTTGCTGTCAATTCAAACTGGTAAGTGCCTTTTAACAAACCTGTTACCTGTGTTTGTACGCCATTCGGATTAACGATGGTGGCAGAGGCGCCGGCAATCTTCGTCCACACATATCCCATAATTAAATTATCCGGATCAGTTGAACAGCTGGCATTAAGCGTTGCTACATCAGTAGGTAAAGTAATTACCTGGTCGGCACCGGCGCATGCAACAGGGGGCTTATTCGCGCCTATGCAATTATCGCATTCAACATGTTTTTTGCAGGAGAAAAAAATTAGCATCGTTAATAAAGCACAAGAAGTAAATAATATTATCTGTTTCATAACTGAAAATTTTAAACTTGAATTCAATAGAACAGGCCGCCAGAGAATTACGATTTCTATTTAGCCTTCCAGTATTTAAGTTTGAGTTGTTAATTAAGAAACAAGGTAGAAACTCGCAGTGCGCTTTTTTTATCAAATAGATTAGTGCAAGAATTTTTAGAAATACAGCAGCTAAAAAAGCTAAATGGCGTTTATACCCAAGCCATGCAGTTCGTCGAAAAATTTAGCCGTTTGTCAGGCACCCGCTTCAAAACTTGTAGAAACTTTCTTAAAAAAAGAACTGATGATGATAAATTCTATTTTAACCTGTAGCATTCCAAAATTATCTTTCGGCATTTCTGCAATCAAAAGCATATACATGTTGTAGCTCTAATTAACAGCCCGACTGGTAGCATGCATACCCTGGTGCTCTTGTTCAGTAGCCCATAAAGAAAAGGCTCACGGGAGGAAAGTAAACGCCCCCTCTATTCCTCTTTCAAACAATGATCAAAGATCCATTTGCCAATATTTTTTCCCTGTTTTTCCCCTTCTATACAAGCCTGACGAAAATGGTATCCCACATAAATTCTGGATAAAGAGTTTTCTCTAGCAGCCTGCGATAAGCTTGTAAAGTTTCTCGTAGATGGATAAGAGGTACTGGTACTGCTAAAGCAGATATTATCTGAATCGAAAAAACTTTTTATTAATTCAGCACCTGCACCCCCGGCAGTTGCATGCGCCGATGCGTAGTCAGCAATTGGTGGAGTTGGCCAATACCGCAGATCTGGTACGCCGACCGGGTTCCAGCCGACAACATCCCAGTCAGGATCCGCAGTTGTACTGGGATTGCCATCTGTTGCGGCAAGTCGAATAGCTGTAATGGGCCTCCACCTGAAATAGTGCAGCTTTGCATCAAAGCTGCCGATGTAAGCATCGGCTTCGCCCATTTGTAATAATGCCAGCAACCGTGCAACCTGCCATGCATCCATATGTTTTTGCAAAATAATATTCACCGCTATACGGTTCCATGCCTGTGGAGAGCTTTCAACCCAAAATTTAGCAATTTCGGTTTGGTCGGCAGTTCTTGACGTGCTGTTATATCTTCCCAAACTTTTTATTTCATTAAAATCAGCAGCATATTTTGCACTTGTTATTGCATAAGGCGCTCCAGGGCGAAATTGTGAACCTTTCTTCATACCAAACGGCTTAACATTTCCCCAACCCGGAAAAGCGTATAAGCCTGAAAAGGGAGGGGTATTATACGGAGGACCGTTAAACGGAAATGTAAAGCGATATTCTCCCGGTTGTGTTCCTTCTGCGATGGGATACATTGCGCTTGCCATTCCATCGTTAGCCCTGCTGGTGATTATTGCCTGCGCAGAAAGATGACCTAATGCAATTCCTTTTGTTTTTGCACCCGCATCTCCAACCACGTTTAACGATTGTTGCAAAAGCGCACTTATATAATCCTGTACCGGTTGCGGCGTAACAGATGCAGGTGGATTGAGCCCTCCGTAAGAAGCAACGATTACTTCATAAGCAGCTTGTGCTACGGCAGCATCCCCATCCGCCTTTTTGTCCCTGGCGTTAGCCAAAGCATAGGTTTTATATTTGGGAACAATGTTATTCAATGCATCGTGCATAGCAATATTCACCATTGCGTAAAACCTGGATTCAATAAAGGGAGCAATTGGTGCATCGGGAATGGCTTGTTGTGTTTGTAACACAACGTCAATAGCAGCTTTGTTCCATCTTAAAACCATTTCGGCACTTGCATTTCCTTTCCCGTTTTTATTAGAACTGGAAGCCGAAGCAGACGGTAAAATATTGTCTTGTGATCCTGGTTTAATTTCCTTTTTACAAGAAATGAAGAACACAATAGCAAATAGCACTGTAAATGTGGAAGACAAAATGTTAGTTAATGGTTTCATGATTAAATAATTTCTGGGTCAAAATAATAATTGTATTTGGTGGTAAATTGCTGATATAAAAGTAGACAGCACCAACACTGAAGGCTTGGCTGAAAAGTTCAACTTTCTGTCAAGAAAGTTCAATTACTTGTCACATAATAAAAAGCTGTTTAAATTTCATAAAATTCTTTTTAATTAAGGCTGACGTTGCCTATGCTGTGAAAACCGCTGCTGGTATCTCCAAAAACATTTTTATATAGATTATCGGTATAACATTTTATGTTTCAGTTAGCGACCATAGTGTTTCCAGATTATAATAATAGTTCTGAACCAGCGTATTTTTCAGGACAATAAAACAGGGCTTGACATAGTTTGTCTTTTTTGTTAGTATTGAAGATGTAAATGGATTATTTATGATTACACTTAATTATTACGAAACGGTAAAAACGCATCCGGAAATTTTTCCGCAATTAACCTGCAAAGAACTGTTGTTTGCCGGCTACAAATGCCCGGCAGTAGATTGCCTGATTGGAAAATGGTCGCACCATAATTATATTCTTTATGTTCTAACCGGCAAGTTGGCTTACCATACTCCCGGGCGATCATGGCTGCTCACCAGTGGAAGTGCAATGTTTGTTAAAAAGGGCGCCGTTATTATGGAGAAATTTTTCGAAGAGGAACTTTGTATAGTAAGCTTTTTTATCCCTGATTCATATATGTGTACTTTCCTGCGGGAAAATCATCCGGGCATACGAAGAAGTATTTCCAGGGAACAAAATCCGGATTTAGTAATTCCTCTTGGTGTAACAGAAATTATGAAGGGATATATTAATTCTTTGCTTCCCTATTTTAATGCTGACAAAATTCCGTCCGAAGATTTACTCGAATTAAAATTCCGTGAGCTGCTCTTTAATATCCTCACCAACCCTGCCAATAACGGGTTAAATGAGTACCTGCATACATTGTTATTGCCAAACGCAGATCGCCTGCAGGAAGTAATGGAAGCGAATTGTCTTTTCAACCTTGCATTACAGAATTATGCAAAATTGTGCAACCGTAGTTTGTCTTCTTTTAAACGCGATTTTTATGCAGTATATAAAACCAATCCCGGTCATTGGTTGTTATCAAAAAAATTAGATCACTCGCATCATTTGCTCGTTACAACCGGTAAAACAGTAAACGACATTTCTCTTGAAAGTGGTTTTGAAAACAGCACGCATTTTAGTAAAGCATTTAAAAAGCGTTTTGGATTATCTCCATTGCAATATCGTCATCAGGCAATGATATCGCAGGATTCTCCAAATAAAGTTTTGAATTTTTAATTAGAATGTTCAGTTGCTGTGTTTGGCACAAGTAACGTGCGGCGCCCTTTAAAATTTTACCCTATTTTTCTACCTGATCTGTCTTCGGGTTTTTACCGAATTCTTTTACCCGGTTTGTTGCTTATCTGTGGATGTTAAATACCACCAGCACTTACGGTTCACTTACGCACAGTATCAGCATCCACCTCAAAATCATAAACAGTTGTTTTACCATTGATACCAATTGTAAATGCATCCACATTCCCAATAAAATGATTAGCCATGGGTATGCCACCGGCCTGTAAACGTACGCCTCCTCCACTTTTATCATTTACAATTTGCGCCTTTGGATTTTTAGCAATAAAGCCTGTTAGGCTGTACACAGAAGGAGTTGTATCGCCTTTGCTTGCACCCATCGACCAGGTGACCCAACCCCCATGCAATGCATCCCAGGTCTGCCAAACTTTCTGGCGTATAGGTCCCTGCAATTTTATGGGTTGATCATTTGTATGTATCGGCTTATACCAGCCATACCTTGTGGGGATGCCGTTGGTATCCTTCGGATTTTGAAACCGCGGGTCAAAAAACATATGTGTATCGCCTGCTCCATCACCGTCGGCATCTACCAACAAAACAATAAATGGCACATCGTATTTTGAGCCTGATTTTTGAATAAATGTAGAGTAGGTTAATTGAGTAAGACTACTCAAAAGAGTTCCGGAATGTGCGCTATTTTCCATTCTTACAAAGCGACCGTGCCCGTTCTCAGGCGCATAAAACTCCAGGCTTCCTTTTTTCAAAGGAGTTATTAGCGGGCCATTAGTAAAATAAATTTTTCCTAAATGCTCTTCGTCTTTCACCCATCCATCCAGGCTGATTTCAGTAACCTGCACAACAGTGGAATTAATTATAGTTGCCGGTGATACATCTGGGTTAATACCGGTATAATCTTGTAATGCATTAACGAAGTTTACTTTTTTATCTAATGGCGCCACACTATCCATCTCAAAATCATAAACCGTCGTTTTGCCATTTATCCCAATGGTAAAAGCATCGGCATTTCCAACAAAATTATCCGACATATCCGGTCCACCGGCCTGTATTCGTACTCCACCACCCCTCTTATCATTTATAATACGTGCATTAGGATGTTGAGCAATAAAACTCGCTAAGCTGAACAAAGCAGGACTGGTATCAACCGTGTTATTCACTATAGTCCAGTTAACCCAGCCGCCATGTAATAAGTCCCAGGTCTGCCAGGCGTTTTGACGTACTTGGTGCTGCCACCTGATCCCTTTATCGTTGGTCTTCTTTGGCCTATACCATCCATATTTTACAGGGTAGCCTGTCGTATCCTCCACGTTTTGGAAACGGGGAATAAAAGTTATATGAGGAACATCACCGTCTTTTATTCCATCTTTCCCGGCTTTTCCATCACCATCAATATCCACAAGTAATACAAGCAGCGGTACATCCCATTTTGAACCAGCTTTTTGAACATACGTAGCATAGCTTAACTCGGTAATGGTTGACAATAGAATGCCGGAATAATTACTATTCCGCATTCTAACCTGCCGGGCATGACCGTTTACAGGCGCATCAAATTCAATGCTGCCTTTATGTAAGGGCGGTTTGGATGGACCATTTGTAAAACGGATTTTGCCGAGGTACTGTTCATTCTTTTCCCATCCATGAAGATTGCTTTCAGTTACCCGAACCATAGACTGGGAAAAAGTAATTGTTGAAGACAGCAAAAACACGATGGAAAATATTTGCCATACAAAGTAATTTTTCACAATAAGCATACAATGGGGTTTAACTAAGGCACCAAAAATTGTTGTGGAAACAATTTTCAAAACAATGTAGAGACTATTAAGTCGAAAGAAATATGAAATCGCTTAATGCAGGTATTTTTAGAAATAATACAGGTAAAACAATTGAATGGTTTTAATAGCGAAATAGTGCTGTTTATCGCAGAAAATAGCATTTCGTCTATTATTCTTTTTCGCCGCTGGCACAAGTCAAAGTATGTCCTTATTTTGTTATGTCAACCAAATAATATGGACATTGACCAACCAAATAATTTCGTGTTCTCTTCAAAATACCGTGTTTGGCGGCACGTATTTTTTTGGGTGTTGCAAGGCTTATTGGTAGCGTTGGCGTGGGCAACTGGGCCTTACCCGTTGTGGCAGTGTTTATTAGCTTCGCTTGTATGGCTGCCTGTGTATTTGGTTTATTGTTATCCTTTCATGTACTGGGTGATTCCCAAGGTGTTGCTAAAAGGAAGGTATATACAGTTTGGCGCCATAATTCTGTTTTGGATACTCGCCGGTTGGTTTGTTAATTATTATTTCCGGCTTCACATTTGGATTCCGCTTCAGCAAGAGTGGAATTTTAATAAAATAAGCCGCAATCCGGGGCAGCAGGGTAATTTTTTCTCATTAATTGCTGTATGGTGTTTTGTAAGTACAATTGTTTTATTCAAAAACTGGCTAAAAAAACAACAGGAATGGTTGCAGGCTGAAAAAGAAAAAGTAACGGCTGAATTACAACTACTCAAAGCACAGGTCCATCCTCATTTTCTTTTTAATACTTTAAATAACATCTATTCTTCTTCGCTCACAAATTCACCCAAAACACCTCAGCTAATACTGAAGCTTTCTTCGCTGCTAAGTTATATGCTATACGATTGCAAAGCAGAACAGGTATCGCTTGAAAAGGAGATAGAAGTGATGAAGGATTACATTGATCTTGAAAGAGAGCGATACGGCAACCAAATCGAAATATCGTGGAATATCGAGGGAGATCTAGAAAACAAATATATATCCCCGCTTTTACTGCTTCCATTCCTGGAAAATGCATTTAAACATGGCACTTCCGAGCAACTTGAAAAACCCTGGCTTAGTGTAGATATTATTGTAAAAAACAATGCTGTGAAATGCAAAGTAGTTAACAGCAAAAATGAATTTGTACCGGTTAGTAAACATGGTATTGGTGTAGAAAATGTAAAAAAACGACTGGCTTTTTTATACCCCGATAACCATGAACTGAAGATAAATGACGAAGGAGACTTCTTTGTTGTGTCTCTATTGATTGAGTTGTCGGATTATAAGATAGCTACAATTGCTGCCCCCCTGGTTTCAAAACCTGTTTTGGAAAAAGCTGCTGTATGAAAGTTGGTGGGTCGTCAATGCGAGAGGAATAGCCTGCCCCGAATTCATTTCATGGACGAAGCAATCTTATGAAAGAAGTTTATTGATACGAATAGTTAAAGAGCAGATTGCTTCGTTCCTCGCAATGACGAAGGTTAGGCAACCTGCTATATTAAAAGTATTTAAACCTGTAATTGCAAAAACCCCAATATGAAACTCCGTTGTTTACTGATTGATGACGAACCGCCGGCTTTGAAAGTTTTGGAGTCGCACATATCGCAGATAAACGGGCTGGAGATAGTTGCGCAATGTAAAAATGCTTTGGAAGCTTTAGATGTGCTGGATCATAAACCGGTTGACCTGATGTTTCTTGACATAAAAATGCCGAAAATATTGGGCACGGATTTTCTGAAGAATTTACCACAGCCACCCAAGGTAATTTTCGTAACTGCATACCGTGATTACGCGGTGGATGGATATGATCTTGACGCAGTTGATTTTTTGGTTAAGCCCGTTTCGTTTGAGCGGTTTTTAAAAGCCGTTACCAAAGTAAAAAGAATGATGGGGCAGGATACGGCAAGTCCAACTAAAAGTTATAAAGTAAATCCTGAAACTTTTATTTACCTGAAAGTAGACAAGAATATGCAGAAGGTTTTCATTGACGACATTCTATATATTGAAGGCTGGAAAGATTATATAAAAGTTTTTCTCACTACAGGCAAAAACGTACTGGTAAAACAGTCTATCAGTGCAATGGAGAATCTTTTGTCGGATCACCGGTTTTTGCGGGTTCACCGGTCCTATATCCTATCCACAGATAAGATTACCGGATACAATGCGCTTAGTGTGCAGGTTAATTCCACGGAGATACCTATTGGCAGGTTGTATAAGCAAAATGTTATGGAGATACTTCAGCAGCCATAATTATTTATAAAACTTATCATAATGAAACAGATAGCAACCAACTATGCTGCTGTGTTACCTATCAGGCAAACTAATGAATTCAACCTAGCCCGCAAACATTTCCTATTACAGCGATTATTACGAAATATATCTATGCTGGCTTTCTCATTTGTTCTTTTTTTACCCATTGCGGTTGCACAAAAGAGTGCGGTAACCGGTACTGTTCGCGGTGCAGCAGGCTCACCACTGCAGGCAGCCACCGTTTCTGCAGGAAAATCTTCAGTTCTTACGGACAATAATGGCAAGTTTTCTATAGCACTTACTCCCGGCAACCATACACTTACTATTACTCACACGGGCTATAAAGAGGTAATGCACGAATTGTTAGTTACCAACGTCAATACAAAGTCCGTTGAGGTGAGCCTGGTGCCAGGCACTATGCTTGATGAGGTGGTTTTACTCGGTTCGCGTTCTCTTGTACAACGAAGCAATTTAAATACTGCGGTACCGGTAGATGTTTTTTCAGTAAAGCAGTTAGAACAAACAGGGCAGGTAAGCCTAACACAGATGCTCAATTATTCTGCACCCTCGTTTAATGCTTCGCGACCCCATAATAATGAGCCGGCAACCCTGCGTGGTCTAAACCCCGACCATTTGCTGATACTTGTGAACGGCACCCGCCGACACAGTATGGCGATCATTACGGCATCTGGTGCCAGAGGTCAATTAGGCGGCGGTAGTGCACCAAACGACCTCAACTCTATACCCTTTACTGCAATTGAAAAAATTGAAATATTGCGTGATGGTGCCGCAGCACAATATGGTTCAGATGCTATTGCAGGGGTTATGAATATTCAATTGAAGAGATCAACTGGCAAAACTTTGGTTCAAATGCAAACGGGGCAGTTTTACAAAGGCGACGGTGAAAGTATGGTTGCAGGTATTAACCATGGGTTTTCGCTTAATAACAAAGGCTACCTTAATTTCTCTGCTGATTTTCGTTTCACCGATTATTCATACAGAGGTGGCACCTTCACAGGCACTGTGTATAAAACCATTCCAGCTACCGCAACAGCTACTGCCGCAGCGAAATTAAAAGCAGAGGATGATTCATTGGTGCTGGTAAATAATTTCGACCGGAATAGAGTAAGCAATGCAGGTTCACCAAAGCTTGCCCGGATAGGAGCATTATTAAATGGTGGCTATTCAATAAGTAAAACAACAGCGTTGTTCTGGACAGCAGCAGTCAACAGCCGCCAATCAAGAGCATTACAGGCTTACATTTTTCCAAAAAATCCTACTCGTGTAAATGAGCTGCTTTTCCCTAATGGCTTTCAATCTTTAAACAGGCATCGCCCCATAGATATTTCGGGCATAGCAGGTGCAAAGGGTGAAACACCGAATGGATGGCGCTGGGAAATAACCAGCGCTTATGGAAATAGTATGGACAAATATTACCAGGATAATACGAACAACGCAACGCAATATTACACGCTGGGAAGGGCTGCACCCACTTCTTTTTATGTAGGATCACTTAGTTATGGTCAACTCACCAATAACCTTCAATTTTCAAAAAATATTTCTTCTATTCATGATAGATCATCTAACATAAGCATGGGGGCTGAATGGAGATGGGAGCGTTACCAGATAAAACCAGGAGAAGAAAGCGCCTATACCAATTATGATCCGCTGGCTAGAAAGCAGGTTGCTTTCGGTGGTTGGGATACCGCAAGTATGGTAAATAAAAGCCGGAATGTAGGCGCAACATACATTGATTTCGAAACAGAGATTGCCCGTCGTTTTTTATTGGATATAGCTGCCCGTTATGAATACTATAGCGATTTTGGCAGCAACCTGGCAGGAAAGG
>JANPIA010000480.1:0-2015 GCA_031424735.1 Segetibacter sp.
ACTGTTCTATTCTAAGATGTTCATCACTTATTTTCGCTTCGGAAGATTCCTTTTGTGAACTGGAATTTGTATTAACCGGCTTTACGGTGTCTTTAAAAAGTATCAGGTAATGAGGTTCTATCGTATTTGGCAAGGGTATTACCTCAATGGTAACCCAACGTTTACCATCATTTACAGGAATGTTTTCTTTTGTAGAAGGCTGCCCACTTTTTTTTGATTTATGCAGCAGATTACGTAACTCAAAGGTTAGTGGTTTGCGGGCCATTTCTACCACTTTAAATGTGGGTTTGCCTGGCGAAGGCTCCAGGTAGGGCCCTGTGGATCCACGAAATTGTACTATGTCAAACTGGTCGTTTACTACCACACCCGCGGGGCTGTATTTTGATAATAAAAGATCATCAGCATTTTTTTGAAAATCTTCTTTTTTATTTTCTTTTGCTTGAATGTTTTTTTCTGTTTGGGCAACAGTTCGGCTAACCTTTTCAGGTAAAAAAGACATTAAACTCCTGGAAGAATTTTTGCGGATATATAATTTCTCGTGCTTATTTACTGGAGTAAACAATTCAGAATCACTTCCCGTGGTTTCAGACTTACCCAATAGTAAATAACCTTTATCGTTAAGGGCATAATGAAAGGTAGAGATGGCTTTCTTTTGCAGGTAAGGCTCCATATAAATGAGCACGTTGCGGCAACTTATAAAATCCATTCGGGCAAATGGCGCATCCTTTAAAAAATTGTGGGGGGCAAACACACACATATCCCTAATGGATTTTTTTAATTGGTAGCTGCCATCCATCTTATCAAAAAATTCTTTCAGCCTTTTATCAGAAACCCCTTCCATTTCGCTTTTCAGGTAATTACCACTCCTGGCCTTGGCCACCGCTATTTCCGATACATCGGTTGCAAACAACTGTATTTTTACGTTTTTCAGGTTATCGCCCAAAAACTCACAAATACACATAGCCATAGAGTAAGCCTCCTGCCCGGTAGAACAGCCTGCAACCCACATGCGAATAGGATTGGCTAATGATTTGTTTTGTACTAATGTTGGAAAAGTGGTTTCGCATAAATTGTCGAAAGTTTGCGTATCGCGAAAAAAAGAGGTAACGGGGATAAGCAGGTCCTGGTAAAGAGAATCCTGTTCCTTTTTATTCTCTTTCAGCAAGGTTGAATAATTCCTAATATCATCAATCTTATTCATTACCATTCTGCGTATTATCCGTCGGCGAATAGTGGTTTGTTTGTAATAAGTAAAATCTATCCCACGTTGCTGCCTTAATAGCAATAAAATTTGTTTAAAAATATTTTCCTTCTCTTTATCCTTACTGTCAATATCGTTAGACACCTCATTAAAGCTGCGCCCCAATTCAAGCAATTTTGCCGGCATTTTATCGGGTGGCAATATAAAGTCAACTATGTTTGCCGAAATAGCACTTAATGGCATACCATCGTAGGCAGCCGATTCCAACTCCTGGGCAAAGGTGAGTCCCCCATGGTCTTTTATCGCTTTTAAACCCAATGTTCCATCTGTGCCGGTACCCGAAAGCACTACGCCAATAGCATGATCCTGGTGTACTTCAGCCAATGATGAAAAGAAAACATCAATGGGCATATTCTTTTGTGGCTTTGGAAGACGCTGGTCCAATTTTAATATACCGTCCGTTGCAACCAACATTTTATTTGAAGGGATGATATAGATATGGTCGGGCTCAACTTTTACATTATCTGTAATTTCAGACACAGGGATTTTGGTGACCTTCTGTAATATTTCAGATAGTATGCTTTCGTGAAAAGGGTCCAGATGCTGAACCAATATATAGGCCAATCCACTGTTTTCGGGTATAGCCCGCAACAATTGTTTAAACGCTTCGAGCCCGCCGGCAGAGGCACCGATGCCTACAACCGGAAAAAGATTTTCGGAAAGTTTTTTGGGTGCTTCAACATCAGAATTTGGCATAAATATTTGATCTTTTTTTTGTTTGGCTATCCTTTTAATGAAAGACTACCTTCAACAT
>JANPIA010000481.1:0-13874 GCA_031424735.1 Segetibacter sp.
AAAGCCCGCAGGCTGGTTAACAAACACAATGTGGGGCTGATCATCATCGACTATTTACAACTAATGAGCGGCAGTGGAGATCGCCAGTCGAACCGCGAACAGGAGATCAGCCGGATATCCAGGGACTTAAAAGGATTAGCCAAAGAATTGCAGGTTCCAATTATAGCCCTCAGCCAGCTAAGCCGTGCCGTAGAAACCCGGAAAGAAAGCAAGATGCCACAATTAAGTGACCTTCGCGAATCGGGTGCCATTGAGCAGGATGCCGACATGGTAATGTTCCTTTATCGCCCCGAATACTACGAGATCAACACAAACGAAATGGGTGAAAGCAACCGCGGCGAAACCCACGTTCGTATAGCCAAACATCGAAACGGCAGCCTGGAAACCATCAAGCTTCGGGCATTGTTACACATTCAAAAATTTGTGGAAGAAGAGGGAGACGATTTTGGAACTCCGCCACCCACTAATGGCAACTGGAAACCATTAGGACCCTCTGGTGGTGCGGGTGCAGGCGATGATGGCGCGAAGCTTTTTATACAAAAAGGCAGCAAAATGAACAGCGGCGAATTTGATGACGGTTTTGACGAAGCGTCGCCGTTTTGATAACAACTTTAATCTCAACCAAGAATTTTCGCATAGGCGTCAAGCTAATTTTTCTTTCAATAGCGTTCAAGTCCCAGCGGGACTTAATATTGGTAGAAAAATAATCATGAAAAAATTTTTTGCCGTGCCGTAGGTACCCAACCCAAACAATAGCTTACTTTCTATCAATTTTTTGTGCCTATGGCACTGCTCCCAAAAATCTTTAAAATGCTTACTCTATAACGGTTTCAGTTCAAAATAGCTGTTTCTTAGCTTTACGCCTATGCGAATTTTCGGGGTTTTGTTTTTTTATTTTTATGTAACGGGCAGCAACGCTTTATTGTACTTACTTGCATCGCACTCATGTACTATTATATCTTCTATCATCAAAAAATAAACAAATGGCATTACCGGTATTTTTCAGCCTACAAATTGATAGCAGCGGGTTCATAACACTGGATGAAGATACCTCCCGTCACATTGTTCAGGTGTTGCGCATGAAACCCGGTGAAAGCCTCCAACTTACTGATGGAATGGGTAATCTAGCAACTGTTGTGATTACCGATGACCATAAAAAAAAATGCACAGTAAACATCATACAACAAACATGTCAACCAAAACCAGCACGCCAGGTTTCCATAGCAATTTCTCTTTTAAAAAATACCAATCGCTTCGAGTGGTTTTTGGAAAAAGTTACCGAGATAGGCGTATCGGAAATCGTTCCTTTATTGTGCGACCATACCGAAAAACAACACTTTCGTTATGAAAGAATGAAGGGAATTTTGGTGGCAGCTATGCTACAAAGTCAGCAAACCTGGTTACCCGTTTTACACAAACCAATCCCGTTTAACCAGGCGGTTGAACAAACAACATCTGCACTCAAATTAATTGCCCATTGCGAAAATTCAAACAAACAATCCATCTACAAAATCGCGCAATCATCTACCCAAATACTTATAGGACCGGAAGGAGATTTTAGCAGCGAAGAAATTGCTTTTGCTTTACAGCAAAAGTATTTACCAGTAACATTGGGAAGTACGCGTTTACGTGCAGAAACGGCCGGCGTTGCCGCGGCAGTTTTACTGTGCATTTAATCTGGTAAAATTGTTGTTAATGCGCCGTATCGCCGGCATTTTCCTCTCGAGGCATTGGCTCTCTTAACTGAACCGGCGCTTTGGTTTTTTTACGCATTTTCATGTTCAATAATTCAACCCCAAACGAAAATGCCATACCGAAATAAACATAATTTTTCAGGTGCAGGTTTTCAGCGTTTTCACCCGCCCAGCCTTCAACAATCAATATTAAACCCACCATCACTAAAAACGAAAGCGCCAGCATTTTTAGAGTCGGGTGTTTATGTATAAAGTCGGCGATACGCTGGCTAAAAAGAAACATAATGATCATTGCTACTACCACGGCTATTATCATCACTTCAATATGTTTTGCCATCCCCACCGCCGTAATAA
Source organism: Segetibacter sp. (assembly GCA_031424735.1). GTDB lineage: Bacteria > Bacteroidota > Bacteroidia > Chitinophagales > Chitinophagaceae > Segetibacter. The sequence continues at coordinate 2,049 of JANPIA010000481.1, forward strand.
TACTATCGAAGGAAAAAACCATATCCACTAAAATTATTTGAATGATGGAGCTGGTGAACGATGCCGGTTTAGCCGATGCGGTATGGTACTGATCTTCATCACCTTCCAGCTTTGCATGAATTTCCTTAACCGTTTTATATAGCAAAAACAAACCACCCAAAAGCATTACAATGCTTGCCAGGTCAAAGCCCTTATCAAATAATGTAAATAGAGGTTTTCCCTTTTGTTTAACCAGCCATCCCAGGGCTATTAATAAAAGCACTCTTACACAAATACCACCAACCATCCAAATGCGCCGTGCGTTCAGCTGTTGATTTTTAGGCATCCTGCCCATAATGATAGAAACAAAGATCACGTTATCTACGCCTAAAATAATTTCGAGCAAAGCCAGTGTGAGTAAACTTATAAGCGCGTCGGCGGTTAACAAATATTCCATGAGCATTACGTTTAAGAGCGGCAAATATAGGTGGAGTAAATTGATAACAGTATCATTAAAACCTTGCCACCTACACTTCAATGTACGGCTGCACGTACTGTATTACCCATGTTTTAAATAAACCAAAATCATCGCCTGTAAAAAAACTTTCGTGGTACATGGAAAACGTATCGTTTTGCTGGTAAAGCAATACAATGTTTTTACTGATGAGAGCACCGTTAAATACGCTCCAATTGGTGGTGATGGTGGTGGTGGGCATAACGGTGGTTACCTTTTCTTCGGTAACATCCATTGTAAAAAAACCATTTGCGCCCAGGCTTTTTGCCATTGCTTTGCCTGCGTTAAGCATTCGCTTTTTCATATAGAAATAATAAGTGAATGCGAAACCAATATATAAAAGAGCCAGGTAAAAGTTTTGGCTGAAATGATCTTTAGATAATTCGGTATAAAGTAGGTACACAGAAATAAGAACAAGGATCAATGGTATCCAAAGCAACTTCCGCAGCTGTCTTCTGCCAAGTGGATGATAGTTGAAATGCAGCGCCAGACATTGGTTGATGATTGCCGGGTCGAGAGTGACATTGATATGCATGTTTATTGAATAAGGTGTTTACAAATGTTTTTTACAATGGATGGACCTTCATAAATAAAACCTGTCCACACCTGTAGAAGTGATGCGCCGGCATCCAGTTTTTCCTGTGCATCCTGCCCGGTAAAAATACCGCCGCTGGCAATAAGGGGTATAGCCCCATTAGTTTTCCGGTGAATATATCGCACCACTTCGGTTGAAAGAAGCCGCAGTGGTTTTCCACTTAAACCACCGGCTCCAATGCTGTCAATCTGTTTTGGTGAAGCCAACAATCCCTGGCGGTTAATGGTGGTGTTGGTTGCCACCAGCCCGCTCAAATTTACGGCTGTAGCAAGGTCAATAATATCATCTATTTGTTCTTTGGTGAGGTCAGGGGCTATTTTAAGCAAAAGGGGTTTTGGCTTGCTTTGGCCCTGGTTAATTTGTTGTAGTGCCGACAATATTTTAAGCAGCGAACTTTTCTCCTGGAGCTCCCGTAAGCCAGGCGTATTAGGTGAGCTAACATTCACAACAAAGTAGTCAACACAATCGAACAGTACATTAAAACAAAACGTATAATCTTTCCATGCATCTTCATTCGGTGTTGCTTTATTCTTACCTATGTTGCCCCCAATAATAAATTGACCGTTGATGGTTGACGGTTGATGGTGCAAATTGTTTTGACGTTCCCTTAATCTTTTTGCCACTGCTTCTACCCCATCATTATTAAATCCCATCCGGTTTATGATAGCATTGTCTCCCGGCAACCTGAAAAGGCGTGGCTTATCATTACCATCCTGGGGTTTTGGCGTTACGGTTCCTATTTCCACAAAGCCAAAACCGAGCAACTCCAGCTCATTTAAGTACACCGCATTTTTATCAAAGCCTGCACCCAAACCAACGGGATTATTGAATGTTAAACCAAACAACTCTTTTTTTAACAATGAATGGTTTAATTGATATTGGCTTGCAATCGCATTATTGATCCATTTAATTTTCGATGCTTTCCGCAAAACATCCATCGAAAAATAATGAACACCTTCCGGGTCAAAATTGAAAAGAATGTTGCGGAATAATGAATACATGTGCCGCGAAGATAAAAGGCAATAAAGATTTAAATTTGAATAAACTTATTCCAATGAAAATTGATGCAATAAATATTGACCCGGAAATCATGAGCGGAACACCAGTGTTTAGGGGTACAAAGTGCCGGTGAAGACTTTGTTCGACTACATAGCTGGTGGCGAAAGTCTGGAAGAATTTCTTTAAGGCTTCCCCACAGTAGACAAAGCACTTGTATACGAAGTTTGCAATTTGCTGGCGAAACTATTTTGTCAGAAAAAGTATTGACAGATGAAAATTTTGCTTGATGAAAATTTGGATGTCAGGTTGAAAAAAGGATTTGAAACTATACACGAAGCTTTTACAATGCGAGACATGAAATGGTTGGGTAAAAAAAATGGAGATTTGTTTGGATTAATGGTTATTTACGGCTTTGATGTTTTAATTACACTCGACCGCAACCTTCAATATCAACGGAATGTCAACCAATTTCCGTTGTCAATCGTTGTTTTAAAATCCTTTTCAAATACCTACGCAACGTTTTACCCGCTTATCCAAGCCTTACCTTTGAGGCTGGAAAAGACACCCTTAGAAAAAAATATTGTAATTGAATTTCCTCTTGGTTCAAGGTGAGGCGGTATAACCAAATCAGGTTCGCTTTTTGTCCCTCCATCCATTTAGTTGTTTGTGCAACTGTTTTCTTTTTTCTTACATTTGGTATTCCATTTTAAAGATAATCTCCATGCAAGAAGCATATATAGTTGCAGGTTATAGAACCGCCGTTACTAAAAGCAAAAAAGGCGGTTTCCGGTTTACCCGCCCCGACGATTTAGCTGTAGACCTGATCAAAGGTTTAATGGCAACCGTTCCGCAATTGGAACCCGGCCGTATTGATGATGTAATTGTAGGGAATGCGGTACCCGAAGCAGAACAGGGCTTGCAGTTTGGGCGAATTATAGCCGCAAGGGCATTGGGTTTTGATGTGCCCGGGATGACCGTAAACCGTTACTGCGCCAGTGGTCTCGAAACAATAGCCATTGCTACCGCCAAAATACGAATGGGAATGGCCGACTGCATAATTGCAGGAGGCACGGAAAACATGTCGCTTGTACCAACAGCCGGGTGGAAAACCGTTCCTTCTTATGCCATCGCCTCCACCGACCCCGATTATTACTTAAGCATGGGACTTACCGCCGAAGCGGTAGCCAAAGAGTTTAACGTCAGCCGTACCGACCAGGATACTTTCAGTTATAATTCCCACCAAAAAGCCATCAACGCTATTAACAATGGTTTTTTTAAGCCAGGCATTTTACCCATAACTGTTGAAGAAACCTACCTGGATGAGAAAGGAAAAAAGAAAAAAAGAACCACCATTATTGATACCGATGAAGGCCCACGTGCCGATACAAGCATAGAAGCTTTAGCTAAATTAAAACCAGCGTTTGCTGCTGGCGGTGTGGTTACCGCAGGCAACTCATCGCAAACAAGCGATGGCTGCAGTTTTGTAATTGTGATGAGCGAAAAAATGGTGAACGAACTCGGGCTAAAACCAATCGGTCGGCTGGTTGCCTGCACCAGCGCCGGGGTTCATCCACGCATTATGGGCATTGGTCCGGTTGCCGCCATCCCTAAAACACTCAAACAAGCCGGCATGTCGCTCAACCAAATCGACTTGATTGAGTTGAACGAAGCGTTTGCTTCACAGTCGCTCGCCGTTATTCGCGAGCTCGGGTTAAACAGCGATATTGTAAACATTAATGGTGGCGCCATTGCGTTGGGGCATCCGCTGGGGTGTTCCGGCAGCAAGCTTACTGTTCAAATTTTGCACGATATGAAACGCCTTAATAAAAAATACGGAATGGTAACTGCCTGCGTTGGTGGTGGGCAAGGGATAGCAGGCATCATCGAAAACCTGTAGAACGATTTCAATCAATGATAAAGCTTCCCAATTGCGGGGAGCTTTTTTTATTGGACCAACTGTTGTTCCGAGATGTTTCATGGTTGCGACGCTCCTTTCGCCTGAAATTCAACACGCAACGTTTTAAAATTAAAATACAATTAAACTTTAGTGGTAAAATGCAGGCAGCGAATGTTGTGGGGTTTGTCTCTTAAACTTTTCACTACCTTACCTGTCTCACGCACATCAAAACTTTTTTTATGGACCGGAGAAAATTTCTCTCTGCTTATAAAAGCAATTTTAACGACGTTGATTTGCTTCCTCCCCCCGACCCTACCCCTACTTTGCGAACAACTTCCGGGCTAAACCCATACTCTGGTGCCTGGACACAAAATGAAGTGATACACCTATTGAAACGAACGATGTTCGGTGCAAAAAAGGCGGATGTTGACTACTTCCTCGGCAAAACAATGTCCCAGTCTGTTGACGAGCTTTTGACTCCGACTGCTCCATTGCCCGCACCACCTGTTAAAGAATATGATCCTGCAGGTGCAACGGTTCCCGATACCAATATAGCATTGGGTGCTACCTGGGTAAACGATCCAAATAACGATGGCACTATTACATCGCGCCGCCGGGCATCTTTTAAAAAATGGTGGATGGGTGTGATGATCAACCAGGACAGGAGCATTCGCGAAAAAATGACCATGTTCTGGCACAACCACTTCAGCACCGAAACCAACGATGTGGGCAATTCGCAATTTGTTTATAAGCACCATGCTTTACTAAGAGCAAATGCGCTTGGTAATGTTAAAACACTGGTAAGGGCAATGACTCTCGACCCGGCAATGCTGGTCTATTTAAACGGACAGCTAAACACGGCCACCGCACCCGATGAAAATTATGGCAGGGAACTACAGGAGTTATTTTGTTGCGGCAAAGGACCCAACTCGTTGTACACCGAAAATGATGTAAAGGCTGCTGCTAAAGTATTAACCGGTTGGCGCAACGATGCAACTGCCATCAATTCTTATTTTACCTCCAGCCGGCACGATTCAACCAATAAACAATTCTCCGCTTTTTATAACAATACCATCATTACAGGTAGAACAGGTGCTACCGCAGGCGATCTTGAACTGGATGCAATGTTGACCATGATTTTTAATACGCCGGAAGTTTCCAAATATTTGTGTCGCCGCCTGTACCGGTGGTTTGTTTACTATGATATTGATTCAAATGTTGAAACCAATGTGATTGATCCGTTAGCGGCGATTTTAGTTGCAAATAATTTCAACATAAAACCGGTATTGGACAAACTTTTAAAAAGCGAGCATTTCTTTGATGTGCTTAACCAGGGATGTTTGATCAAAAGCCCGGTAGATCTTGTAGTTGGTTTTTGCCGCGAATTTAAAATTGCCTTCCCCGTAGCAACCGATTATATCAGCAACTACGCTCTTTGGAACGGGCTGGTTTCCTATGGTATCAACATGCAACAGAATATTGGCGATCCGCCGGATGTTAGCGGATGGAAAGCTTATTACCAGGCACCGCAGTTTCATGAAATATGGATCAACTCCGACACGCTGCCAAAACGCAACCAATTTACCGATACCCTGGCTGTAAACGGTTATACGGCGAACGCGAAAAAAATTGTTTTGGATGGACCTGCTTTCGCCGCAATGTTACCCGACCCCGGCGATCCCAATAAACTCATAGATGACTCCCTTGCTTTATTATTCAGGATAAAATTATCGACTGCCAGTAAAAACCAGTTGAAAACAGATATTCTATTGGGAGGTCAATCGCAGGATTATTACTGGACAAATGCATGGACAGGCTTTTTAAACAATCCTGCGGACACAGCCAATACCACCACTGTTCGCAACCGCTTACGCGACCTGTATAAATATTTTATGAACCTGGCCGAATACCAACTGGCTTAAAAAAAACTACAATGAAACGCAGAGATTTTTTACGCACAACAATCCCATCCAGCGTTGTATTACCAGGTTTATTCAGTGGGTTTTCAGTAACTGCATTTGCGGAGAATTCTCCATTGGTACAGTCGCTCATGATGCCAACAACCGATACCGACCATGTACTGGTGCTCATACAACTAAACGGTGGCAACGATGGTTTGAACATGGTAATACCTATTGATATTTACAACAACTATTACAATGCACGAACAAACATTGCCATCCCTCAAAACAAAATATTAACCATTGCAGGCAGTAATAAAGTGGGGTTGCACCCGGCAATGACGGGCTTACGGGATTTGTTTAACGATGGAAAGGCAGCCGTAATAAATGCGGTTGGATATCCCACACCCAACTTTTCCCACTTTAGGGCTACAGATATTTGGATGACCGCCTCTGACAGCAATACAGTGATCAACTCAGGTTGGGCAGGCAGGTATCTGAATTATGAATACCCTAATTTCCCCAATGGTTATCCAAACTCTACCATGATGGACCCGCTGGCAATACAGATTGGGTCTGTAACATCACTTACCCTGCAAGGTCCTGCGGTTAGTATGGGTATGAGTATTAGTAATCCTACAAATTTTTACAACTTGTTGAACGGGGTGCAGGATCCTGCCCCGCCAACACCAGCCGGCAAGGAGCTTACGTTTGTACGCCAGGTTGCCCAGCAAACGCAGCAGTATGCAGCAGTGGTAAAAGATGCCGCAGCAAAGGTTACGCAACAGGTTACTTACCCTACAGGCAATACCTTAGCCGACCAGTTAAAGATCGTTTCGCGATTGATAAAAGGCGGATTACGCACGCGGGTTTATATGGTAAGTTTTGGTGGTTTCGATACACACGCTGTACAGGTAAATTCAACAGATACTGCAACAGGCACACATGCCACTTTACTACAGCGGGTAAGCGACGCTATTAAAGCTTTCCAGGACGACCTAAAATACCTGGGTGTAGAAGATAGAGTGATCGGCATGACGTTTTCTGAATTTGGACGACGCATTAAAAGCAATGCCTCTACCGGTACCGACCATGGTGCGGCGGCCCCGGTATTTGTTTTTGGTAAACAGGTAACGGGTGGTGTAGTGGGTAATTCACCTGCACTGCCGGTAAATGCAAGTGTAAACGATAACATACCCTACCAGTACGATTTCCGCAGTGTGTATGCTACGCTGCTGGAGAACTGGCTATGCGTTCGCAACAGCGATTTGCAAACCATCATGCTAAAGAATTTTCAAACATTGCCGTTGGTTAATACGGCTGCGTGCAATGCTATTACGCCAAACACTTCAGGCAACAGCTTGATATCAAACTACCCCAATCCTTTCCAATCAAAAACCATCCTTACATTTAAAACAAATGGCGGGCATACGCTGGTACAGGTTATAGATGCAATGGGCAGGGTGATCAAAAACCTGGTAGATCGTGATTATGTTGCGGGAACCTATACCGTTACATTTGATAGTGGTGCATTGCCATCCGGGGTGTATTATGCGAGGCTGCAAAACCTGAGTGACCAGCAAGTGCGGGCAATGTTGAAAGTTAGATAAGATGACAAAGCAGGTTTTTAAAATATTCAACCCCTCAAAAAATTGAGGGGTTTTTTATTTCCTTGGCCTGCTGTTTCACCACGTGCGTTTACCAAATGGTTTTAGTTAGTTTTGCACCTTCACTTTGAAGTTTACATCTACCATAAAAAAAATTATTGCGGCGTTGTTGCTATTGGTTTTTGCCTGTGCAGTTACGCCTAAAAAAACCTTGCACGACCTGGTGGCGTTACACAAGGATACCAGTGAACGCTCACTTTGTAATGTTCACGATAACCATATTGGCACGGCAAGTTTAAATTGCAAGTGTGATAACCTGGTTGCAGAGTCGGCGTTTTACATTCAACACAATTTTGCTTTATCGGCGCTCATACGCTTATATCCTGCTTTTACTCCCCGCCCGTTTAGTTATGTTTTATTAAATAAACGGTGTTCTCTAAGTCTTCGCGGACCGCCATCAATACAGGTCTAAAATAGTACCTCCTCATGGTGGCGTAATCTTATAGTTACAACCGCTAATTTTTTAATTTCTATTGTTTCAAAAGATGAAAAAAGCTATTGGATATTTTGTTCCATTCATTTTCTTTATAACAACCATACATACCAGTTGGGCGCAGGATACACTTGCACCACGGCAAACGCAAAAAAGGATTTTCAAAATAAATTTTTCTGGGAAGGTGTTGGATTTGAAAACGGGGGAAACGCTTGCCGGAGCGTCCATCTATTTTCCGGATCTGCGCATAGGCGCCAGCAGTAACAACCAGGGAAATTTTAGTATTAAAAATATCCCGGAAGGAAGTTACCTGGTGGAAGTTTCCTTTCTTGGCTATTCGTCCGTGTTAGAAACCATTTTGCTGCGCGGCGATGTTCAAAAAGACTATTCCTTAAACCCATCGTTTGTTGAAAAGGAAGCGGTGACGGTTACCGGCGTTTCTGCGGCAACCAGTATCCGCAAAACACCTATTCCGGTAAGCATTGTAAGGAAAGAAGATTTTTTAAGAGGCTCGTCAACCAACCTGGTGGATGCTTTAGCCAAAAGCCCGGGCGTATCGCAGGTAGCAACTGGCCCCGCTATTTCAAAACCCTTTATAAGGGGGTTGGGTTACAATCGGGTAGTTGTGGTGAACGATGGAATTCGCCAGGAAGGACAGCAATGGGGCGATGAACATGGAATTGAAATTGATGAATACAATGTAAGCAAGGCGGAGATTTTGAAAGGTCCTGCTTCGCTGATGTATGGCAGCGATGCCCTGGCCGGTGTGGTTAACTTCATATCCATCATCCCGGTATCGGAAGGAACTATAAAAGGCAACTTGTTTGGAGCCTACCAAACAAACAACAGGCAACGCGGACTGCACGCAGACATCGGGGGAAATAACAAAGGATTTATATGGGGCGCATATGGCTCGTACAAAGCGGCGGCAGATTACAGGAATAAGTTGGATGGTTATGTATTCAATTCAAAATTTAATGAACACAACTTTGGCGGTTATGCAGGACTGAACAAGCATTGGGGCTTTCTTCATTTTTACCTTAGTAAGTTTAACCAGTATGTGGGCCTGGTGGAAGGCGACCGGGATAGTGCCACCGGAAGGTTTATAAAAATGGTCAACTTTAATGGAAGTTTGGTGGAAAGACTGGCTGCTGAAAAAGATTTTAAATCACCTGATCCTTACTTACCCCGGCAAAGAATACGGCACTTTAAATTTGCGGCTGATAACAGTTTTAATTTTGGCGGGGACCGGCTAACACTTACCCTCGGTTATCAACGAAACCAGCGGCAGGAGTTTGCTGACCTTACAAACCCGGCAAACAACAACCTTTATTTCGACCTTAACACCGTAAACTATAACCTGCAGTATCACTGGGCAGAAAAAAATAAATGGCGCACCACTTTGGGCGTAAACGGCCTAAGCCAAACCAATACTAATAAAGGAGCGGAAGTTCTGATACCCGAGTACACATTATTTGACGTTGGTGTATTCCTGTTTGAGCAGAAGCGTTTTAAAAACCTTACTGTTAGTGGTGGCATTCGTTTCGATAACCGGTCGCTGCAATCAAAAACGTTTACGGATGCTGGTACTATAAAGTTTGCCGGTTTCAACCGGAACTTTTCAAATGTATCGGGTAGTGCGGGGTTGAGTTTTGAGGCAAGTAAAACCATCACCCTAAAACTAAATGTGGCAAGGGGCTTTCGTGCTCCCGGCATTCCGGAACTTGCCAGCAATGGCGCACACGAGGGCACCAACCGTTTTGAATATGGAAGTCAAAACCTGAAGTCGGAAACCAGCTTTCAAATAGATGGCGGGCTGGATATAGGTACGGAGCATGTATCGCTTGCGGCGAATGTTTTTTATAATTCAATTAGCAACTTTATTTACTATAGAAAACTGGAAGCCAAAGCCGGGGGCGATTCCATTATCGATGATGGGTTGCAGCAATACTTCGCATTTCGCTACAGCCAGAACAATGCAAAACTATATGGCGCAGAATTTAATTTGAATATTCATCCACACCCGCTTGACTGGCTGCATATTGAAAATACTTTTTCGTATGTAAGAGGCAGGCTGAGCAAAACCCAGGATGGAAGCAACAACCTTCCATTTATACCCGCACCACGGTTGATAAATGAATTAAAAGTTGACTTGCTGAAAAAAGGAACTTCATTGCGCAACTTTTATATCAAGGCAGAACTCGAGAACACCTTTACTCAAAACCATCCGTTCACCGGCTTTAATACTGAAACAAAAACGATGGGTTATACCCTGGTGAACGCTGGCGTGGGCGGACAAATTATGGGTAAAACAAAACCGGTATTCAATATTTATTTTACAGCGGGTAACATTGGCAATGTAGCCTACCAAAGCCATTTAAGCAGGCTAAAATATGCTGCGGTCAATAATGTTACGCAACGTATGGGTGTGTACAATATGGGCAGAAATTTTAGTTTGAAAGTAAATGTGCCGCTGGATTTTAGTAAGAAAGTGCAATAGAGTTTCGTAACCGTTTACACTTGCGTTTCAATCATCTATCTCCGTGTTCTCTGTTTTTTCAATGCAGGAATACGGAGAATAGTTGGCGCCTCTAACATGCGAAGATTAGTCCCTCATCATCTCAATATGATCAATGCCATCCTCATCATAAACATCGCCGGTTTGTTTAAAGCCAAAACTTTCGTAGAATTTTTTCAGATAAAGCTGGGCACCAATTTTTATGGGCTGCTCCCCAAATAGCTGGTTACAATAATCAATTGATTGAAGCATCAATGCTTTGCCTGCACCTTGCGCCCTGCCAGCCGGGGAAGTAACCACCCTACCAATTGAAATATATGGATATGCCACACCTTTAGGTACCAGGCGTGAATAAGCAACCAGTTGGTTATCGCCCCAACCCACCAGGTGAAAACACTGTTGGTCCTTATTATCTGCATCCTGAAAAACGCAATTTTGCTCCACTACAAACACTTCGTTTCGTAAACGAATGATGGCATACAATTCATGACTGCTTAGCTCTGCAAATGGTTTGCACTTCCAAACAAGGTTCTGCATTACTGTACGTTTTGCTTTATAAAGGCAATGGCTTTGTTGTAAGTATCTGTAAGGTTGGCACCCACCCAACCATGCGATTCACCAATATAGGTAGTCATCTCCACTTTTACATTTACCGATTGAAGTTTCGCCTGTAAAGTTGTGGACTGAACAATGGGAACTATCGGGTCTGCAGTGCCATGAAATATTTGCGTTGGTACCGACTGTGCAGTTACAAAATTAATAGGGCTTGCCTGTTGGTAAACCGTTGCATTAGCAGCAGGCGTTGTCCCTAAAAAATTTACCAGCACCGGCTGCGATAACACCGGTATCGGGTGGTTGGTGTACAGCGTTGCAAGGTCGGCAGGACCAAACAGGTCTACTACGGCTTTTATGCGTGCATCGCTGTTATTTTTATAAGCTTGCAACAATGCAAGGTGAGCGCCTGCACTGGCACCTATCAATACAATTTTATCGGGGTTAAATATATATTCCGATGATTTTGTTTTGATGAAATTTAAGGCTGTTTGAATATCGTTCATTTGCGCAGGATGCGGGGTAGTAGCCGTGGCCAGCCTGTAGTTGATGTTGAAGATGGCATAGTCAGCAAGCTGATCGCGTATGGCCGTAATGGCTTCATTGAAATCCGTTTTATCGCCACCGCTCCAGCTTCCTCCATGTATAAAAAAAATGGTTTTGGTTGATGTGGTGGTGCGGTTCGCAGGCAAATAAACATCCATCTTTTGCATTGCATCAACGCTGTACGAAACATCGAGAATATCCTTTTTTGTGACAGCAACGCCCACC
>JANPIA010000482.1:0-3291 GCA_031424735.1 Segetibacter sp.
CATTCGGCGGTTCATTTGTTTTAGATGGAGTGATGGTGCTTCAGAAATAATATTTTTTGTTTAGCCCTCTCCCCATACTTCCCTTAAGCATTGCGTTGTAAAATAACCGCTTTTAACAGCCGGCTTTGCCAAAAATTAAGAAAGCATAATAGCCAAATGGTATATTTTGCACCTCGCTATTTTTAAAATATGATACAGTACAACAGGTTTGTTTTGGATAACGGTTTACGCGTAATAGTTCATGAAGATCACAGTACACCTATGGCGGTGGTAAACGTGATGTACGATGTAGGCGCAAGGGATGAGAACCCGGAGCAAACCGGCTTTGCCCACCTGTTTGAACACCTGATGTTTGGCGGCAGCATTAATATACCTGAGTACGACGATCCCCTGCAGCGTGCCGGTGGCGATAACAATGCGTACACTACCAACGATCTTACCAACTACTATATAACCCTACCGGCGGAGAATTTAGAAACTGCTTTCTGGCTGGAAAGTGACCGTATGTTAAGTCTTGCGTTTGATGAAAAAAGTTTAGAGACACAGCGCAAGGTGGTGTGTGAAGAGTTTAAGGAGCACTACATAAATAAACCGTATGGCGATGCATGGTTTAAGCTTCGGGAACTTGCCTATACCAAACACCCTTACCGCTGGATGACGATTGGCAAAGAACTTAGCCATGTAGAAAACGCAAAGCTCAACGATGTGAAGAATTTCTTTTTTAAACATTATCGCCCGTTAAATGCAATACTGGTTGTTGCCGGTAAAGTACAGTTGAGCGAGGTAAAACAACTTGCTGAAAAATGGTTTGGCGGAATTGAAACAGGCGAAAAATATGAGCGCAACCTTCCGAAAGAGCCGGTTCAAAAAGAAGCGAGAAGAATAACGGTAAAAGCAGATGTTCCGCTGGATGCATTTTACAAAGCCTGGCATATGGCTTCGAGGCTGGAGAAAGGGTATTATGTTGCCGACCTGATCGGCGATATTTTAAGCGGTGGAGGTTCATCCAGGTTGTACCAGGCGCTGGTAAAGGAAAAGCAGTTGTTCAGTAACATTGACTGTTACCATTACGGAAGCGTTGAAAATGGATTGCTGGCAATTGAAGGCAAGCTGGTAAAAGGAGTAAAAATGGAAGATGCAGAAGCCGCAGTTGAGTTGGAACTGGCGAAGATGAAGAAACAACCAGTTGATGAAAAGGAGCTGGAAAAAGTAAAAAACAAAACAGAAAGCCTGATAGCCTTTGAAGATATGACGATCATGAACCGTGCAAACAGCCTGGCGTTTTACGAGTTACTTGGCGACGCCAGTATGATGAATACAGAATTGGATAGATACCACGAAGTTACGGTAGCAGATATACAACAGGGATGCATTGAAATTTTTGACGAGGCCAACAGCAACACGCTGCTTTATTACAGTAATAACTAATTGGTAACTTTATATAAAATGATTTATGTTAACAAAAGAGAAATTATTGGAATCTATTAAAGCTATGCCCGAAGACAAATTTGAGGATATCGATATTCTTCTTGAACGAATTGTAATTCTAGAGAAGATTGAAAAAGGCGAGAAAGATATTGCTGAAGGTCGAACCTATTCATCAGAAGAGGCGGAAGGAAAATTGTCTAAATGGCTAAAATAATTTGGACAGAAACGTCCTTGCAGGACCTCAACGATATTGCTGAATACATAGCACTCGACTCTTCTTTTTACGCAGAAAAATTTGTAAAAAAATATTCGCAGCAACCGTTAAATTAGAAAAATACCCGGAGATCGGTAAAATTGTCCCGGAACTTTTTACATATAAATACCGGGAAATTCTTTATCAGAAATATAGAATTATTTACCGGTTAGAAGAACAAAAAATATTTATAATCAGTGTCCATCATTCTTCGAGATTGTTATTTAACAATGATACTTTCAAGCACTTATTTGACGAAAATATATAGTCTGGCATCCCATGGTAAATCGATTGCAATCTCCCCAAATAAAAGAACCCGTAGAGCTTAACCTTCAACTAAAGCCTTACGATCATTATACTTTAGACAATGGCGTTCCCGTGTACAGCGTTAACGCCGGCGCCCAGGAAGTAACCCTGGTAGAACTCGTTTTTTATGCAGGCAACTGGTACGAGGATAAAAATATCGTTGCCGCTACTACCAACTTATTATTGAAAAATGGTACAAGCAAAAAAACTGCTTTCCAAATAAATGAACACTTCGATTATTACGGCGCTCACCTTAACCGTACCTGTTCCAACGAAACAGCTTCGGTAACCCTGCATTGCCTGAACAAGCACCTCAAGGAAATTTTACCTGTAGTGGGTGAGATCATCTCCGATGCAGTATTTGCTGAAGACGAATTGGCTATTTACAAGCAAAATCAGAAACAGAAGCTGGAGGTCAACCTGAAAAAATGCGACTTTGTAGCCAACCGGTTTATTGATGAGTACCTGTATGGTATACAGCACCCTTATGGTAAATATACTTCGGCGCTCGATTTTGATTTGTTACAACGGGAGCAGCTGGTTGAGTTTTTCAACACCTTTTACCGCAATGGAAAATGCATTGTTTTTGTTGCGGGCAAATTAACGGCTGATATGCAGCAGCAACTAAATAACGTATTCGGAACCTTGCCTTTAAACCGTACCATCCTACCCGAAGTAAAGCACCCTGTCATTTCCGCAACGCAAAAAAAGCATCGTGTAATAAACGATGAAGATGGTGTGCAGGGCGCTATACGAATTGCGAGGCACTTCCCTAACCGGCACCACCCCGATTTTATAAAAGTGCAGGTGTTAAACAATATTTTTGGCGGCTTTTTCGGCTCTCGGTTAATGGGTAACATACGGGAAGACAAAGGGTACACCTATGGAATTCACAGTTATTTTCAAAGCCACCAGCAACAGTCTGCATGGATGGTAAGCACCGAAGCAGGCAGGGATGTATGTGAAGCCACCATTAAAGAAGTGTACAACGAAATGCAGGAGCTGCGCGAAGAACTGGTTGAAGAAGATGAACTGATGCTGGTGAGAAATTATATGATGGGCACTATCCTCGGCGACCTGGATGGACCTTTTCATATGATAGCACGATGGAAGAACTACATCATCAACGGGCTAACCCAGGATTACTTTTATACTTCGGTAAACACCATTAAAACCATTACGGCCGAAGAGATACAGCAACTTGCCGAAAAGTACCTTGTGCCGGAAGATTTTTATGAACTGGTCGTTGTGTAGGGACAGGTCGGGCATGTGCGGACAGGTCGCGTATGTAGGGACAGGTCGCG
>JANPIA010000483.1:0-13261 GCA_031424735.1 Segetibacter sp.
CTGTCGGTAACCAAATTGAAACTGATGAGCAATAACCCCAAGAAGAGGGCGGGCCTAAAAGGCTATGGCTTAGAGATAGTGGATATTGTTCCGATAGAAGTGAAGTCAAACCCACACAACGAAAAATATTTACAGACAAAAAGGGATAAGCTGGGGCACGAAATATTGAATGACCTGCTATAAAGTAAACTTAGTGGGAAGTGATTTATTGCAAATTGAAATTTATTAGAAGGAAGCACCTTAATTGTAAATGTGTTCCAACACGGGTAATATATAAGTGACACTTTGAGAAACTGATAAGTACTCAATCACTCTCAAAATCCTCACTTAAAAATAACAGAAGAATCCACTGCCTGTGCTGCAACTTCTTTGGTTTTGTTACCAAAAAATTGTTCAAAATCTTTGCGGTACGATATACTGGCACCCTGCCGGTTTCGGCGACCAACGTTGCCTTCCGTTATATCGAGGTTATTGCGGCTAAAGATAATTGCTCTTACTTTCCGGCTTTTCGAAAGAATGATTTCAATGGTAATGTCGGGCAAAAACTGAAGCGCGCCGAGTTGTTGTGAAGAAGCGCTGTTGCTTCCAAGTTTGAAATCAAGGTCGCCGCCAACTGTTATAATCACTTTATTATCCAGCAAAGTTTTGCCGAGTTTAAAATTTACCTGCTGCCGGTCAATGTTGTTGGTAGCGGTAACATTGCCGCTGAATAAACTCTGGCTGTTATACAAAGAAGTGCTTACATCAAACTGCAGGCTTCGATCGCCGGTTATTTTGTAAAGTAGGTTGGATACAAGGTTGTTCACCTGCTTGGCAATCATTTCCGAAATAGTATTGAAGCCAAGTGTAGTAAAATTGGCGCCTATATTCCTTCCTTCACCGTAAGGCGCAAAGCCACCAAAAACGATCAGGTAAGTCACCTGTTTCAACATTTCATTGTCGTCGGATTCAAGCTTGTTTAAAAACTTTACAAACGTGTCATCACTTTTAATACCGGAGCCTGTTGGAAAATCGAGCCTGAATTTTATAGTAGGTTTTTTCAGGTTGTCGCTCAGGGTTGCATAAACGTATACATCGTCTTTATAGCTCTGCACCGTACTACTTTGGTTTTGATTTCCTACCAGGTCGCTTAGCCGGATGTTCTTAGCAATGTACATGGCTTCAATCTGAATTTTAGCATTGAACGGGTCGCCATTCCATTCAATATAACTGCCTGCATCTTCTTTTAAAATGAAGGGTTTCTTAATAAACGATTGAAAGTTGAAATCATAGGTTCCGGATTGTATTTCGTAGCGGCCATTGATGGTTAAGTTTTCAGTGGTGCCTGCGTGTATTTTTAATCTACCGTTACCTTTCGCCTTAATAATATCCCCGGTGATCTCATCGAGAATAACATCAATTTTTGCAAGGGGGTTCGCTGTAAGTTCGAGATCAACAACCAGGTTGGTTGCGCCGCTTATGCTCATATCCTTCATTTCGGTACCATACTGTTTAAACACAATAAAATCGGCCTCTCCGCTTTCCTTGCTTACACTGGTGGGGATGTATATGTGCGAACTGTCGGTTGGTTCCGCATTAATGGTCATGCGCATGTTTTCCTGCGGACCTTTCAACGTTACCGCGGCATTACCAATGGCAGTTCCATAAAATTGTTTGTTATCGTTCGACTTGGTATCGATGAGCAACATGCGATTGGTGCTGATGTCAAAATCGTATCGCATATTTCTGAAACCGGTTTGGTAAAGCCTGCCCCGCACACTGCCAACATTGCCAAACTTATCCTTTATGCTAAACTGGCCGAAGTCGATATTGTTTTCATTAAATACAAATACCGCAGTATCTATCGTATACTTTACCTGCGTAAACTTAACCAGCAACGACCCCTTTGAAATGCCAACCCTGCCTAATAATTGCGGTCGGTTTGGGTTGCCATTTATTTGCAGTTCACCCGTAGCAAATCCTTCAACATCGCTGAATACCGTACCAAGGAAACGATTGAGGTAATCAATTTTTGTTCGGTTCAGTTTTACTTTTGTTGCCAGGGGTGCCCCGGTAGAATCATTCAGATCGTAGGAGCCTTCGGCAGAGAGATTGGATAGTTCATTTAACGAGCTAAGGTTATAGCTGATCTTTCCGTTGGCGCTGTTATAGCCGCCGGTTATCGTAACAACGCCTATCGAATCATCATCGAACCGAAACTGTTCAGCCTTTATATTCGCATCCACCTGGAACTTGCCGAAAAAATCTTTCAATACAATCTCGCCACCCACCAATCCCTCCAGCCTCGGGCTTTTGGTTATAAACGGAGCAAAGTCGCCCAGGATGAGGTTTCGCAGTTTAACCACCAGGTTGCTTTTGTTGAAATCCTCATCGTAGTTTGTTTCAATAGCGATCTCCTGATCGCCCTGCGTAAAGCGCACTTTATCTGCCGAAACAAAATTCTTTCGGATCACAATTTCACCTTCCTTCTCAAGTACCCATCGCTTATCGTTTATAACAAAATCCGATGGCTTAATGTTGATGGTTACGCCATCTCTTAATGTCAATACCGATGCATTCAGGTTGAGTTCGTTCAGTGTAGTGGTGGCTTTTGTTTGAATGCTTACATCGGAGCGGTTGGTTTGCGACAGAATACTGATGTGGGTGTTAGGAAATGAGGCGCTATCGCCTACGCTGATGTTATCAATATCACCGGTTAGCTGCAGGTTATTGAGGTTGCCCTTGCCTTTAAATTTTGTATTAGTGAATTTGTATTGTTTGTAATTAAACTCCGGTACATCTGCATTCAAGGTAAAAATAGTATCTATGGTATTGATGTTTCCTGATATTTGACTGTTGCTGAAGCCAGCCAAGCCTTTATCAAGCAGGTAGCTGTAACCCTCAACGTTGCGCGTGTTTACCAAAAATGTAAAACGCTGATCTTTTGGCGTGCTGCTTGGTTCCTTTATATAGGCCGGGTAATATTTGTGAAGAAATAACTGGAAGCTGTTGGGAAGATCAAGGATGTTGTATTCACCCTCTACATTTGCATCAAACTCGTTGCTGCTAACACTCAGCAAGCGCCTGCCACCGGCAAAACGCGATTGCAGGCTTAGCGAATCAAAATTCAGCCGGGTGCTATCGTGCAAAAAGGCAGCGTTGAAAATTTTGGCGGAGCCAAGGAACTCGTCAATGTTTCTTCCACTAAAATCAAGGTCGAACAAACCACTCAACTCAAATCGTTTTGCTGACAGGTTGAGGTTTTTAAGATTGGTTTTTACAAGGTCACCCAACACGTTAAACTTTGGGATCGCATTTCTCAGGTCTATCTTTACCGTAGTTGTTACGTCCAGGTTCTCGTCGTCCACCTTCACTGTTCCATCAAACTGCTTGCGCTGAAAAATTCCTTCAACAGCTATGTTTTTATAATTGTATTCCTTAAACTCGAGTTGCTGAATATTTCCCTTCAAATTAGTTTTGAGCGTATTTACACTTAAACCTTCACCCTTCACCGTACCGTCAAAACTAACCCGTCCCAAATCTGGCGACTGTAAAAATTTTCCGAGGTTAAATTGTTTTGTAACCAAACGACCACTGTAAATGGCTGGTCGTTTTAAAGGCAACTCCATATTCAGGTTGGTGCTAAAGCCACCGAGGTTAGTGCTAAAGGTACCTGCAGTGGCAAACTTGCGCAACGTCCCATTAAAGTCTCCCTTAAATAATACTGTGCCGAGGCTGGGTAGCGATGGGGTAGTAACCTTGGCTACGGCAGGGGCAAACAATACCACGTCGTTGTAGGTGGTTCGCAAACTTCCGTTGGTAAAACGTATTTGTGTGGTATTAATATCTGGCAATCCTTTCATTACCAGGTTGCCGCTTAGCGTTGTATTGTTACCCGCATTGATAAATAGTTTTTGTACATCCAAATCGCCTACAGTTCCATTGGCATTGCCCGAAACAATAATGCGTTTTTTCCAGGTTTTTGCTGCGGGAACAAAATAGGCAAGGTCATCACTGTCTATTTCAGTATTAGAAAACCGGGCATGCATTTTAACCTTACTTACATAGTTGGCAAAGTCGGAGTTAAAGTCGGTAAACGACATGGCGTAGTAATTCTGCAAATGGCTTTCCGGTGTTACCAGGTCCAGGTTTGAAAACTCCATGATCTCCGGAGTAAGCCGGAAGTTGGTACGTAACTTTCTTATGTCGAAACCACTTCTTTCTTTCCCAGCCAAATCAACTCTCGCTTTAATTGTGTCGGCGATAAACGAAATGTTGCTAAGTGTACCGTTGATTTTTTGAAAGCGGAGATGAAGCCCGTCAAAGTAGGGATAGGGTTCACGGTCTGTTCGCTTTTCATTATAAAAAGTGCCGTTTTTTATGTTGATTTTTCCAACGGTAAGTTGGATGTTTCCCGGGTTGAAATAATAGCCGGTGTCCTTGATAGTTCCTTTTATTTTTAAATTATCAGGTCGCTTTCCCTCAAAATTTAATACTGAGAAAAACGGCTTGTCCAAATCAAGTTGGTTGATATGAATGATGCTTTCATCCATGTCGAAATTGTTTGCATCCAGTTGCAAACTACCGAGTTTAATTTCCATTCGCTTGCCTATCCATTCATCGCTTTGTATGAGCGATATATTCTTCAAGTCGACTACTTTCAGGTCGAACTTAAGTTTGCTTTTTGTTTTTGTTTTCTTGGGTGTAGACGAAGAGAAGTAATCTATGAGGAATTGGTAGTTCCAGCTGGTATCCTTACGCGTTAAGTGTATTTGCGCATCCTGCAAACCAACAAATTTCAGTACAACCGTATCCTGGAAAAAGAACCAATCGGTTAAACGAACTTTTAGCTGATCGGCATACAATAGGGTGTCCTTATTCCGGTCTTTTACTAAAGTACCTTCCAGGTTCATACGGTTGAAAAGTGCAAAGCTCACATGCCCTATCTTAACTTCTGTTTGCAAATCGGTTGACAACCGTTTTGTAACCTTTATTATCATCCAGTTTTGCACCAGCTCCGTTTGTATGAGTAGCCAGGCAAGCAACAGCAATGCAAGAATGCTTAATAATATCCTGCCTGTTATTTTTAAAGCTTTCTTCAGATGCTGGAAGTTGATTTTTGTAAAAATAGCGAAACGCAGTTGCAGCACAAATTCCAAACCAAAGCCCTGCTAAACAATAACATTATAGTAAGTAAACGGTAAAGGAAAGCATAAGTAGATGAACAGCGATGAAACCTGTAGTACTATTCCTCTACATAGCTCATCCGGTATTTTTTGTCTTCCGACTGGCTGGCTTGTACAAATACTTTTGGCATAGATACAAAACCATTCACCAGTTTATTGGTACACGCATGCGCTAATAAATTATCGGCTACAAAGGCAAGTGGTGTTTGTAGTTTGATAAGCGTTTTTGCGGCAACATCAGTAATAGCATAAGCACTTGTAAAATCGTGAAAGCCTGCGCAGCGTAAATGTTCACTATATTTTTTTGTATAGAGATTGTCGATGGTTTTGTGGCTCCATTTCAACCGTCCAAAAATTTTCTTTAGATGATAGATCAGCAGTTTTAGCCATGTAGTAAAATTTCGATGCAGGTTTTTCTGGTAGTCGAAATAAACAAGTTCCCAATTGCCTGGTAATTCCTTCATTACCTGCGCAACCAACTCAACACCTTCCTTTTGAGGAACCACGTCATCTTCCAGTATCAGCACTTTTTTATACCCGTTCTTTATCACATCTTCATACACCAGCCGGTGGCTCCAACTGCAACCAATTTGCCCGGTGTTCATGGACTTGTTGTACCGGTGCAGGCTCATCGCTTTTTCTTCATCATAAACGCCGGATTCTATTAATTCATCAATGGTAAAATTCTTTTTATCGGCACCATAAAAAAATTCATAGTTCAATCCATCTAATACATCGGCAATGCGCTGCTGCCGTTCGGTTGCACGTTCAAGTGTTACTACATAAATATGATCGAAATAACGATTGATGGGAGAGAAGTCGAGGCTAATACTCATACACGAATGTTTACTGCAAATGATTGCTGTAGAAATGCATGAATCATGCCTACGTTACCCAATGAAGGGTTTGCGTTTTTAAGCTGTTATCGAATGGCGTGTTTTCTTCCTGCGACTTTACCCATTGCTTTTTCAATTCGTAATACCAGCGGGCTTGTGCATCGGGTTCGCCCACTAACAAAAGGTTCGGATTATTTTCCAGTCCTTTTTTCAGTTTTCTGAATATGCCTAAGTCCTGCCCAATAAAAACCCTCCCCAATTTGCGCAATGGCAGCCAAAGCATGTTAGCAACACTCAATGTTGTATAAAAAAACTGGTTGAGTTCTGTCTCATTATTATTAAGTGGCGTTAGGGTAGTAATGGAGATGATCTCGTTTTTATCGCCGATCTGTATGTGTTCTTTCCGAAGGCCCGGTATTTCAAAAGTGATCTCTGTGGAAGTGCCACCTTTTAAAACTTTGTACCCTTTGGAGTTGGATGATGGTTTATGGCGGGTCATTTTAAATCCCATTCCATCAGGCTCAAAATGTTTCTCTTTTATCCGCAGCGATTTTTTTGAACGCCAGAACCACGATTGGTGAACAAAGGTTACATGCGCCGGGTCTATCAAGCCAATAACCGAATGATCGATATTGCAGGGCAATACCACGCGGTCCACATGTTTAAAATTGAGCCCGGCATTTAACAACAAATCCGGCATCGGATTTAGGGGTGTTTGCTCACTCAATTTTTTATCGGGCATATAAATCCATACTACACCATTTACCTCGCGGCAGGGGTAGTTGGGCGCTTTTATTTTGCTAACCTGAATGTTGGTATCGGGTGCCAGTGCTGGTATATTTTGGCAAATACCTTTTGTATCAAATTCCCATCCGTGGTAACAGCACTGTATCCTTTCACCATCAAACCAACCGCACGATAAGGGCACGCCCCGGTGTGGGCAATTATCTTTTAGTGCGAACACCTCACCTGAATTGCTTCTGCCAAAAACAATTTTTTCACCCAAAATTTCTTTGGGTACCAGTTTCCCTTTCTTAAGATCGCCGCCGTAAAAAGCAACATACCAAAGGTTTTTAAGAAAGATGCCATTGTCAACAGCCATGGATAATTGTTTGAATCAAAATTAAGGGTTTGTGACTGCCTGCGAAAGAAGAGTGGACCACAGACGATAGACGACGGACCATAGACAACAGCCCACAGACCAGGATACAGGTAAGAAATAATTATCGTCAATCATCAAAATCAATGGTAAACCATATAGAATAAATGGTCCATCGTTTGTATTCCCTTGCACATCGTCTATGGTCCGTGGTTTATTGTCTACTACTCGTAAAACTCTAAAAGCGAACCAAAGTAACTGTTATCCCATCCTTCCGAAATATCATCGTAGGCTTCGTCGGGTATATTGGTATGCCGCAGTTCTACGGAGGTTCCCTGTTTGTGTACATGTAATTTTATTGTAACAATAGAAGCTTCCTCCTGGTCGCCAAAATACCACTGTTGTACAATTTTTTTCCCTTCTTCAAATTCCAGGTTCTTTCCTTCTATGCTTCCATCCCAAAGCGAAAATTCGGAGCCTGGTTCGGTTGACATTTCCGCTACTTCACCCGTCCACAATCTTATTGTTTCGGGTTTGGTAAGCGCCAGGTAAACCTCCGCCGGGGCAGCGGGCAGTATGTAATATTTTTTGTAGTCATTCATGTTTTTATTCTTAGTATGGCAAGTTCAGCGATTTATATCAACCAGCATTAGCTAAGTAGAAAAAATACAATTGCCTTTTTATTGCACGCGGGTACCCGTATAGTTGCCCGTTAATATTTCACATTTGTTTTAGTAATAAAGTACAGGCATATAGCGCTTATTAATAAACCTCACCCAAACCGCGCTAACTGGTAGAACTCTATTCAACATTCTTACATCACATTTAAATTGTACGATTTATGAGTTCCGCCACCAAAGGCTTAATAGCTGCACAGGTTTTTTTGTTTGCCATACTCAACAACGCAACGGCTCAATTCCAACAATCGGGTTACGAAGTGGGTATAAACGTGGGCACACTTGTTTACCAGGGTGAATTAACACCCAGGTTTTATGGTTATACAAAATCGTTGAAACCGGCAATTGGTTTGTATGCAGACAAATCGGTGAGTTCTTATTTTACGCTGCGCGGAAATTTAGTTTTCGGAAAAGTTATTGCTGATGAAAGTAAGTATGCATCGCCGGAATGGCGGCAATACCGTGGCCTTAAATTTGCTACAAACGTAACCGAATTAACTGCCACCCTTGTCTTCAACCCTTTTGGGGAGGGAAATGAATTTAATTACAGGCGTTTGAATCCATATGTTTTTGCTGGGGCAGGTATAGCATTTTTGAAGGTGAAACGAGATTGGAGCGATTACAATACAAATTACTTTGATGCAAAATCCACAACATCAATTGCACTTGGTGCCGATACAGTGCATGCCCTTCCATAAGCAGTGGCAGTGCTGCCTGTAGGTATAGGAATCAAGTATATACTTTCTCCCCGGCTGGCATTTGATGCTCAGGCGACGTGGCGTTTAACTTCTTCCGATTATATTGATGGCTTTAAATATCCCAGTGAAAAAAATAACCGCGATAGCTATTACGGAATATCGGTGGGTATTAGTTATAAACTTGGAAACAACAGGTATAAGTGTCCCTCTGTAAAATAACATCGCGTCTCCTGCCATAGGGTACGTAAATGTCCTGGGGTAGGTTGAGGCTTTTAGACGAGGTGGTGAGATTTGAACTTGCGACCTTCCCGATTTTCATCGCATAGGCGTAAAGCTAAGAAACCGTTATAGAGTAAGCATTTTAAAGATTTTTGGGAGCAGTGCCATAGGCACAAAATATTGGTAGAAAGTAAGTTATTGTTTGGGTGCAGAGAGTGCCGTAGGTACGCAACATAATTGATTAAATGTATTGCGTACCTAGGGCACGGCAAAAGATTTTTGATGATTATTTTTCTACCAATATTAATTCCCGCTGGGACTTGGACGCTATTGAAAGAAAAATTAGCCTGACGCCTTCCCGATTTTCATCGGACGCGATAATTAAAAAAGCCTCTCATTTCTGAAAGGCTTTTAGTCGGGGCGGCAAGATTCGAACTTGCGACCTCCTGCTCCCAAAGCAGGCGCGATAACCGGGCTACGCTACGCCCCGAACGTGGTTACTTATTTTACATATTTAGCTTCAACCCAAACTCACTTGCTGCGGTGAGGGAGGGATTCGAACCCTCGGTACAGTTTAACCCGTACGACGGTTTAGCAAACCGTTCCTTTCGGCCTCTCAGGCACCTCACCAAACCATGCCCTTACTTTTTTTAAGGGGTGGCAAAAATAAGTGTAATTAGTTTTAAATCCCAAATAGAATTTAAAATACTTGGAATTTAAAAACGGGTGTAAAAAGCTCCCGGATAGAATGATGATGAACGAACTGCGTCGCAACAATTTTGAGGGGAGAACCAAAAGTTTGGACCAAAAAAAATCCCAAACACGGAAGTGTTTGGGACAATAATTTTTAGGTTGGCATTACATGGCAGCAAGCTGAACTTTTTGCTGTAACTCCATTACATTCTCCCGAAATAAACTATCTGTATCCATTAGATCTTTTACAGTTTGGCAGCTATGGATTACGGTGGTATGATCACGTCCGCCAAAGTGTTCGCCAATTGTTTTAAGCGAATTTTTTGTAAATGCTTTCGCGAGGTACATACTTATCTGCCGCGCCTGAACAATTTCGCGTTTACGTGTTTTTTGTAACAGCTTATCATAGGGTACGTCAAAATATTCGCACACCATTTTTTGAATGGTTTCTATGGTGATTTCTTTACTGCTTGTCTTAACAAAATTGCGCAATACTTTCTTGGCAAGTTCCAGGTCTATCTCTCTTTTATTAAGAGAGGATTGCGCGAGTAAAGAGATAAGCGCACCCTCCAGTTCGCGAATGTTGCTGTTGATGTTATACGATACATATTTTACCACTTCCTTCGGCATTTCCAATCCGTCATTTTTCATCTTGCGGTCCAGTATCTCAATGCGGGTATCGTAGTCGGGCATTTGCAGGTCGGCACTTAAACCCCACCGGAAACGGCTTAATAGTCTTTCCTGTAAACCATCCAGATCTTTTGGTGGCTTATCGCTGGATAATACTAACTGTTTGCCGGATTGATGCAGGTGATTGAAAATGGCGAAAAAAGCATCCTGGCTTCGTTCGGCGCGATTAAAAAATTGAACGTCGTCAATGATCAAAACGTCTATCAACTGGTAAAAATGTATAAAGTCGTTAATGGCATTGTTGCGGCTGTGATCCTGGAATTGGTTGATGAATTTTTCGGAGCTTACATACAAAACAACTTTGTTAGCATGCAGGCGTTTAACCTCGTTGCCTATTGCCTGCGCAAGGTGTGTTTTACCTAAGCCAACGCCACCATACACCACCAGCGGATTGAAAGAGTTCGCACCGGGTTTTTCAGCAACGGTTTTACCGGCACGGCGTGCAACCCTGTTGCAATCACCCTCTATAAATGAATCGAAAGTATAGATAGGGTTCAGTTGCGGATCGATCTGCATTTTTTTAAGACCGGGAATAACAAAAGGGTTCTTCACCGGGTTGTTTATCACCAGTGGAAAATCCATTTCATTGTTACTGTAAGTCTTTAAATTGTTTGCAGGAACATCCATGGTAAGTGGTTTGCTATTATTCGTTCCGCTGTCAACCATAATCCTGTATTCCAGCCTTGCTTCCTTGCCCATCTCACGTTTCAGGGTTTTTGCAAGAAGGTTTACATAATGCTCTTCAAGGTATTCGTAAAAAAACTGACTGGGTACTTGTATAAGCAGAACATTACCTTTTAGTTCAACAGATCGGATAGGTTCGAACCAGGTTTTGTAATGTTGCCATTCTACTATGTCTTTAATAATTTTCAAACAATTATTCCAAACGATATCAGCAGTTTTAGGCATATTGGTTACTACAGTTTTTACGTAAAGTTTATGTTGTTCGCTGATCGGTTTTTCCTAATTATCTTCCTAACACAATGTGTAAAAGAATATTTGGCAGGACGGCGAATATCAAACATTATTGTTTAAAAAAAAATTTTTTATAAGCTTGATTTTACCCTTCCAAATACAGTTGAACCCATAACGAAATTTTTTTTGAAAGGCACCATAATTACTTCGCTCAGGGCAAAAAAAAATCTCACACTGTAACATGCCTGATTAGCAAATACATCGTGTTGTTGATCGTGTTTATATTTTACCGGCATGCGTGTTTTATAAAACTTTTCTTCCATGCATTATTTTTTTTAGGGGTAAAATTTCCAGCAAGCTTTAGAATGTTTTTGATTAAACGAGACAATGGATGAAACTGGCACACTTCGTTTATTTTAATGATACTTTTGCCTCTAAAAATTTTTATACATGTCGTACGAAATAACAGGAAAGTTAATTGCGAAGTTTGATGTGGTGCAACGCACAGAAACGTTTAAAACCCGGGAGTTTGTTGTAGAGAAATCGGAAGATATAAACGGCAGACTTATTACCAACTATGTGAAGTTTCAATGTGTACAGGATAAGACAGCGATGCCCGATAAATTTACTATTGGCGATGAAGTGAAAGTGCAGTTTAACCTGAAAGGAAGTAAGTGGGAAAAGGATGGTAAGACAAACTATATTACAAACTTAGACGCATGGAGAATGGAAAGCGTGAAGTTAGCACAGGATAGCAACCAGGGCGACCATGTTAATTTAAATGATATTCCTCCATCTGATATTGTAGATGATCTGCCGTTTTAAAGCTATTGAATCAATGTTTTTTGGGATAACCACCTGACAACATGCAAAAACAAATCACTCTTAAATTGTTGCCTTCCGAAGCGGCAAGCAACCAAATTATAACATCGTATATAGCGGGTGTATTTAGTTGTGCGGTAGAAGATGTAAGCGGGTTTACCATTCTCAAAAGGTCGATAGATGCCCGTGGAAAACAGGCATGGATAAATCTCTCCGTTCTTGCTTATAAGAACGAGCCTTTTTACGTGAGCACAGTGGAGAACATTCAATTTAAAAAGGTAAGCACTGCTGCCAAAAAGGTAATTGTTATTGGTGCGGGACCTGCCGGCTTATTCGCCGCACTGCATTTGTTGGAAAAGGGTATACAACCCGTGATTTTGGAACGTGGTAAGGATGTGCGTGCCAGGCGGAGAGACTTGGCCATTTTAAACAGAGAAGGCATTGTAAACCCGGAAAGCAACTATTGCTTTGGCGAAGGCGGTGCAGGCACTTACAGCGATGGAAAGCTATACACACGAAGTAATAAACGCGGAAACATTAACCGTGTTTTAAATTTGTTTGTACAGTTTGGTGCCAATGAGCAAATTTTATACGATGCACACCCTCACATTGGTACCAATAAACTTCCGCAAATTATTACCGCCATGCGCAAAACTATTGTTGAGCATGGAGGGCAGTTTTTGTTTGACACGAAAGTGATCGACCTGGTAATATCCAATGGGTTTATTACAAGTGTGATATCAACCAATGGAACATTTTCAGCAGATGCTATCATACTCGCTACGGGTCATTCTGCAAGAGATGTTTTCCGTTTGCTTGATGAGAAGAAAATATTGGTGGAAGCAAAGCCTTTTGCTTTGGGCGTAAGGATAGAACATCCTCAGCAAGTGATTGATTCAATACAGTACCATTGTGATGTACGCAATGAATATTTGCCACCGGCCTCGTATAGTGCGGTGCAGCAGGTAAATGGCAAAGGTGTGTTTAGTTTTTGCATGTGCCCGGGTGGTATAATTGCGCCTGCTGCTACCAGCCCTGGTGAATTGGTTGTAAATGGATGGAGCCCCAGTAAACGCAATAATCCATTTGCTAACAGTGGTATGGTGGTTACTGTTTCAATGGATGATGTAATAAAACTGCCTGGGTTTAAAAGCTACCTGCATAAGCGAAATGTTCAAACTTCATCGCCGTTGGGTTTGATGTATTTTCAGCAAATGGTGGAGGAGGATTGTTACCATGTGGGTGGCGGTAAATTGGTTGCCCCCGCCCAGCGCATGACAGATTTTTGTGCTGGAAAAGTTTCAGCATCGCTGCCGGACTGTAGTTATTTACCGGGATTACATGCAATCGATCTGGGAGATTGTTTGCCACACTTCATCCATAAAAGTTTGCAGCAGGGTTTTGCAGCATTTGGTAAAAAAATGAAAGGATATTATACCAATGAGGC
>JANPIA010000484.1:0-4630 GCA_031424735.1 Segetibacter sp.
GCGCGCTGGCTGACAAGCCTTCAAAAACAGTTTTTGCAAACGTGGGCATGGTAACAAAATGAGGTTTGTTATCGTAGTCGAATGCAAAGTGCATACAATCTTTTTGCATGAATATAAATTCTGCCTGCAACAACTCCAGATCGTTGTTATAAAATTTTAATATGCCATCGCTGCCACACTTATAAGCTGGTGTTTCTCTTCCGTTAATTGCTGTTGCAAGCAATTGCACCATACCACTATCCGTAATAGTTTTTGACATTGACTTTGTTGAATTCGAGCCGGTGAAAACAATCTCTATCTTATTTGCAGCACGTAAATACTCCGCAAGATTAGTTTGTTTTTCCGCACAGGTAGCAAACAATAGCACAATAGAAAAAAGGGCGCCAAATAATTTCATCCGCACAAAATAAATTATTTTACTGCGAGTGTTGCAAATGATAAAGCAGCATAAAAAATTTTACAAGGCAAATACTGGTGATCCAAACAAAAAAGCACAACTGGATTATATACGATGAGACATTGTGGAAAACGATAGAATGTCTTTTATTTAGAAATGCTTCGCGAACCTCAGCGTTGTTGTAGAGAAGAAAATAATCCCGGAAAACGAACGACATTTTTTTGGTTGAACTGAAGATATTAACCGCCTTCAAAACAACCAGCAGTATTAACAGAAAATGTCCATAGCTATAAATGAATAAAATGATTTCGTGCATAAACATGGTTTATGCGGTAAAAATCGCGGTGTTGTATTAACCCGATGTGAACCTGATTTTATGTAACGGTTAACTCTTAAAAAAAAAATGCACCCTGTTGAAACAGGATGCTTACTTGTTAATGATTGCCCCAATAATATACCGGAACAAATATCAGGTACACACCACAAAAATGCACATTTGCTAAACCATCAAATTGTTAAGTCTGGCACGTTATCAAAAAAAGCTTTTCCGTCTCGATGAGCTTCTTCCACCTAAGCCTAACGCACCTAATAAGCTTCGTGTAATAATATTCGCGGCTGTGCGGCTCACACTTTTTACAACAGGGCTATCAAAAAAGCCCGGTTCTTTTTTGGCAGACTTTTCTTCTTTTTCTTCCTGTACTTCCTGCTGCGCCTCCTTGGTTTTGGCAGCCGCTTCTTCCAGCTTTTCGTTCAGTATCTCGTAGGCGCTTTCACTATCCATTAACTGCCCGTATTTAGCCACCAGCTTGCTTTTAGAAGTAAGCGAATCAATTTCTCCATCCGTCAATACATCCATCCGGCTGCGCGGCGGACGAAGCATTACATGGGCTAAAGGGGTAGGAATTCCCTTTTCATTTAACATAGTTACCAGCGCTTCACCAATACCCAATTCCGTTATCAGATCCTGCGTTTTATAAAAATCTGTTTCAGGATAATTCTCTGCTGTTTGCTTTATCACCTTCCTGTCTACGGCTGTAAAGGCACGCAGCGCATGTTGCACTTTCATACCAAGTTGACCGAGCACACTTGCCGGTACATCCATCGGGTTTTGTGTAACGAAAAAGATGCCAATACCCTTCGAACGGATGAGCTTAATGACCGTTTCTATTTGTTGCAACAATGCTTCACTTGCCTCCTGAAAAATAAGGTGCGCTTCATCAATAAACATCACCAGCTTTGGCTTATCCAGGTCACCTTCTTCCGGCGAAACAGCATACAACTCTGCCAGCAATTGCAACATAAAGGTTGAGAAAAGCTTCGGCTTATCCTGCAGGTCCGTAACGCGTAAAACGTTGATCACTCCCCTGCCATCATCGCTAATGCGCATCAGGTCTTCCACTTCAAAGCTCTTCTCTCCAAAAAATGTATCTGCACCCTGTTGCTGCAATTCAACCACTTTGCGCAATATGGTTCCGGTACTGGTGGTTGATACTTTTCCATAACTTTTTTCCAGTTCAGCTTTGCCTTCATTACCTATATACTGGAGCACTTTTATAAAATCTTTCAGGTCAAGCAATGGCAACTTGTTGTCGTCGCAGTATTTAAAAATCATTGCCACCAATCCGCCCTGCGTATCGTTCAATCCTAATATTTTAGTAAGCAGAATTGGACCAAACTCGCTGACTGTTGCCCGCAGTTTAACGCCCTTTGCATTGGTTAAGGTCATCAACTCCACCGGGAATTGCGATGGCTGATAGGGTATGCCTATCTTCTCACTCCGCTCCTTAATTTTATCGTTCGGTTCGCCCGGCATAGCAATACCACTCAGGTCGCCTTTAATATCAAGTAACAACGTTGGCACACTCGCATCGCTCAGCGCTTCACTCATCATTTGCAATGTTTTGGTTTTACCGGTACCCGTTGCACCTGCTATCAATCCATGCCGGTTCATCGTTTTCAAAGGCAAAAAAACATCTGCGCCGCTCACTACTTCACCGTCTAATACGGCACTTCCAATTTTTACACTTTCGCCTTTAAACGTGTACCCGGCTTTAATAGCATCAATAAACTTTTGATGATCGCTCATTTATTAAATTTTAAAGAAAGTTACGATATGGATTGAAACCTACAGGATGTAAAAATTTTTATGTTATCAGCTTTAGTCATCGTAGCGGCTTTTGTTGCGTCGCACTTTTATGCGGCATACCTTTATTCAGCATTTAGAATAATAATAGGTTTTATAAACCGTTTTTTCAACCATAGCTTTATACCAGTAAGCCTGCTTTCAATTATACATTATGATGTGGTTTCTTTCTGCCCTTATTATCTCGTTAAGTGTTTATCGTTTGATAACCTATGTACGCAAAGCCCGGAATTATTATAAAACGCAGGCCGTTATTGTTGGCAACGATATGAAAACTGTAGACGATGCCTTGATGGGTCCGAAATATTTTTATGCAGCCATTGTAGAGTTTACCGATAACAAAGGAGAAAGAAAACAAATGGTTTGTGGGGAGGATAACCCCGGCAGACCATTGTATAAAGATGGAGCAAAACTAACGTTGCTGGTCCATCCAACGGATCCAAGCCGTTTTCTTGTTCGCGATTTTATCAATGGTTACCTTATTCCATTTATATGGATCGCCATTGGCATAGCCATCGTTGTAATTCCCTACGCTTTCCCTGAAACATTTCGGTAACCAGGGCTATAATTCTTCCTCTCTTTCAAGCATCAAAATAGCTCCCTGCGGAACAATGAAATATTTGTCACTTTCATAAACAACTTCAGTAGCGGCATTTAATAAAAAGATGGCGAGGTCGCCTTCCTTTACCTGCAGGGGCATATATTTAATTTGCTCTTCTTCGGTTTTCCAGCTTTCATTTTCTAGCGGCATGGGTATAGCATAACCGGGGCCTACTTTAATAACATATCCTTGTTGCACCTTTTCTTTTTCCTGCACACCTGGTGGTAAAAACAAACCACTATGTGTTCGCTCATTTGCCTTAGCCAGGCGAATGAGTACCCGGTCGCCTATCACAATCAACTTCCTCAATTTATTATCGTTTGTAAGAACCATGTTTTATTTTGAAAGCCAAAAATAGTCAAGTTGTTTTAGGGCGTTCATAAAAACTGCATAACTACTATGTATGACAGGGTTTTGTATTAACAAAAAATTACCAGCAACTTGCATAGCTTCGGCTCGATGTTTTATCTTTAAAAACGTAAATCTTAAAAACATAAATCATGGACGAGAAAAAATACAAAATTCTGTTGTGTGAAGATGATACCAATTTAGGCATGGTGCTAAAAAACTATCTTGAACTAAACGATTACAGCGTGGTGCTTGAAAGAGACGGAAGGCTGGGGCTTGCAGCATTTCAACGCGAAAAATTTGATATATGCCTGCTGGATGTAATGATGCCGAACATGGATGGATTTACATTGGCAGAAGAAATACGTGATGTTGACCCGGACATACCCCTATTCTTCCTGAGTGCAAAAACAATGAAGGACGATATTATACAAGGGTATAAGTTGGGTGCTGATGACTATATCACCAAGCCTTTTGATAGCGAGGTGCTGTTGCTGAAAATAAAAGTGATTTTAAAACGCGGTGAAGAAGAAAGTAAGATCAACGAGAACATACAGTTTGATTTGGGTGGATACCATTTCAATCCAAAGCTTCGCCAGCTTAGTAATGGAACCATCATGAACACGTTGTCGCCAAAGGAAAACGAATTACTGAAAATGCTTGCCGAGCATAAGAATGACTTATTACCCCGTGAGCAGGCATTGAAAAAAATATGGGGCAGCGATACTTATTTCAATGGCAGGAGTATGGATGTTTATATTGCCAAGCTTCGTAAATATTTAAAAGACGATCCAACTATTGAGATCGTGAACATACATGGCAATGGCTTCAGGCTTGTTGCACCATAAACATGTTTTGTTTTGAATTTTTAACCCGTGCTTTTAACGCATGGGTTTTTTTATTTGGGAATATTTCGGAGGAAGTGGTAACGGAGATATAGCCGCAGGAAGGAACACAGCGCTTGTGCTTCTATCTAAAATATATACGACTTTGAATTATGAATTGAAAAGCAGTCCAGCCCCGCCCTGTGCTTTTTTACCGAGATGCGTGTAGGCTTTCGCAGTTACTTCCCGGCCGCGGGGCGTTCGCTGCAAAAAACCTTCCTGTATTAAAAAGGGTTCATAAACTTCTTCAATGGTTC
>JANPIA010000485.1:0-6251 GCA_031424735.1 Segetibacter sp.
ATGCGATCGATGAGGTTCCTGACCGAATAATTATTGGAATCTTTCGGACCAAAATTCCATCCTCCAATAAAATTCTTTTCACCGGTAAGCAAACGTGCACCGAGATCGAGATAACCACTTAAAGGTTCCAGCACGTGTTGCCACGGTCGGGTAGCATGGGGGTTGCGGACAATTAATTTTTCACCAGCTTTATAGGCCCTGTAATAATCCGGCACAATGCGATCGGCTGCCCAGTCGCCACCACCAATTACATTGCCTGCACGGGCTGATGCTACAAGACAATGCCCGGTGCTGAAAAAAGAATGCTGGTACGAAGCGGTGATCAGTTCTGCACAACCCTTGCTGGCGCTATAGGGATCTTTTCCACCCATAGCATCGTTCTCGCGGTATCCCCAAACCCATTCTTTGTTATCGTAACATTTGTCGCTTGTAACATGTACCACCGCTTTTACAGATGGGGTTTGCCTTACCGCTTCAAAAAAATTCACCACACCCATCAAGTTGGTCTCAAAAGTATTGACCGGTTCGCTGTATGATTGCAGTACCAAAGGCTGCGCTGCCAAATGAAATGCTATATCCGGCTGGACTAGGTGGAAAAATTCGATGAGATGTTGCAGGTCTTTTACATTTCCGACCTCATGATGAATGCTATTCTCCAAATGACACCGGTTAAAATTATCATCGGCTGAAACCGGTGGTAGTGCATATCCGTATACCTCCGCACCTAATTGCTGTAACCAGATAGTAAGCCACGATCCTTTAAAACCGGTATGCCCGGTTACCAATACTTTCTTATTCCGATAAATGTTTCTAAAGCTCATGTTACCAATTTTTCCATTTGGCCGTTCCCGATGCCCAATCGTGTTCGAGTTCTAATTTATCTCTCAATGTATCCATCGGTTTCCAAAAGCCTTCGTGCTTAAAAGCCATCATTTCACCTTCTGCTGCTATCTTCTCCATTGGCTCGCGTTCCCAAATGGTATCGTCACCTTTTATATACTTAAAAACAGATGGCTCACAAACAAAAAATCCACCATTGATCCATGCACCGTCTCCCTTTGGTTTTTCCATAAAAGAATGTACCTGTTCGTTCGCCAAAATATTAACCGCGCCAAACCTGCCGGAAGGCTGTACCGAAGTAACCGTGCAAGTTTTTTTATGCTTCGCATGAAATTCGACAAGACTTGTAATATCAATATCGCTTACTCCATCTCCATAGGTAAGCATAAATGTTTCGTTGTTGATATGTGGTTCAATTCGTTTAATTCTTCCGCCTGTCATTGATTCATTTCCTGTATCGACCAACGTGATCTTCCACGGTTCTGCCTGCGAATCGTGAACGTGAATGGCATTCTTTGCAAGGTCAATGGTGACATCTGATTTATGCAGAAAATAGTTGGCAAAATATTCTTTAATGATGTAGCCTTTGTAACCGAGGCATACAATAAAGTCGTTGTATCCATGTGTCGAATACATCTTCATGATATGCCATAGAATGGGCATCCCCCCGATCTCTACCATTGGCTTCGGCTTCAGGGATGTTTCCTCGGAACCTTGTTCCCAAACCGCCTGCTAACAGAACTACTTTCATTTTTTTCTATTGATTAAACAATCACTTCTACTTCGTTGGATAAAGGATAGGTGCAACACAACTGGTATTCATCCTCCACCAGATCGGGATGCCGTTCTACAATTTGCCTCACATTTCCATTAATTAACCTACCACGGCAGATGGAACAATTACCAGTTTGACATGAATACGACAATTCTAAATTAGCATCGAGCGCTGCATCCAATATACTTTTTCCTTTGGCAACTTCAACTTCGATCGACTTGCCTTCATAGTTGATCGTTAGCGTGCGGGTGATAACATCTTCTATCAGCTTTTCGTCCTTCACCAACTCGAAATCATCTGAAAATATTTGATTGGCTGGAACCTGGAGGTCCGCTAATGATGCTTTCACAGATTCTTTTAAACCTACCGGTCCGCAAATGTAATGGCAGGAGGATAAAACATCGCCTTCTTCGTGCATGATAGATAAAACCCTGGATGGTTTAATTCGACCCTGGATAATGGTTGGATGATCGTCGCAAACGATGAGCTGGGTATGAAAATGCCAGGTAGTAAACGTTAGTGGATAAGCCTTTTCCAAATCCCTGATTTTTTCAAGAAAGATGACCGACTCGAAATTGCGATTGCCATACACGAGGGTGACCTTATTGGTTGTAGTAGCTAATACAAACTTCGCAATCGAAAAAAGGGGCGTAATACCACTACCCGCACCCCATAAAACAACGTGTTTTTTTTGGAGCAAGACCGCTTCATCCACCGTAAAATCGCCCATCGGTTCCATCACCTCTATACTTTCGCCGACGGACAGCTTATCACAAATATGATTGGAAACGATGCCACCATGCACACGTTTTATGGTTACTTCCAGCAGAGGGTCGATACCTGGGGCAGAAGAAAATGAATAGGGACGAATATAACGCCGCCCATTGATTCGAAATATCAACGTTAGGTATTGCCCGGCTTTGTATTTGATCTTTTTTAATCCGGGTTGTTTGAAACAAATGGTGACTGTGTCATTTGTCTCCTGCCGGATCCCGACCACTTTGAGGGTATATTTATTCATCGTTTATGCTGCGCTTTATATCCTATCAAAATAACACTACAAGAATGCAAGATAAATGGCAGGCCGAGACAACCAATATATGGCTTCGCCCGGTCAGTCACACTTGATTGAATAAGAAAATTTTTTTGTTGCAGCGCAAATTGGATAGCAAGGCTTTCACCCTTTTCGTAAAGATAATGTTTGAGATTCTATGGATGTTTTGAGTTTGAAGTTTTGGGTGTGAAGTTGTTTCTGACGCTGCCTGTTTGACGTGGCCTGTTTGAAATTTCTCGTTTGACGTTTCTCGTTGGGCTCTACCTGTTTATCGACTTATCCAATTGACTAAGTTCCCTACAAAAAAATCGCCAACAGTCAACTCTATATTTAGTCGACTATTGACGATTCGTTATCTTAAATCACTGGAATGTTGCGGCATAAACTGCCAATCCACCTTCGCAAATTCACCATTGAACGAAATAAATGACGAATGATAAATGACAGTTGACAGAGAGGGATTTAGAATCATTGGCTATTCACAACTCACCACTCACCACTCACCACTCTCCCCTCACAAAGTCTTCAACACATCATTCATACTTCTCACCGCATCTGCGCTCTTATTAAAAGTTGCCTGTTCTTGTTCGTTCAGTTTGAAATCAACAATTTTTTCCCAGCCATTTCTGCCAATTACAACGGGTACGCCCAGGCAAATATCGCTTTGACCATATTCGCCGTTCAAGCTAACACAGCAGCTATACAATCTTTTTTCGTCGCGAACAATACTTTCTACCAAAGCGAGACCGGCTGCACCGGGTGCATACCATGCGCTGGTACCCAATAGCTTGGTTAACGTAGCACCGCCAACCATGGTATCGGCTACCACTTTTTGTTGTTGCTCTTCACTTAAAAATTCAGTAACAGGGGTACTGTTCCAGGTTGCATGCCTTATTAATGGTATCATGGTAGTGTCGCCATGGCCACCAATTACCACTGCGTTTAAATCGTTGGGACTGCATTGCAGTGCAGCACTTAAATAGCATTTAAAACGGGCGCTGTCTAAAATACCGCCCATTCCAATAATTCGCTCTTTAGGCAATCCGGTGCTTTGCAAAGCGAGGTAGGTCATAGTATCCATTGGATTACTGATCACTACAATAATAGTATTTGGCGAGTGCTTTAAAATATTTTCGGCAACACCTTTTACAATGCCTGCATTGGTACCTATCAGTTCTTCACGGGTCATACCGGGTTTTCGTGGTAAGCCGGAGGTTATTACTACCACATCACTACCTGCTGTTTTTGAATAATCGTTTGTGCTGCCACTAACTCTTGTATCGAAGCCAAGGAGTGCAGCGGTTTGCGTTATATCCAGGGCTTTGCCTTCTGCAAAACCTTCTTTAATGTCGAGTAAAACCAGTTCGGAGGCAAGTTCCTTACGGGCAATGTTATCGGCACAGGTTGCGCCAACGGCACCGGCACCTACTACTGTAATTTTCATTGATAATAGTTATGTTTTGAATGAATGATTTTTGCAAAGGTAGTAAGTAGAACCAATGGAAATAATATTGGTTTTTCCTTCGCCGAATATGAAAGAACGATATTTCTTAATTCCCTAAAACACCTATTAGCAACGAGGCAAAAATGACATCCCTGAATTTTTACAATGATGTATTTAGTTTTGTTAACCACGTGTTACCTGCAGCCACACAAATGACTGAACGATGAACGGAGCGCCGCAACAAAAGCTGCCTCAGGGTTATTGGCCGACACCAAAAAAAAATCATTCAATGGAAATCTTTTTAGCATTCTAATACCTGATCTGGAGTTTTTCTATTTTATCAGGAAAGGAAACAGTAATGCCGATACTGCCTTTGGGTACACGCAGCAATGGCATTGAAACAAAACCATTATTGTTTATAATTTTTTGTTGCAGCAAAAGCTTGCCCGATGGTGAATGGAGCGAGATCATGTAGGCATCTTTTGGCAACGTAACATCCAATTGTCCGTTGCTAATGGAGGTATTTATTTTCTGCGAATTTTGAGTAGGTGAAACGTAGGCAGAATACTTCATTTCACCGGCCTTGTTATTAATTTTTAAACGATAGCAGGCATCTACCGCAGCATAAACGATCACTTTGTAGGTGTTTGTTTTATCGGACTTTGCCTCTCGCCGGGCAACCTCCTTAAAGGTGCCTGTGGCGCACGAACCGGTTTCGAGGATGTAAATATTTCCAATGCTGTCGTTGCTGATCTTCCAGGTAAACTCCCTGAAGTTCCGGTTGATTTTTTCAGTGAAGTCAACTAATTTTTGTGCGTGCACAACAGACGAAAAAACAAACATCGACAGAAATAAAATATGCTTCATTGGGTTTATTTCATTGTGGGATTGGACTGCAAAATAGTCAGTTGGTAATTATTAAAAATACTTGTGAACTACTTTAACATACTTAACAGCTCTGGTATGTTTGCACCTTTTGAATATGCGTTGATAAGATTTCCTTTTTTATTGTAAACGGCGCTGAAAGGTGTTGTTTCAACTCTATAAAAAGTAGTAATAAACCTGGATGGATCAACACCTGCTTTTATACTTGGAAACCGACTGAGATTGTAGTGCGTGTAGAAATTTTTCAGGTCTTCCAATGGTCTGCTGGTGATCATTACGATCTGCAGGTTTTTAAGTTTATTTATATTGGAGATGATCTCCTCGGTTTCCAATTGGCAATGCCCGCAATCGGGGCTGAAATAAATGATCCATGTTGATTTTTTTTTGCTGAGATCCGCTTTGCTAAACCAACTGCTGTCGGCTAATAAAATTTTAAACGGTGGTATGATGGGTACTTGCTTGTAGGGAGGAAGGCTATCGGACGACTGCGAGAAAACATGGAAACAAGTCGTCAAGATCAAACAAAAAAGCAATAGATTTTTCATGCCTCGAATTTAGCACAAATAATGCCAGCGGTTAGCCAGTGCTGGTTTTCCCTTTCAATCCGTTATTTTTGCGCACATCATTTTTAACCCCGCACAATGAACTTTAATTTAACTCAGATACCCGATCGTAACCTTAAACCACGCGACCATGGCATTACGATGGTAATGGATAAAGGGCTTAGCCTGAATGAAGCGCAAAATCTCATTGAAGTAGCAGGCATTCACATAGATATAGTGAAGCTTGGTTTCGGTACTGCCTTTGTAACACCAAACGTTAAGCAAAAGATCGACCTGTACCAGGCTGCCGGTATACCGGTTTATTTTGGCGGAACTTTATTTGAAGCTTTCCTGATACGCAACCAGTTTGATGATTATATACAATTGCTGAAAGATTTTGACATTAAATACATGGAGGTAAGTGATGGCTCTATAAACATTCCACACGCTGAAAAGTGCGGCTATATTGAAAAGCTTACCCGCTACGGAACCGTATTAAGCGAGGTGGGAAGTAAAGACGCAGCCCATATTATTCCGCCTTATAAATGGATTGAACTAATGCGTGCCGAACTGGAGGCTGGCAGCACTTATGTAATTGCTGAAGCAAGAGAGTCGGGCAACGTTGGTATTTATCGTGGCTCCGGCGAAGTAAGGGAGGGACTTGTTCAGGAAATACTAACGCAAATACCAGAGGAGAAAATTATATGGGAA
>JANPIA010000486.1:0-1802 GCA_031424735.1 Segetibacter sp.
CCAAACCCTGTTGAACAGCCGGTGATTAACCAAACTTTACTCATACTTTACTTTTTTTTATTTAATGTTGATGCTTGTGTAAAAAAATAGTTCCTTTATTTGTTGCAAACAGTGTATCTGATTTTGAAGAAAACGTTGCCTGCAATCATAATCAAAGATATACCCGATGACCTTATGATTATTTTCAAACCCTGAATAGAAATCACCTGTAGCGATAATTGAAATTTTGCCAGGCTCTCACCATCTTCATTACGCCGTCATCCTGCGCCTGTAAAAAGGCTGTTCAGCATCGGATTAAATATATATCCTGCCTTCAACAGCGTTGGTGTGACATTTGTTTTGTCGCCAAATGCTTGTTGAAGTAATAACTATTTTTGACGTGCGATCTAAAATCCCACATTCATTTAACATGACCATCACCCATACCGACATTTACCGCTTTAGCATAAAAATGGAACCTTTTGTAATAGCTACCGGCACTATGCATTATGCGCAAAATGTATTCATCAGGCTACATACCAGCGAAGGAATGTATGGATGCGGCGAATGTTCTGCATTCCCGATGATTGTGGGTGAAACACAAGAAACCTGTTTAACGATGGCTAAAGATTTTGCAGCAGTATGGAAAGGGAAAGATGCATTGGATATAACTGCAAGATTGGAGGAACTGGACTGGGTAGCCGCACACAACCCAACCATAAAAAGTGCCTTTGACATGGCATTGTACGACATAGCTGCTAAAGCAAATCACCAGCCGCTTTACCAATTCCTCGGCGGCAATAAACGCACAGTTGAAACCGACATGACCATTGGTATCGGCACGCCCACAGAGATGGCGCAGCAAGCAGTAAAATGGCAGCAACAAGGAGCAACCATGTTGAAAATAAAATTGGGGAAAAAAGTTGCCGACGACATTGCCCGCATTACCCAAATAAGAAAAGCTTTAGGCACCGATGTGAAGTTGAGGATAGATGCCAACCAGGGCTGGAGTTTTGACGACGCTTTGTTTGCCCTGCAATCGATGAAAGATTTGAACATTGAATTTTGCGAGCAACCCATGCGAACCTGGTACGATGACCTGTTGCCGTCACTTTGCAGTAAATCACCCATAAACATTATGGCCGATGAAAGTTGCTACAACCACCACGATGCCCGCAAACTTATCAATAGCAGGTCGTGCCATTCCATCAACATAAAATTTGCAAAAAGCGGTGGGCTCACCGAAGCAAAAAAGATACATGATACCGCAGCCGAAGCCGGCATCCCCTGCATGATCGGCAGTATGCTTGAAAGCCGGTTGGCGCTATCAGCGAACCTGCATTTTGCCTATGCAAATCCCAATATTCAGTATTTCGACCTCGATACCTGCCTGCTCGGCCAACTGGAAGACCCGGTTGTGGGTGGTGTTTCTTACAATGGCTTTTTGTTGGATTTACCGGATGCGATTGGCATTGGTGCAGATGTGCAGGAAGACTTCCTTTCATCGTGCCAAAGCTGGAAGGTGTAACTTGCAGTTTGCCTGGTATGCTGTAGCGTTAAACACTACAACTTCATACACAATAATAGTTATAATGTTGTAAAAATATTCCGGTATGAAACGAATAGCCATTGTTTTTTTTGCCTTGCTCTGTTGCCATATTCTTTCTGCGCAAATTATAGGCACCGACGTTTTACCGGTAAGCATTCAAAAACTTGACATCGCCAGAAGCGGCAATAAAATGCAGCTAAGCTGGAAGGTTGCCTGCTTTATTGAACAGGCGAATTTTGAAATACAACGCTCTGGCGATGGAGAGCGATATGCA
>JANPIA010000487.1:0-5215 GCA_031424735.1 Segetibacter sp.
CTGTTGATGCCGGAGCTGCTCCACTAATGGTAGCCCGGTACAACCCTACCGAGGTTCCTACATAATATTCAACCGTGGCGCCATTTATAACAATGGCCGATGAACGGTACGATGGCAGCGTTAACGCCCCTTCTACGTTTACCCAGGTGGGTGTGGCTGATTTTGCGTTGCCTGTCCAAAAAACACTGCTAACTCCATAATTGGAAAAAGTCACCAGAACAGTATCATCGTTTCGCGGGTTAACCGATATACTGCTCACATAACCTGTTGCCGGAAAACCTGCACCGGTAATATTGGTTGGTGCGGTAGCAGCAGCCACAGAAGACGGATTAGTCAGCCTGTAAACCTTGCCATCTTCGGTACCAGCAAACAAATTGGCGGTGGCTGCATAAGTTCCTCTTGTGGTTGCCAGCACCGATAAATTAACGCCTGCGCCAACAGCACCGGGAAAACCCGTTAGCTCCGTCCAGGTGCCAGGTGCAACGGTACTGGCGCTGGAAGTTCTGAACAATTGATTTACACTGGCATAATAAAGTTTCTCCGAGTTGTCTTCATCAACATGAAATAGTGTAACAAAAATGCCTTTCTCTGTAGCCCCTGTCGGTTTAATATCCGTGGCAAAACCCGAACCGAGTGTGGAATTTCGGCGTTCAATATCGCCCTCCTGCGAGCCAACATATTCGTACGTACTTCCTCCAACCAAATCACTCAAACCAACGGAAACACCATCACCTCCGTATACTCCTTCAAAGGAAGTTCCTGCACCACCAATGTTACGGGTAGAACCATTATCCTGTGCGCCACCCAATACTTTTGTGTTGCCAAGGCGCGGATCTATTGCTACATAGTAATATTGGTAGGTTCTGAACCCGGTACTTATATTCGTCCAGCCAACGGCCGCAGCCATTGCATCCGTTGTTCGTTGCAAACCTCCATCATTTCCACAAATCATGGTAGCCGATGCCCCGGGGCGAAAAGCAAAACAATGTATATCGGCATGTGAGCCGGCATAACCGGCATAACTGCCTGAACCTGCATAACCGCCAATTCGCTTGTTTGAAGCGCTTGTTTTAAACCCGTCTGTGTTTCTATATGCATTTGTTCCGCCAATATAAATGGCCATGCTATCCGTAGGGCTAACTGATATGACAAGGTCGTAGCCACCTTGTATAGCAAATGGATCGTTTCCATCCAGGCAACCAGGTTCGTCGGGTAAATTGGCAGATAGGTTGGTCCATGTGGTGGTAGCTAAATTCCACTTAAATAATTTTGCTTCGGTTGCTGCAACACCGGCACAAGAACTTGTAACCAGGTTGTCGTACAAGGCATATACAACATCTTCGCGGGTTGGTGTAGTTGCCAGCACAACCCGGCCATAAGCACCTTTTGCATCCCAGCCGGCGGGTGTTGTTGCTGAGCCGGTACCAGCAATACGTGTCCACGATCCGGCATCCCCTGAGGTTGAAGTCCATACACCATCATATGCGGTGCTGCATGCCCCGGAGAAAGCAGCATATAATCTTCCGGTGCTGGTAACAACTATATCCGATACAAAGGTGGTAGTAAAAGAACCAGGTGGTGCAATAACGGAGGTCCACGTTGTTCCGCCGGTAGTTGAACGCTTAATACCCGATAAGCAGGCATAGTACACATCGCCGTTTACCGGGTTCACTACTACTTTGCTAATAAAATCGTCGGCCCTGTCAAACGTTTCCAGGGCACCGGTATTAGAAGTTGTCAACCTCGACCAGGTTTCTCCATTGTTGGTTGATTTATAAAGTCCGAAGCCAAAAAAGGTGGCACCAGTGGCACTGGTAGAGTTACCCAGGCTTTCGCCGGTTGCGTAATACCATGTATCCTGGTTGAGTAATCGCGGATCCTGTGCTATTGAAGTACAACTAAAGTGATCGGTGAGAGGACTTTTGCGTGCCCAGGTGGCACCATCATCTATAGATTTAAAAACTCCACCACTAATCCCTCCAGCCAGTATGGTTCTGTTTAAAACTCCATCAAAACGTACATCATAAGCAACAGATCTTACTCGTCCGCCTAAGTTTTCAGGTCCCTGAAATGAATAAGCATTGGCAGCAACCCTACCTGCTATGGATGCTTGACTTGCCAGTGCATTGGCCTGGTCAAGTTCCAGCTTCCGTATGTTTTCCGGAATGCGACCCGTTGCCGGATCTTTTGTCATATTGAACTCGAACTGCAAAGCTTTTTCCATTTCTGCCATTGGGTTTTCGCTTCCCTTTCTTTGCATCAAAGGTTCGGGTGATTTAGCAGGTTGATGACAGCCTTTAAAGGTAAAAAGGGAGATGAAGGAAATGCAAACAAGAACCGTTTTGAAAGTGAGTAAGGGTTTCATAATGTGTAGTTTTGGAAAAAACAAGGTAGAAAAAACTACATCCAATGTCAACCAAATACCCGCAATATTTTAAATTAACGTTATACGCTTAAAGTTGAACAGAAAAACTGTATGTTAATAGTTACGGAATTTTAAAATAATGCAACCTAACTAATTGCTGCCTGTACCATTTGTTTCACCTGCGATAAATGTATTCTTTCCTGCTGCATGGAATCGCGGTGGCGTATGGTTACGGTTTGGTCTTCTTTTGTTTGATGATCGATGGTTACGCAAAAGGGTGTACCAATGGCATCCTGCCGGCGATAGCGTTTTCCGATTGCATCCTTCTCTTCATAAAAACAACGAAACAATGGCTTACACTCGTTCATTAATTCGCGGGCAATTTCCGGCAAGCCATCTTTTTTTGTAAGTGGAAAAACTGCCAGCTTTAAGGGAGCAATGATTGGTGGTATGTGCAGCACGGTTCGTGTATCGGTGCTTCCATCTTCCTTTTGCAATACCTCTTCTTCATAAGCCTCGCTTAAAATCAACAGGAACATTCGGTCTAAGCCAATGGAGGTTTCAACTACGTAAGGGATATAATTCTGGTTGATCTCATTATCGAAATATTGCAGCTTTTTGCCGCTAAGCAACTGGTGATTTTTCAAATCAAAATCCGTTCGGGAATGGATACCTTCAACTTCTTTAAAACCAAAGGGAAATTCATATTCAATATCCAGCGCAGCATCCGCATAATGGGCAAGCTTTACATGATCGTGGTATCGGTATTTATTTTTTGAAATGCCGAGGCTTAGGTGCCATTCCAATCTTGCATTCTTCCAGTAATCGTACCATTCCATTTGTGTACCGGGGCGTACAAAAAATTGCATTTCCATTTGCTCAAATTCCCTCATGCGAAAAATAAACTGGCGGGCAACAATTTCGTTACGAAAAGCTTTTCCGGTTTGTGCAATGCCAAACGGTATTTTCATACGTGCTGTTTTTTGCACGTTTAAAAAGTTTACAAAAATGCCCTGCGCTGTTTCGGGCCGGAGATATATGGTACTGGCCTCGTCGGATACACTACCAATTTCGGTGC
Organism: Segetibacter sp.; assembly: GCA_031424735.1. GTDB lineage: Bacteria > Bacteroidota > Bacteroidia > Chitinophagales > Chitinophagaceae > Segetibacter. Next base: position 3,444 of record JANPIA010000487.1, read on the forward strand.
TGAACATTAAATTAAACTGGCGGACGCTTGTCCAGTTGCAGGTGCCACTGATTGTACACGGTATGTTATTATCGTCAATTAAATTTTTAATGCCTGTGAAATCTTCTGCTGCCAGCAATTTATCCATGGTGGCAAGTAACGTTTCGGCATCGCCTGCTTTTCCTTCTGCAGTTAATTTATCGGCGAAAGCTTCCAGTAGGTGATCTACCCGATAGCGTTTGTTGCTGTCGCGGTTGTCAATCATTGGGTCACTAAAATTATCTACGTGACCACTTGCCTTCCAGGTAGTGGGGTGCATAAAAATGGCTGCGTCAATGCCTACAATGTCTTCATGCATTTGTGTCATCGACTTCCACCAATAATCTCTGATGTTTTTTTTAAGCTCGCTGCCAAAGGGGCCATAATCGTAAACAGCACTCAGTCCATCATAAATTTCGCTACTTTGAAATACAAAACCGTACTCTTTTGCATGCGAAATAATAGCCTGGAATTTGTTCTCGTTTGTCGTCATAATGCGGCAAACCTACACGAAAAACGGGGGAATATAAAATGAGAAGGGGTACGGATAAAAACGGGCGGAGGGGGTACTAATTCATGAAAATGTGATCTTTGGAAAACCTTCCCTGAAGGTCTTTCAATTGCTTTTTCAAAGTATCATTTTCTGATTCCAAACGCAAAATACGGGAATGACTTTTTACAATTTCGCCCTGGTAGCCTTGAATTTTGCCCTGCATTTGATAAGCCAGGTAGGCTTTGCAAACCAGTGCTACAATTATTCCAACTACTATAGCACCGCTGTACTGAACAAAAATTTCTAAAAGTGGTGAGATCATGATTAGCATGGTAATATTTTTTAAGGTGAACAATATTATAGATGATACATGCTATTTAAAAGTTGCAAGACATTACAATTTATAAGGATCGAAAAGTCAGGTAAGCTTATCATTAAGCAAATGCCGGCTGCTATCTCGTGCCGATTTCTTTTCAAAATTTTGCTCCAATGCAAGGGTAAGATCAACCCCGGTTTGGTTGGCTATACAAAGTAATACCCAAAGTATATCTGCCATTTCATCGGGCAATTTTTTATCAAGATCAGTTTGTTTTGACGACTGCTCACCGTATGTTCTTACCATTATGCGGCTTAGCTCGCCCACTTCTTCCATTAGTATACCGAGGTTGGTTAACTCATTAAAGTAACGAACACCATAGGTTTTTATCCAAACATCCACGTTAGATTGTGCTTGCTTAATTGTCATAGCTAATTATAGTTTTCATAATGATTAATGAACCGCTGTCAATTTTCAGAACGCTTTGCAATGGTTCGGTTGATTTCGTTTTAGCTCATTAAATAATCCTGAGTACAAGAGTGCGATGCAACGATGATGCTATGAAAAACTAAAGCCGGAACCCCACTATTCTTTATTCCTGCTATCTATTATTATCGTTACCGGGCCGTCGTTCAGTAACCTTACTTTCATATCCGCACCAAAAATTCCGGTTGCTATTTTCCTGCCAAGATCTGCCTGTAACTGATCAATAAATTGTTCATAAACCGGAATTGCCACCGTGGGCTTTGCCGCTTTTATGTACGATGGACGATTGCCTTTACGCGTGCTGGCATGCAAAGTAAACTGGCTGATGAGCAATATGTTGCCTTCCATTTCTTTCACACTTACATTCATTACACCGGCTGCATCGTTAAAAATGCGGAGGTTAATTATTTTGTTGCTGAGCCACTCCACATCTTCAAAAGCATCAGCATCTTCAATACC
>JANPIA010000488.1:0-4231 GCA_031424735.1 Segetibacter sp.
CATTACAGGCTATGCAGTGGTGTACATAAACGCCCGGAAAGCGGGCATGACCAAAGCATCAAAATCTCCTGCCGAATTTAACATCACTCCCTTCTTGGTAAAAGGTAAGAACCTGCTGGCTGTGGAAGTATTCCGCTGGCACGATGGCAGCTATCTTGAGGACCAGGATTTTTGGCGTATCAGTGGTATAGAAAGAGATGTTTATTTAACTGCAGTACCTCCGGTAAGTATCTGGGATTTTTTTATCAATGCAGATTTAGATGCTCAATATACCAACGGAGTTGTTACTGCAGCTGTAGATATCCGGCAGTTTAACAAGCCTCCAAAAGCGGCCACGCTGTCGCTGGAGATTACCGATAAAGAAGGCAATATTGTACTATCGCAACGGAAGCAAATAAGTACCGGAAGCGATACAACGCAGAAGATTATGTTTGAAGGTTCAGTCGTTCGCCCAAAACAGTGGAATGCCGAAACGCCTTATCTATACAACAGTATTATTGGCTTAACTGTGAATGGAAAAACCACTTACACCGGAGCAAAGATTGGTTTTAGGAAAGTGGAAATAATAAATGCACGCCTGCTTGTGAATGGCATGCCTGTATATGTTCACGGTGTAAACCGCCACGAACACGATCCTGTCAAAGGTCATGTCGTGTCAAAAGAATTAATGCTGAAAGATATTCAGCTGATGAAGCAGTTTAATGTAAATGCTGTAAGAACTTCACACTATCCCAACGATCCGTTGTGGTATAAGCTATGCGATGAGTATGGCCTGTATGTAGTGGACGAAACCAATGTTGAAATTCATGGTATGGGTGCAAGTCTACAGGGTGGTTTCGATACAACAGTGCATCCCGCTTACCTGCCGCAATGGGAAGCAGCAATTATGGATCGGGAAAAGAGAATGCTGGAAAGAGATAAAAATCATCCCAGTGTTATCATATGGTCTTTGGGTAACGAATGTGGCAATGGTAAAGTTTTTCATGATGCGTATGTGTGGATGAAAGGCAGGGATAAAAGCAGGCCCGTACAATTTGAGCAGGCTGGTGAGGATTGGAATACAGATATTGTTTGTCCCATGTATCCACGTGTGGAATCGATGGCGCGTTATGGTCGTGACAGTACAAAAAAGCGCCCCTACATCATGTGCGAATATTCGCATGCTATGGGAAATAGCAACGGTAATTTTCAGCATTACTTTGATATAATTATGAGCAGCCCACGTATGCAGGGTGGTTTTATTTGGGATTGGGTTGACCAGGGATTCCAATCAAAAACGACAGACGGGCGTAGCTATTATGCCTACGGTGGTGATTTGGGAGGTTATTATTTGTACAATGATGAAAACTTTTGCGCTAATGGTTTGGTTGCGTCCGATAGAACGCCTCATCCAGGTTTGTTTGAAGTAAAGAAAGCGTATCAGAACATCCTCTTCACATCAAAAGATATATCAAAAGGATTGATCACTGTTTCAAACTGGTTCGATTTTACCAACCTTAACGAGTACAGGTTTGAGTGGAAGTTATTCAGGAATGGCACCTTGGTTACAAGCAGTAATTTCTCTGTTGATCTTGCGCCGCATCAGTCCAAAGACGTACAACTTCAGGTGCCTAATTATAAAGCAGAAGCCGGAAGCGAGTTTTACACAAGCCTGCATGCCTATTCAACAAAAACAAAGAATTTGTTACAAGCCGGGCATGAGGTGGCTATCGAACAATTTAAGTTTGCCGGTGACTACTTTGTAGATCGCCAGGTAAAAGACAATGGGCTTAAAGTAACCCGTACCGATAGAAGAATAAGTTTTACTGCTGGTACAATAAAAGGAGAGTTTGATTTGCAACGTGGACAATTTCTTTCCTATACTATTAATAACAAAAGAGTTATTGGCGGCTTTCCAGAGCCTTACTTTTGGAGGGCACCAACTGATAACGATTTTGGTAACCGGATGCCTTCCAATCTGGGCGTATGGCGTAATGCCCATGCCAGCCGCAGTTTAAAATCTGTTACAGTCGACTCTATTAACGACCATTTGAATATCAAAGTAGAATTTGTGCTTAATGATATTGCCGTGCCTTATGTAATAATGTATTCTATCCTAAAAGATGGCGCAGTGAAAGTTACCGCAAGTATAGATATGAATGGACGAACGTTGCCTGAGTTGCCACGTTTTGGTATGCGCATGTCATTGTCGGATTCTTATAAGAACATAGGTTATTACGGTAGGGGTCCCTTTGAAAATTACAGTGATAGAAATACAGCATCATTTGTAGGTCATTACACCACAAGAGCCGACAGTATGTATACATGGAATTATATACGCCCCCAGGAAAGTGGTTACAGAACAGACGTTCGCTGGTTTGAGCTTACTAATCAGCAGGGCGATGGATTACACATTGAAGGAACGCAACCTGTTTGCTTCAGCGCAATGAATATGACAGATGAAGACCTTGATCCGGGGCTAACGAAAAAGCAACAGCACCCTACAGATATCAAATTGAGAAACACGCTAAACTTGCATATCGATTATAAGCAGAGAGGTGTGGGCGGAGATGATAGTTGGGGTGCATTACCACACAGCCAATACAGGTTAACTGACAAACAATATTCGTACAGTTACATTATTTCGCTGGTGTCGAAACAAAACAATTAGGTTGCACTTTCTGGTGATGATAGTTACTGATTATTACAAAAAGTGGGATTTAGAAAAAGCATAAACCATTGTATACGGTGGGTTGTGTAATAAATATTTGTGGCAATTATTAAGTGTATGAATAGAATAAATTTTAGTGCAGGTATCATTACCTGCTTCATGATGATTTGCAGTGCTACCTATGCTCAGGACAAATTATATAGCAACGAGTTCCCATTAGCAGATGTAAAATTACTTCAAGGTCCTTTTCAGCATGCCCGTGACCTTAACATCAAAGTGCTTTTGCAATATGATGTAGATCGCTTATTAGCCGGTTATAGAAAGGAAGCTGGTTTACCTGAAAAAGCAAAAATTTACCCTAACTGGGAAGGTTTAGATGGCCACGTAGGTGGACATTATTTAGCTGCTCTTGCTATGAATTATGCTGCCGTTTATAATACCGATTGTAAAAAAAGGATGGACTATATGCTGGCAGAATTGAAAGCCTGCCAGGATGCAAACGGGGTAAATAATCCTGGATTGGGAAAGGGTTATGTGGGAGCTGTGCCTAATGGAAAAAAAATATGGAGCACTTTACAAAAGGGAGATTTCACAGCTTACAGGGCAGCCTGGGTGCCCTGGTACAATGTACATAAAATGTATTCTGGTTTGCGGGATGTGTGGATATATACCGGCAGAGAAGATGCCAAAAGTATTTTTTTAAATTTCTGCGATTGGGCTGTAAATATTACGGCTGCATTGACAAATGCGCAAATGCAATCCATGTTGGATATGGAGCATGGCGGCATGAACGAAATTTTTGCTGATGCGTACCAAATGACAGGCGATGAAAAGTATTTAACTGCAGCTAGAAGATTTTCCCACAAAATGTTGCTTGATGCAATGTCTGCAGAAAAAGACAACCTGGATAATAAACATGCTAATACCCAGGTACCAAAAGCAGTAGGTTTTGAGCGTATCGGCGAACTAACACATGATGATAGCTACTTAAAAGCTGGCGATTTTTTCTGGGAAACAGTTACTACAAAACGAAGCCTTGCATTCGGCGGCAACAGTAGACGTGAGTTTTTTCCAGGCGTAACATCTTCCGCTGAATTTGTTAGTGATGTTGAAGGACCTGAGTCCTGTAACTCTTACAACATGCTTAAACTAACGGAAGATTTATTCAGGGTTAATCCTTCAGCAAAATATGCAGATTATTACGAACGAACATTGTATAATCACATACTGGCAACGCAACATCCGCAGCATGGCGGTTATGTATATTTTACACCTGCACGTCCCCAGCATTATAGAGTCTACTCTGCGCCCAACCAGGGCATGTGGTGCTGTGTAGGCAGTGGCATGGAAAATCATGGCAAGTACAGCCAGTTTATTTACACCAATGCAAAAGGTGCGCTGTATGTAAATCTCTTTGTTGCTTCGGAATTAAACTGGAGAGCAAAAAAAGTAAAACTTAAACAGGAAACTATTTTTCCTGAAGAAGAAAAAACAAGACTAACGATTACAGAAGGCTCTTCAAATTTTTCATTAATGCTGCGTTATCCCTCATGGGTTAACGATGGTGCTTTAAAAGTGATG
>JANPIA010000489.1:0-2781 GCA_031424735.1 Segetibacter sp.
AAAAAACGGTCGGGTTGATAAATGGTTTATACAGCAATTATAAAACTAATAACAAGGAGGCGGCACAATGAAAATAACCATTGGATTTAGCCCCTGCCCCAACGATACTTTTATTTTTGATGCATTGGTGAATAACAAAATAGATACGGAAGGCTTAACATTCGAAGCGGTATTGGAGGATGTTCAAACACTTAACAACTGGGCGCAGCAAAAACGGCTGGATGTTTCAAAAATTAGCTATGGTGTATTGCCATTGGTGCTGGATGATTATACGGTTTTAAGTAGTGGCGGAGCGCTTGGCAAGGGCGTTGGACCATTACTCATTGCAAAATCCGCAACAGGGTTCACCGAAGCTGCAATGAGTGACCTGGTTATTGCCATCCCCGGAGAAAATACCACCGCGCATTTTCTGTTTACGCTTGCTTTCCCCAGGGCAAGTAAAAAACGTTTCGTGGTTTTTAACGAGGTGGAAGAGAAGGTGCTGAATGGTGAGGTTGATGCTGGTGTCATCATTCATGAAAACCGGTTTACCTACCACGATAAAGGCCTGGTGAAACTGATGGACCTGGGAGAATTTTGGGAAACCAAAACCGGTTTGCCCATTCCGCTGGGCGGCATTATCATTAATAAAAATATTGATAACGCAATTAAATTAAAAGTTGATTCGCTCATTTGCAAAAGTCTTGAATATGCTTATGAACGATACCCGTATTTGCCTGATTTCGTTAAAAAACATTCGCAGGAAATGAGTGAAGCGGTAATGCGTAAACACATCGACTTGTATGTAAACAATTTTACCCTTTCTTTGGGCGATGATGGAAAAGCTGCCGTAAAAAAACTTCTCCAGGTATTTAATTGTAAAATCACCGAAGATGTATTTGTTACCTAAGCAAGCAACCACCCACCAATTCAAAAATATTCATCCGTTAACTTAACCATTCCAACTTCTAACACCCGCTATTTGCATGAGAAAATTTTTATTTATTGCCATCTTATTTTTTAGTATCCAGCTTAAAGCACAACAGTTTTTTATTAAAGGAAACTATCCAAATTTTTATATCAGTCACCAGGTATTAAAGGGCGAGACATTTAAAAGCATCGGAATTTTATATAACCTGCTGCCTGGCACCATCGCCAACTTTAATGCGCTAACATTTACCAACGATCCTGTTTTATCGAGGGTGCTGAAGGTTCCACTTTCAAAAAGCAATTTTGTGCAAAGCAAGGCATCCAACGATAAAAAAAGCGCGCCGGTTTATTATACCATCCTATCAGAATCGCTCAGGGAGTTAAGCGCCAAATTCAAGCTTGAACCAACTTTAATAGCAAAGTGGAACCCGGCAACAAACGTTGCTACGGGTAATAAAATAATTGTGGGATTTATAAAACTTGCCTACCCGGTAACCCCGCCACTTGCCGAACCACAGCCGACCGGTATAGACAGTGCCCTGAAACAAGTTTATGTTCCTAAATCTCCATCGGTGAGAAGTATGCGCACACGACCTGCAACAGATACCATAGATATTGGTGGTCCTCTGCCGGTCATCGCTAATCAACCAAAAGAAACCAAACAGACCACAACACCGGTTATTGCTACAGAAGAGGCACCCAAAAAAGTGGGTGGTGCCGGCAGGCTAAAAGTTTATGTTGATTGCAGCAACACCTGGTGCGACGACAACTTTATAAAAACAGAAATAAACATTGTAGATTTTTTATTGGATCGCATTGCTGCCGATGTACATGTACTCATTACATCGCAGCAAAATGGAAGCGGCGGCAGCCAGCTTCAACTAATATTTTACGGGCAGAACAAATTCAAAAATTTACCTGATACACTCAGTTATAATATCGACCCAAATGCTACCGAATCGGAGCGACGGGATGCGATTGCCAAATACATAAAACTGGGGCTAACGCCATTTATTTTGAAAACGAACTATGCTGACGACATCAGCATTCAAATGAAACAAACCAGTAAAAATAAAACGGGCGAAAACTCCAATAAAAGCACCACCGATAAATGGAATTACTGGGTATTCAGGTTAGGGGCAAGCGGCAATCTCAGCCTCGATAAGATTTACAAAAGCAACAGCTACCGCTCCAATATATCGGCAGACCGGACAACGGATAAACTTAAAGTAAACCTTGGTATTTATGGTAACAGCAATGTGTCGATGTACGAATATGAAACCCCGGCAGGCACAGAAAAACTTGAAGTAAAAAATAGTTCGTATGGGGTGAACCATGGTATTGTTGTAAGCATTAACCAGCATTGGTGTTATGGCTACGAAGCGAATTATACCAATAGCACGTTCCCTAATAATAAAAGCCGGATTTATGTAAGCCCGGCTATTGAGTATGCCATATTTCCCTACAAAATGGTAAACAATAAATTTTTAACCCTCAGGTATGGCGTTGATTTTACGAGAAACAAATACTACGATACAACCGTGTTCAATAAAACCAAAGAATCATTATTTGGGCATAACCTTTCTTTAAACCTGTCGCTGAATCAAAAATGGGGCAACATCAATTCAAGTGTTTCCTACCGGAATTATTTCAGCGACTGGACACTGAACAACCTGGGTATTTACCTGAATGTTGAGGTGCGAATTACAGGCGGCTTATCCTTTTATGGTTACACCTTTGGCGGACTTACCCGCGACCAGATTTACCTGGCAAAAGGCGGCGCAACAGAGCAGGAAATATGGCATACTCAATAGCCGGGCTTACATAAATCCGGCTTTTATTATTAGAGAACGTGCTATTGGTATAATTCGC
>JANPIA010000490.1:0-1928 GCA_031424735.1 Segetibacter sp.
CTTTGGCAAAAGTGCAATTAATAGCTTACGAAGTGGCGTACCTAATATGGATGTGTTAATAGCCCTGGGCGCTACGGCTGCTTTTATTTACAGTTTGTTTGGAACAGTGGCGGGCGACAGCACCAAAATATTTTACGAAACTGCGGCTTCTATTATCACCATCGTGTTTTTTGGAAACTGGCTGGAGGATTATTCAATACAAAAAACACAAAAGGCTATACGCGATTTAACTAACCAGCAAAAGGTAATGGCTAACATGATCGCTTACGACGATCAGCACAATGAAAATGTTTTTCCGGTAGAAAATACCAGCCTGAAAGTGGGCGATTTGATACTGATAAAAACAGGCGAACAGGTGCCGATGGACTGTAAAATACTTTCCGGCGAAGCCGAAATAAACGAAGCGATTGTTAGTGGTGAAAGCCTGCCTGTTTATAAAAAACAAAATGATATTTTAATTGGTGGAAGTGTTGTTGCAAACGGAACAATAAAAGCATATGTATCCGCAACCGGTAACGATACCGTATTAAGCAGCATTGTAGAAATGATGAAACAGGCGCAGGGTCACAAACCGCCGGCACAACAATTGGCAGACAGGATCAGCGGCATATTTGTGCCCGTTGTATTAGCGATCGCCTTTGTTACAATAGCTGTAAATTACTTTATTATTCATCACACTTTTGAGGAGAGCCTGATGCGTTCCATTGCTGTGCTGGTAATTGCATGCCCGTGTGCAATGGGGCTGGCAACACCGGCTGCTATTGCAGTTGGATTGGGGCGTGCAGCCCGCAACGGTATATTGTACACCGATACAAAAAGCATGGAGTTGTTTAAAACCATCCGGCAAATGGTGTTTGATAAAACTGGTACACTCACTACCGGAAATTTCCAGGTTTCGGGCTTCGGGTTTGATGAAACAAACGAAGATGAATTTAAAAAGATCGTTTATTCACTCGAAAAATTTTCAAATCATCCCATAGCAAAAAGTATTGCCATTTCGTGGAAAAGAAAGGATGTAATTAAATGGAAAAAGATAGAAGAAATAAAGGGCTTGGGCATGATGGGTGAAGACCAGGAGGGCAACACTTTTTGGATCGGCTCCAACAGGATTGACAACAACATTCCAAAGAATGAACATCAACTTTACGTAAAGAAAAATGAAAGCATTATTGGCTGGTTGGATATCGCGGATGAGTTGCGCGTTGAGGCTAAAGAGGTGATGGATTTTTGCAGGCAGCACCATATAAAAACGATATTATTGAGTGGCGATAACGCGGCAAAGTGCAGGCAAATTGCAGATGAACTTAAAATGGATGAAGTGTTTGCCGAGCAATCGCCCAGGCAAAAGCTGGATAAAATAACCGAGCTGTGTAAACTTGTGCCAACCGTAATGGTGGGCGATGGTATTAACGATGCACCGGCTTTGGCAAAGGCTACTATCAGTGTATCGTTAAGTGTTGCATCGCAGTTAGCTATTCAAAGCGCGTCGGTAGTTTTAATGAATAGCGGATTAAAAAAGTTGCCCATGGCTATGCAATTGGGCAGGCATACTTATGGTACCGTAAAAAGCAATTTGTTCTGGGCTTTTTTATACAATATTATAGCTATACCCGTAGCGGCAGCGGGCTTGCTTACACCTACTGCCGGTGCATTGGTAATGGGTTTAAGCGACGTGGTACTTGCAGCCAATTCGCTATGGCTTAACTGGAAGAAGCTTGACTAAATTTTATCCTTCATTAGGATCACAGAGTAGCCGGAACATTGGATGATAATTGGGCATTTTCGAAGTTGCATCACTTAAGATTGTTTTTTTAAAATGCTCCAGGTGTACTTTTGAAGTTTGCAAATTGGCGCTCACAACGAAGTATATTACCTTGTCCCGGTGCCGGTACCTCTTCAATTACTCAAACAATATTGGGGACATGATT
>JANPIA010000491.1:0-2665 GCA_031424735.1 Segetibacter sp.
TAAACAACATACCGTGACCAAAATTTGGCGGAGTAATCGGGTCTTTATCGTGAACCCATGGACCATCCAATGTGCCACTTATAGAGTAAGCAACGCCCTGCGTATAAACATCGTAAATCCAGCTTGTCCATATCATTCCCAACCGCCCTGTTTTTGTTTGAAACACGTATGGGCCATCCGTTACCTTATTGGGTTTGTCTTTTCCATTCTCATCTTTTTCACGGCTCCACGGCGAATCACTTGCCCGAAACAATAATACTGCTTTACCAATGGAACCACTTAAATCAGGCTTCAACTCAATCTTTTCAATAGTGCCATTTCCGTTCTGCAGCCATTCGTAACAATAAACCATGTAAGGCTTTTTATCCTTATCAATCCAAAGGGTTCCATCAAGAGTGGGCATGTTGGCAGGCAGATACATAAAATCTTTCATTGGGACATAAGGACCTTCCGGATTATCGCTAACAAGAACATGACATGCCCGGCGTTCAATTGCATTTCCTTTGACACTATCAATTTTCACTGCTCTGTTAGTGAACGTGGCGAAATAGTAATACCTGTTTTTATAGTTGTGAATTTCAGCAGCCCAAATCATCGGCTTTGGTCCCATCCATGAAGATGTATCAACTTTTGTAACGTGATAAGGTCCTTCCCAAAATTTTAAATCGGAACTTTTCCATAGCATGCCGCCGGTTCCCGTCATGTAATACATTTTCGTTTTATTGTCCGCCAATATAAAAGGGTCGCTTAAAACAATAGAATCCAGCGGAACGTTTTTTCTTACTTCACGTTTGCCTACTTCCTGTGCATTTGATACCAATGAAAAAAAGCAGCCCAACAAAATTCCAAGTGCTAAAGATTTGTTTTTCATCACATCTTTTATTTCAAAACAATTACTATAACCCGACTAAGATCATCTTTTATTGATATCAATTGACTTTATGCCTTTATGGGTCGGCTTCACCTGCTTTATCGTTCCATCCGCATTAAACTCCATCTTTTCAATACACACTTCACGGTTATAACCTGCTGCTCTGCCCATCGTAATTCCGTTGGGGTAAGCGAAACGATGGTAAACAATATACCATTCATCTTTGCCTGGAATTTGAATAGTAGTATTATGACCGGTAGCATAAATACCGGCGACAGTATCTTTTGCAATCACCATGTTGTTTTTGGGAATAGTAATGTTGCCTAAAGGGGAAGTTGATGTACCATAACGAACCCTGTAATCTGCATCACGTGTATCGTTCTCGCTCCATAAAAAATAATAAATACCCTTGCGATAAAACACATGTGTGCCCTCACGGAAAGTGGCATCGGGTTTTAAGACGGTGAGTGTTCCTGTTTTTATGGAAATCATGTCTTCATTTAATTCCGCAGCCGCCATAAAACCATTGCCCCAGTACAAATAGCTCTTACCACTTTGCGGGTCGGTGAACACATCAGGGTCTATCACCTGTCCTCGTGTAATTCCTTCGGGATGTTTATCAATTAAAGGCTTTCCTATGTCAACGAAAGGACCGGTTGGATTATCAGCAACCGCTACGCCAATTTTTTGTGCTGCCGTGAAGTAGTAAAAATATTTGTATTGATTGCCAATTTTTTTTTCAATAATACAAGGCGCCCATGCATTGCGTTTTGCCCAGCTAACATCTTTATTTAAGTCAAGTATCACGCCTTCATCTTTCCAGTTTATTAAATCCGTTGAAGAAAAAGTTTTGAAATAAGTTCCGCTCCAATTTGTAAAACCATCGCTGGTCGGATAGATATAAAAGCGGTTTGTTTTCTCGGAATAGATGATATCGGGGTCGGCATAGTAACCTTCCAAAACCGGGTTATGATATTGTTTTGCAGACACCGCATAGGTTTGAGAACCTTTTCCTTTAATGGATACTTTAGATTGTACTGAAGCTTTTGTGAAGTCATTTGTAACCCGGCTTATTGTTACACCAGGGTATTCAACAAACCCGGGATTGAAATTTTTCAAATTAGTTGCAGGTCTTACAGGAAAAAGCACCTTTTTATTAGCCGTGTCAAAAACAATATTCAATTTTTTGATTTGACTGGAAGAAACATTAGTGATGACGTCACCGAAGGATAGCCATTTGTTTACCAAACGTTCTGCTTCCTCTTTTGTAATTGGCATCACTGTTCCATGACGTGGGTGAAAATTCATATTCACTTCCCCATCAACCACTTTAAAATTTTGAAGGTCTTTTGTTTTGGTGAACTGGTACTTACCTTTTGTATAAACATCATACATCAAAATGTATTCATCGCTATTGTTTAATTTAAAAACACCTGCACCTTCAACGGGGTCAGTAGTTTGTTGCACATATTTATCATGCAATACATAACCTTCCGTCAACTTATCTGATACTGCTATTTTAATTCCATTGCCTTGTCCCTCGGTTTTAAAAAACAAGTAATACTTACCGTTTCTTGCAACAATATCTCCATCTATGCAGGAGCCATTTGTTGGACTAAAAAAGAGTTGTTTGGGAACTGTTTCTAGGTCAGTAAAATCTTTATTGGCATAGGCATAATAAATTTTGTCGGGGTCTTTGCCATGCTTCATAGAAAAATAAATCATGTACTTACCAGCCTTTGCATCGTATATAGTTTGTGGCGCCCAAACCCGCAATAGGCTATCGTTACCCGG
>JANPIA010000492.1:0-7590 GCA_031424735.1 Segetibacter sp.
CTTCAAACTTCACCATCATTTCCACCGTGGGTGTTGTGGTCAACCCCAGGTCAACCACGTCAAATGCAAGCGCATTGAGCGTACTTGTAACAAGCCGCTGAACCATCTCGCCGCTCATTCGTCCATCCCTGCCAATTATAATTTTTGTTTTGGAACCCTGTGATTGTAGCCATGTTCCGTAAGCCGCTGTAAACTTCACTACATCCAGCGGACTAAGCGTGTCACCGGGTTTGCCACCAATGGTTCCGCGAATACCGGATATACTTTTTATCAATGCCATTGCCACTGTTTTATTGGATTGCAAACATAGCAGAAAAAAAGATAAACACTGGTAACTTCTGAAGCGGTTAAATGCCGGTGCAAAGGGCAATTTACCAGCGTATTATGCGTTGATTATAAAGGGCATAAAACACCTGGTTTACTAAATGATAAACTCCACTAATTCCGTTAAAAGGTCGTCGTTATATAGTAAGCGTCGGAAACTTACCTTTACACCTTTAAATACCGATATGTCTGAAGTTGCATGGTTTAAAGACTGGTTCAATTCTCCTTACTATCATATGCTTTACCAGCATCGGGATGATGATGAAGCTTTCCTGTTTATTGGGGCTTTGATAAAACACCTGGCACCAGCCGTGGGAAGCCATATGCTGGATGTTGCCTGCGGTAAAGGCAGGCACAGCAAGGTTTTGGCAGAGATGGGTTTTGATGTTACTGGTATCGACCTGTCGTTTGAATCCATCCGGGAAGCGCTGTTATCCGAAGATGAAAACCTTCATTTTTACCAGCACGATATGCGCCTGTCGTTCTGGATACACTACTTTGAATATGCCTTCAACTTCTTTACAAGCTTTGGTTATTTTAAAACCCGCCGCGAGAATGACAACGCTATTCGCACCATTGCACAATCGTTAAAAAGCGATGGAATTTTGGTGATGGATTACCTCAACGTTCACTTTGCCGAAGATCACCTGGTACCTGAATTAATAAAGCAGGTAGACGACGTTCAATTTCACATTAAGAAATGGCACGATGAAGATCATTTTTATAAGCAAATTCAAATAGAAGATAAAGGTGTTTTGTTTGAACAATCCTACACCGAAAAAGTGGCTAAGTTCAACATGGGCGATTTCAACGATATGTTTGCCTACCAGGGTTTACAAATACAGGAAGTGTTTGGCGATTACCACTTCGGGCATTATGATGTACGGAAGTCGCCCCGTTTAATTATGATAGCAAAAAAGATCAGGGATTAGATAAGTTACCGGCGGATGTAAACCACCCACTTATTTTTTATTATTCACCAGCATCCATTTTGCCGTTTCGTAAATGGCGGATGTAAGCGCGGATGCTTTGTTGCGGATGGAGTCTTCCTGTTTTCTGTTCCACCATGGCAGGTTACTGTTTACGGGCACCAGCATCTCCTGCTCAAACCGAATGTTCTTGATAAAATAATAGGAGTCCGTAACGATACCGATCTTTCCTTCATCGTGGTGAATGACAAAAGCGCAATCATTTTTCTTCAATGGATTTAAAAGATCCCTGCCCAACGTTGTATTTAAATACGGGTGATGAACAAGCCCGGCAATAGTTGGCATTACGTCTATTTGAGAAACGACTTCGTTGCGCGTTTGGGGTACCAGCAGTTTAGGTGCGTACAATAACAGAGGAACGTGTTCATCGCTCAGTCGTTGATCGGTCCATGCATCCGGGTACATGTTTTTGGCATTACCAGCAATACCATGGTCGCCCACAAAAACAAAAATGGTATTGTCGAAAAACGCTTCTTTTTTCGCTTGTTCAATAAACGACTTGAAAGCATAATCGGTATAGCTAAATGCGTGAAACTCATCGAGCGAAAGAAAGCCGTATTTCTGTAAAGAATCCTTTGCAATAGTTTGCTTTACAAAGTCGCGATCCTCGTCGGGTATTGTGTAAGGCCGGTGGTTATCGGCTGTTTGAATGACGGCGAAAAAGGGTTTGCTTTCTTTTTTCAGAACTGAATTAGCTTCCATAAAAAGATCCTTATCGCTGATGCCCCAAACATTTACTTTGGGCGAGTTATAGTTTCCTTCCTCGTATAAATGCAGGCTGTCGATGTTCTTCAAAAGCCCTTTAAAATTGTTGAACTCGCTGCTGCCGCCAATAAAATAATAGCGCGAATAATCTTCAAAATTATTTACAACAGTGTGCTGTTGAAGCGACTCTTCATTACGGCTTGAAAATTTAGAAAGTTGTACATCAGGAATACCCGTGAGTATGGCAAAAACACCCCGTGCGGTAGAGTAGTGCGGTGCAAAGCAGCGGTTGAAAAAAATGCCCTCATTACACAATTGGTTAAAGTAAGGGGTGCTGTTTAGCGGGTTTCCGCTCATGCTGCTTTTATACATACTGAACGATTCGCAAATCACAAGCACAATGTTTGGTTTACTTTCAAGCCCGCGGCTGTCGGGCAACACCAGCCTTTTGTAATTAAGCGGTGCAGCATTACTATCCAATTGCAGAAAAGAAGCTATCTGTTGAAAATCACTTTTAGCTTTTTTGTTGTTGTTGACAGGTTTGCGAAAATCGAGCGTAGTAAAAAAGTTTTGCAGCGGGTTTAACGCCAGGTACGATTTAAAATTATCCTTGAAAACAAAGGCATCCTTCCATACCAGTGGCTTTGTATTAAAGCTCCCGTAAATGCCAACGATCATTAATAACAAAGTGAATAAATACCAGTGCCTGCGGTAGATGATCTCCTTGTTACTATTCACTTTCTCCACCTTGGTATGGGTTCGTTTATACAGCCAGTAAAACAGGTACACTACTACAATTAGCGCAAGCAATATCCAAAGCAACGGGTAGGTTTGCCACAACATCTCCATCGAAATTTTAGCATCCTCCACAAAGTTGAGTGCGCTGGCGTTCAGGCGTGTGCTTACATAGGCAAAGTGCCCATAATCGGCACCGAAAAAAAACATCGTTAAAAAAGTAGCGATGGCTAAATAGGAGGTCCAGAAGCGACGTGCGCTAAGCGAACTGTAGGGTGTAAAATTTGGAATAAAACCACTGCTTAATACAGGGAGCAGTATGATGCAAATCCACCTGATATCGAACAATAAACCTAAAAAAAAAGAGGGGAGTACACTGCCAAAACGCATACCTGCCGGGCGAAATGCAAAATAAGTAGAGAGCCTGAAAAGGGTAAAGATCAGCAGGAAGATAAAAAATAATTTTACTACCCATTGAATGGTTTTTGGAACCCGCCACTTCAGTAACATGCTTAGTTTCTCTTTTTATTATTTAGTATGAGATATCTGGATGTTTCATAAAAACTTTCTGTCATGTTCCTGTAATAGGTACGAAGCGAATCGGTCAGTTGAACCATCTCATTGTTTAAAATATTACCAGCCTGCTGGTTATCCCCGCTAACACCTTCGCTATAAAAATGCTCGTTGGAAACAACCCCGATCCTTCGTGTGTCCACATCAATGATAAAAGCAAGATGCGGTTTATTTTCGGCGGCTACGGCCAACAGATCCATACCCAATGTATTGTTTCGATAAGGCACATTTACCATACCTGCAATAGTTGGCAAAATATCGGGTTGCGATGCCGGGAACGAATATCTCGCCGGCTTTATAAGCGCTGGCGCATAAAACAATAAGGGCACATGTTCGCTGGTAAGACTTTGCCGGCTGTAAGCTTGCGGAAGCATGGAACCGGCATCTCCTTTAATACCATGGTCTCCAACAAAAACAAAGATGGTATTAGCGAAATATTTTTCCTTTTTAGCAGCATTTATAAATTGCTGAAAGCTAAAGTCGGTGTACCGGAAAGCATTGAATTCATCCTCTTCGGAAAAGCCATATTTATTTAAAGTGTCCGCAGCAACTTTTATCTTTTTAAAAACGGTCAGGTCTTCTTCTGGTATAGTATAAGGGCGATGATTGTCGGCTGTTTGTATCACTGCAAAAAACGGTTTGCTTTGGTTTGCCAGCACCTTATTCGCTTCTAAAAAAAGGTTTTTATCACTAATGCCCCATACATCTATTTTGGCTGCTTTATAATCGCCTTCCTCGTACAGGTGCAAGTCTTTTATATTGTTGGTGAGCAAGCCGCGAATGTTGGCCCAACTGGTACTTCCACCTAAAAAATAAAACTTTTCATACCCCTTAAAATCGTTCATGATGGTATGCTGATCTACTGCTGCGGGGTTACGGCTCGCTGTTTTATAAAGCTGTACATCGGGTATTCCGGTAATAGTAGCCCACACGCCCCTTGCCGTTCCATACGATGGCGAAAAACATTTGTCGAAGTACAAACCATCTTTTACCATGCTGTTAAAAAATGGCGTGGTGTTAAGAGGGTTGCCAATCATAGAACTTTTATAGGCGCTAAACGATTCGCACATTACCAGCACCACATTGGGCTGCCCTATTTTGAGGGTCGTGTTTGCAGGTACGAGTCGTTCAAAATTCAGTTTAACGCTGTCAACATTTTCAACGCCCAGGTATTTCGCCAATTGTGAATAGTGTTGCCTCACTTTTTTTTGATCGTAGGTAGCACGCCTGTAACTGAGCGAACTAAAAAAAGATTGAAACGGGTTAAGCGCTACCTGCGCTTTATAATCATCTCCTAACCGAAAAGCATCGCTCCATCGTAATGGGAACTGCCCTGCCCTGCCGAAAATTGCTAAACCAACCAAAACAAAAAAAGCGATTCCCCAAAAAATACGGTTGCGTTTTGTGGTGATGATCGGCCTGGAAAGAATGTAATTATATACCAGCCGTACCATCCCTAAAAACAACAACGTTCCGGCAACTAAAACAATAATTAAAGTAACCACCGGGTACGATTGCCAAACCATCTTCATCGAAATTTTAGCATCATCGAGGTAGTTGAGCACACTGCCATTTAAGCGTTGCGACAAATATGAAAAATGCGCAAAATCAAATACATAAAAGCAACAGAAAACTATGATGAATATCCCCCATAAAAAAAAGCTGAAAGCGCTGCCGGCCTTTGTTTGAAAGGGGTGAAGAAATTTTATGGAACCAAAAAGGAATAGGAGCATTGAAGCAATACCAATCATTCGCAAATCAAAACGCAATCCAAGCAAAAAAGCTGGCAAAAGAGAAGTGAAGGAAGCCGGGTTTTGGAAAGAAAGAACGAGGGCGATCCGTAGTATAGTCATCAGCAACAAAAAAATAAAACCGGTAATCACCAACCATTGAATATACCTTGGTACTTTTAATTTCTGCATAGCGCGGCAAGTTAACGATTAATGAAGGTTTCGGTGTATCACATCCTTTTAAACAACTCATAATGTTCTTACTAAATGCCGGGCAATCGCCGTGGCTGCAACAATTTATTTCGTGGCTGATAAAACAAGACCAGTGGTTGTTTGTAAAGATCAATACAACATGGACGAATGCGGCGTTAGATGGATTTTTTCCTGTTTGGCGGGAATCGATCACGTGGTCGCCATTGTATCTTTTTCTGTTGGTATTTATGCTTCTTAACTTTGGTAACCGCGCCTGGCCCTGGATTTTATTCCTGATCATCACTGCAACTATAACCGACCAGGTAAGCAGCAACTTTATTAAAGATTGGATAGCGAGACCACGACCCTGCCGCGATCCCGATTTTTCGCACTACGTAAGATTATTGATGAACCGGTGCCCCATCAGCGGAAGCTTCACTTCATCGCACGCAACAAGCCATTTTGGTGCGGCCGTATTTATCGCCATAACATTAAAGGAGTATTTAAAAAACTGGAAGTGGCTTTTTTTTATCTGGGCGTTCACCATTAGTTATGGGCAGGTTTACATTGGCGTTCATTACCCGCTGGATGTAGTAGGCGGCGGTATGTTAGGCTGCCTGATTGGTTTTACAACCGGCACATTTTGTAAAAAATGGGTGGGGCTAAGTTTGCCTGGCGGCGAAATGGAGCGAACAATAAAGTTGTAAATTTTAATTGCCGAAAATTAGCGGCGTTTGTTTTATTCGACCAGCGCCTTTCAGCTTCTCTCTCCAGTAATTATCGCTGAGATCGTTTATGATGACGCCCTGGCTGGTAGAAGCATGAACAAATTTATTGTTGGTAAGGTAAATGCCGACATGCGATACCGCCCTGCCTTGCGTATGAAAAAAAACAAGGTCGCCTTCCTGCAATTCTTCCATCTTAACTTTCTCACATAAATTATACTGCTCCTGCGCCGTGCGTGGCAACGATACCTGGTAAACATTATTCATTACAACCTGCGAAAATGCCGAGCAGTCAATACATTCTTTAGATGAGCCACCCATACAATACCGGGTTCCCCACCATTCATCAATAGTAGATAAAAGGTACGTGTTTGCCAGTTTTTCCGGAGCAGCCGACAGAAGCATGGAATATTTCAGTTGAAGAAAATTTCCCCGTTCGGCCGAGGTTGCACCCGGTGGCAGATCGGCTACTGTTTGCGTATAAATCATTGACTGGTTGCTGCGCGATTTATTTTCTGTGCCAATACTCGCATGTTTGGAGGTAACAACCTGTCCCGGTGTTATGGAAATATCCTCCAGGAACTGCACATTTTTAGCGGCTTTTTGCTTTGCCACCGGCTTGTAAGCAGAATTATCTTTTGCCGTAAGGTTTTTCCATTGCTTACAACTTGTGAGTAAAACAATGGTTACCAGGCTGAAAAGTAATTTTATTTTCATGGGCATCGCGCAAAGAAAGTGTCTATATGAACAACGTGCAACAAAATTCTAAAGTATTTCAGTTGTGTTAAGTATAACGATTGGGGAAAAGTGACAGCATTTGCGCAGTTGTTGTTTACGATATTTGCCAGTTCGGGGAGTGGTGAATGGTCAATAGTCAATTGAGAATAGTCGATGGGCTGTGGTTTGTGTTAAATGCTTCATCGTCAACTCAAAACCCGAAACCCAAAAACTCAAAACATAGTAATGTGTAAATTTTCTCATCTGCATGTGCATACGCAGTTCAGTTTATTGGATGGTGCAGCGTCTATAAAAAGTTTGTATAAAAAGGCGATAGCAGATGATATGCCAGCGCTTGCTATTACCGACCACGGCAATATGTTTGGCGCGTTTGAATTTGTTGCGGAGGCTTATAAAAATACAAACGAGGACGGATCGCTAAAAGTGAAACCCGTTGTGGGTTGCGAATTCTATGTTGTGGAAACGAGGCATAAAAGAAGTTTTACTAAAGAGCAGAAAGACGACCGTTTTCACCAGGTGCTATTGGCAAAAAATGCGCAGGGTTATGCAAACCTTTTAAAGCTTACATCGCTCGGCTATACAGAAGGCATGTACAGCAAATTCCCGCGGATTGATAAGGAACTGGTAGAACAGTATCATGGCGGATTGATAGCAACCACTTGTTGCCTCGGCGCCTATGTTCCGCAAACCATTTTACGCGATGGAGAGAAAGCTGCAGAAACCGAATTTAAATGGTGGCTCGATATGTTTGGCGACGACTATTATGTAGAAGTACAACGCCACGGTTTGAAGGAACAAAACATAGTGAACGAAGTACTGCTGAAGTTTGCTTTGAAGCACAACGTAAAAGTAATTGCCAGCAACGACAGCCATTATACC
>JANPIA010000493.1:0-3993 GCA_031424735.1 Segetibacter sp.
ACCATGCTGAAAGGTGTTGCGATAATAATTTACAAAGTGATTGTAATTATTAGGGTAACATAAAAAGCCGTCTTCCTTTGCAAATATGTACGATGAATTGACATTGGGTACCGGTAAGCCAGCCAGCTTAGGGTCTTTAAAAGCCAGCACATCTTTAGGATCGAAATTCAGGTTTCTGCCGTGTTTATAGCGAAGGTTGGTAGTAGTTTGTTTATCGCCTACCACTTTATAAGGTGTTTTTACTTTTACGGTTCCGTGGTCTGTTGCCAAAACCAGGTTTATCTTTTTATCGGCAACCTTTTTTAAAGCGGCAAACAAAGGCGAATGTTCAAACCAGCTTCGTGTAATGCTGCGATAGCTTATTTCATCGCCAGCCAACTCCTTCAACACTTCCATTTCTGTACGGGCATGGCTGAGCATATCAACAAAGTTGTAAATGATAATGTTCAGATCGTTACCCAACAGGTTATGAATATTGTTTACCAGTTGCTGCCCATCATGATTATTCACCACCTTGGTATAACTGTATTTCAGGTTGTCTTTTCTAAGGCGTTTCAACAGGCCTTTAAAAAAATGTTCTTCAAATAAATTTTTTCCTCCCTGCTCATCGTCATTTTTCCATTCTTCCGGAAAATTCTTTTCTATATCAAAAGGCATTAAACCGCTGAAAATGGAGTTGCGGCAATATTGGGTGGCAGTTGGCAGAATGCTGTAAAAAGTTTCCTCTTCCAATATCCTGAAAAACTCGGAGAATATGGGTTGAATGGCTTTCCATTGGTCAAACCGCAGATTATCTATCAACAGGAAAAAAGTGGGTATTCCCGGTTCAACATGAGGTAGCACCTTGTATTGCATCAGGTTGTTACTCATTACAGGTGCATCCTTTTTAGGATCGAGCCACGACAAATAATTTTTACTAATGAATTTGAAGAATTCTGAATTGGCTTCCTGCTTTTGGCTTTGCAAAATTTCCACCATTTCAGGGCTATCGCTTTTCTCCATTTCCAGTTCCCAATACACCAGCTTTTTATAAATATCCATCCACTGGTTAAAGTCAGGGTTATCGTTTAGCGCCATAAACAAATTCCTGAATTGTTGCTGGTACGCAGTCGTAGTTTTTTCGGCAACCAGTCTTCGGTTGTCAATAATTTTTTTCAGGCTTAGCCAAACCTGGTTAGGGTTAACGGGTTTAATGAGATAGTCGCTTATTTCGCTCCCGATGGCTTCATCCATCAGGTTTTCAGTTTCATTTTTAGTAATAAGTACAATGGGTATCTGGCTATTGATCTCTTTTATTTTAGCCAATGTTTCCAGCCCGCTCATGCCCGGCATCGACTCGTCCATCAGTACAACATCCACTAAATTATCCTTTACAAAATCTATGGCATCGGCACCATTGGTAAGGGTATGTATTTCGTAACCTTTGTTCTCTAAAAATATTTTCTGACTTTGTAAACTTTCAATTTCATCGTCTACCCACAGTATTTTAGGTGCAATCATAAGCCGTAATAATTTGGGTGAAAATAACTTATTAGTTTTCGCCAGTGTAGATTTGCTGCTTGTATAAAAAAATTTAACAAACACCCTGCATGCCCTCTGCAAAACGAAAAATTATTAACGATCCGGTTTATGGTTTCATAACTATTCAGCATCGGCTCATACATCATATAATTAATCACAGGTATTACCAAAGGTTGCGTCGAATTCACCAAATGGCAATGGCCCATCTTGTTTATCCTGGTGCGGTGCATACAAGGTTGCATCATTCTTTAGGAGCATACCATTTAATGGGCTGCGCACTAACTGAGTTGAGAGGTAAGGGAGTTGAAATTTCGGCCGAGGAAGAGACAGGAGCCAAAGCGGCCATATTGCTGCACGATATCGGGCATGGCCCTTTCAGTCACGCTTTGGAAAACACATTGTTTACCGGTGCTCATCACGAAGAAATAGGATTGCAAATCATGCACCTTATGAATGAAGAACTGGATGGGCAATTAACCACAGCCATCGAAATTTTTACTGACCGGCATCCTAAAAAATTTCTTCACCAATTGGTAAGCGGGCAATTGGATGTTGACCGGATGGACTACCTTACCCGTGATAGTTTTTTTACCGGCGTAAGCGAAGGCGTAATAGGGTACGACCGAATTTTAAAAATGCTGGTTGTGCACGACGGGGAAATTATGATAGAGGAAAAAGGCGTTTATAGCATTGAAAAATTTTTGATAGCGAGGAGGTTAATGTACTGGCAGGTTTATTTGCATAAAACCGTTTTGGTAGCCGAAAAAATGATGGTCAACATTGTAAAAAGGGTTAGAGACATTTATACTGATACTGATGAACTGTTGAGAACAAATACTTCGCTCGATTATTTTTTAAGTGATTTTGATGGGATAATGAACAAAACCGCCCTTGAAAAGTTTTGTACCATGGACGATTACGATTTTATTCATGCGCTAAAAGTTTGGGGCAGGCACCCCGATAAAGTTTTGAATATTTTATGTAATAAAATTCTGAACCGTCAATTACTTAAAATAAAACTACAGGCGGAACCATTTAGCCCGGAATACGTGCAACAAAAACAGGACGAAGCTTGTCACCAACTCGGCATTAGTAAGCCGGAAACACGGTACCTTGTACTTACCGGCGATGCAGCCAATACCATGTACAGCACATTAGACGAGCGCATCAATATTTTATTCAGAGATGGGCAGGTAAAAGATATTTCGGCAATTGACAATGCATTAATACATAAAACTCTGGCCAGCCCTGTAAAAAAATTTTACATTTGTTATAATGAATAGCCCTAATGCTTTTGAAAATTATAAAAAATAAAAGCCGGCAGGTTAATAGCATCAGCCCAGGTAAAAACTTTTAAATGACGTTCACTGCAACCCAAATAGCGCTACTTCTTAATGGAAAGGTAGAAGGCAACCCGGATAATGCTGTGAACAGCTTTGGCAGGATAGAAGAGGCGAAAAGCGGGCAGCTTGCTTTTTTAGCCAACCCCAAATACGAGGAATTTTTATATACTACGAACGCCTCTATAGTAATCATCGGAGAATCGCTTGAATTAAAACATCCAACCAACGCTTCTCTAATTCGCGTAGCCGATCCGTACACTTCATTCGCAAGTTTGTTACATCATTACCAACAATTAAAAACACAACAACTTAACGGCGTTCAGGAACCCTCTTATATATCGAAGAGCGCAAAAAAAGGAGAAAATGTTTTTGTAGGCGCTTTTGCTTACATAGGTGATGGTACCGAAATAGGAAATAATGTAAAATTGTTTCCCGGTGTATTTATTGGTAACAATGTAAAAATTGGTGATAATACCCTGCTTCATCCCGGTGTAAAAATTTATCACGATTGTGTTATCGGTAAAAATGTAACGGTACATGCAGGCACCGTAATAGGAGGGGATGGTTTTGGTTTTGCGCCACAGGCAGATGGAACGTTCAAAAAGGTTCCTCAAATTGGCAATGTAATTATAGAAGATAATGTAGAAATTGGTTCAAACGCCACCATCGACCGGGCAACAATTGGATCAACGGTGGTTAGGGCCGGCGCCAAGTTGGATAACCTTATACAAATTGCGCATAACGTGGAAGTGGGTAACAATACGGTGATAGCTGCCCAGGCAGGTGTAAGTGGAAGCACCAAAATTGGTAACAATGTTATGATTGGCGGACAGGCAGGCGTTGTAGGTCATATTTTAATAGCTGATGGAAGCAAGATTAATGCCCAGAGCGGTGTAAGCAAATCCATAAAAATACCAGGTTCTGCAGTAACCGGCTCGCCGGCTTCGGATTATACAAGCGCTCTTCGCAGCCAGGCAATAACACGTAACCTTCCTGATTTGGAAAAACGAATTTCCGAACTGGAAAACCTGGTAAAACAACTAATGGAAGAGAGAAATCTTTACAATCAAAACATCGGCTGATTTATCCGTACTATTTATTGCTGAAACTTAAAATAGCCTTGTTGGTA
>JANPIA010000494.1:0-5390 GCA_031424735.1 Segetibacter sp.
TCGCTGCTGTACCTGGTAAGCAATGCTTTTGAACGAAAAAGAGATACCGCCATTTTAGGTATGGAGCGATTTATAAATGGAAACAACCCCGACTTGGATAAAGATTTTATTGATAAAGAGATGGCTGATTTGTATAAAGGAATAACGAATGGAGTACCTCATCTCATTGTTTCGGGCAGGGCGCCGTCAACCGATGAAACTGGCCCTTCCATCAGCCGCTCCGAAACCCATGGCGGTTTCGATAATGATCCCTACACCCTTAATTCTGTTTTGCACCGCATACTTGGCAAAGTACCTAAACGCAAATTTGAAACCCGGGATTTGCAGTTTTAGGAAATGGTTGATTGTTAGCTGTGATGGTTGATCGGTGGCAATTAATGGTTGATTGTTGCCCGTTGGTGGTTGATCGGTGGAGGATGGGGATAATTTGACTATTGACCATTCGCTATTCACTTTTGACCATTCACGATTGACCATTCACTATTAACAATTGACCATTCACTTTTGACCATTCACTATCATATTCATTCATCCAAAACCAAATAACCACAATTATGCAAATCAAAAACCACCTCCTATTTAACAACGATGGTACACAGGTTACCTTTAAACCTACACCCAATAAAGGCGGAAAATACAAACCGGAATACCTGGTGATACATTATACAGCAGCCACTACCGCAGCTTCCGCCATCAGTTGGTTCATGAAATCGGTGGCGCAGGCTTCCGCGCATTTACTAATTGGGCGCGATGGATCGGTTACACAGTTCGCTCCTTTCAATATTGTAACATGGCATGCAGGTAAAAGCCAGTGGAAAGGACTGTTGAACCTCAACCAGTTTTCAATCGGAATTGAACTGGTTAATGCAGGACGTCTTGCAAAAAGCGGAAGTAAATGGGTATGCCCCGTAGACCAGCAAAAAGTTCCGGATAGTGAGGTAATAATGGGCGTGCATAAAAACGAGACAAAGGAATCTGCCTGGCACGAGTACACGGAAAAGCAACTGGAAGCTTCAATCGAAATAGGCGCTTTATTAGCAAAAACCTATGGACTGAAAGATGTAGTGGGACACGAGGATATCGCCCCTATTCGTAAATCCGATCCTGGTCCGGCTTTCCCCATGGGCAGCTTCCGCTCCAAAGTAATGGGCAGGCAGGATGATACTTTAGATGAATATATCACCTCTTCAGAGCTGAACATCCGTTCAGGTCCAGGTTCTACTTTCAACACGTTAATACAACCTATGCCCGAGGGAACACACGTATTGGTTTTAAAAACCGAAGGCACCTGGAGTTTTGTGGAAGTATTAACCACGGTGCATGGTATTATGGACCTTGAAGGATGGGTCTCCAGTAAATTTTTAGTGAAGCCATAGGCGGCCTATATCATAAGTGGCATCGAAATGCTTAACCCGAAACTGATTTGGTTACCGTGACGCTACTGATTTTTATTCAATAGCTGATAGTAAGGAAGTTCTAACGCCCAGATTATAGCCCTGATAGGAGCGGAAAGCCCACAATGAGCCACGGTGAAACCGGGGCGGATGAGGACTTGCAGCGTATAGCAGGACCATTGCCAAATTGCGGCGCAAAGCCTGGCTTCAAAGTCCCTTGCCTTTTGCCGCTCAATCCTTACTTTTGCGCCAATTAGTAAAAACGTTTTGCGGGAGGAGGGTCGTGAATGGTGAATGGTGAGTTTCGAGTTGTGAATGAACTAAGTGATAAGCACAAAAGGAACGTATAGACGTGCAACCCGAAACCTGAAACCCGAAACTAAACTCGAAACGGAAAACGTTAAACGTTAAATGATTAGCAATGAGTGGTCAATTAAAAGAGGTTCGTAACCGGATTAAAAGTGTACAAAGTACCCAGCAAATTACCAAGGCTATGAAGATGGTGAGCGCTGCAAAACTTCGTCGTGCACAGGACGCGATTGTGCAAATGCGCCCTTATGCTCAAAAGCTGCAGGAAATGCTTAGCAACATTGTTAGCGGTGCTGAAGGAGAAGCTGGCGGAAGCCTTGCGACCGATCGCGGGAATGAAAAAGTATTGATGATAGTGATAACCAGCGATCGTGGACTTGCCGGTGGTTATAATGCCAACCTTGTAAAAACTGCCCGCCAAACCATTGCGGAGAAATACAGTAGCCAGCAACAAAAAGGCAATGTAACCATTTGGAATATTGGAAAGAAAGGCTATGAAAGTTTAACCCGCGCTAACTATAAAACCAACGCCGACCATAAGGATGTTTTTTTAAACCTGAAGTTTGAAACCGTTCAGGCGGTTGCCGTTGCTGCCGTAAAAGCTTTTGAAAACAAGGAGTTTGATGTAATTGAGATTGTGTACAGTGAGTTTAAAAATGCTGCCACCCAACGATTTGCGGTAGAACGCTTTTTACCTATACCAAAGGTGGAAAAGAAAGAAGGTGTAAAAAAAGCCGACTTCATTTTTGAGCCAAATAGGGAAGAACTGGTGGCAGAGTTAATGCCAAAGATATTAAATACCCAATTATTTAAGGCGGTGCTGGATGCACACGCCAGTGAGCATGGCGCACGTATGACCGCCATGGATAAGGCCAGCGAAAACGCTAACGAACTTTTAAAGGGGCTCAAAATATCGTACAACCGTGCCCGCCAGGCAGCCATTACTACCGAGCTTACAGAAATTGTAAGCGGCGCTGCAGCATTGCAGGGATAAAATAGTTGACAGTTGATAGTTGAAGGTTGACAGTTGTTTGCCAGGCTATCAACTACCAACCAACAACCAACAACGAAGTGGAACTTTCAGAAATTATCCCACATATTGAAGCATTAATTTTTGCCAGCGATAAACCGCTGACGAGCCTGGAAATTGTTGAACTTATCAACAGCGCTTTTGGGTTTATGGAAGAGCGTATTTCGCTCGACCAGATTGAAGCTGCCGTAGAAGGTATTCGTGAAAAGTACAATGCGGAGTTTTACCCGTTTGAAGTAAGGGAAAGCGGCGGCGGATGGCAGTTCCTCACTAAAAAAGAATTTCACCAAACGGTTGGACAACTAAATGGCGATAAGTTTTTAAAACGTTTATCCAATGCGGCTTTAGAAACATTGGCTATTATAGCATACAAACAACCCATTACCAAAGGGGAAGTAGAAGCGATCCGCGGGGTAAACAGTGATTATTCTGTTCAGAAACTGTTAGAGAAAGAATTGATTGTAATTAGCGGACGGAACGAGAACCTTCCGGGCAAACCACTGGTGTACGCAACTTCTAAAGCCTTTATGGATTACTTCGGTATCAACGATACAAACGATCTTCCTAAAATTAAAGAGGTATTGGCGGAGCAGATGATTGAAGCGACTGTAGTAAACAGCGCCTTGAACGCCCATGAAGATGATGCCTATCGCGCAAACAAGGTGGATGATACGCCAAAGCAACAGATAGAACTGTTTACGGAACCGGAAGCTTCGCCGGAAGATGGAGGTACAGTTTTGGGTGAAGAAGATATAATAGTTGAACCCGGCAGTATTAAAAACGAACCTGTGGAAGAAACCAGCAACGCCGAAAATATAGTTGACACTGAAATTGCTGATGAAGAAGCAGATACCCAATTGCACGGCGAGGATGTACTACACGAAGCAAGTGGTGAAAACACAGCCGATAAACGGGCAGATAAAGAAGAAGCTTAAGTACACATTTCTACTGTATCCCACTCTCCTTAATTTTTATAACCCATGTCGCAGCAACTTTACAGCCAGCAACTTATTAAGATAGCCGAGCAATTTGGAACGCCGCTCTATGTTTACCACGCCGAAAAAATAACGGAACAATACCAAAAGCTCAGGGAAGCTTTTGCTAAAAACGATGTGGTGATTTTTTATGCATGCAAAGCATTAACCAATGTAAATGTTCTCCGGCACATTAAGCAATTGGGTGCAAATGTTGACTGTAGTTCAGTTAACGAGGTGAGGCTCGCACTACATGCTGGCTTTACCCCCGAAAGGATCCTTTATACTTCCAATGGAATCGCTTTCAGCGAAATTGAGGAGGCGCAAAGTTTGGGTGTTAACATCAACATCGACAGCCTTTCGAACCTTGAAAAATTTGGAAAAAAGTTTGGACACACGTACCCGGTGAGCGTTCGGCTACGCCCTAATATTTTAGCCGGCGGTAATATTAAAATATCAACCGGTCACGATAAAAGCAAGTTCGGCATCCCGGTTGACCAGGCAGACCAAATAACCAAACTGGTTGAAAAACATAATTTATACATCCGCGGTTTACACATTCATACTGGCAGCGAAATAACGGATGTGGATGTTTTTGTGAAAGGCATAGAGGTTTTGTTCGATACCATCCCGTTATTTAATGAACTTGATTTTATAGACCTGGGCGGCGGCTTTAAAGTGCCTTACAAAGATGGCGATGAGGAAACGGACATGGGCTTGCTTGCACAAAAAGTGAGCGAAGCTTTTGCCAACCATCCCAACCCAAACAATAAGCACTTGCAAATTTGGTTTGAGCCCGGTAAGTTTTTAGTGAGCAGTGCCGGTTATTTTATTACCCAGGTGAATGTTTTAAAAACTACTTCTGCCACCACATTCGCCAGTGTGAACAGTGGCTTCAACCATTTAATTCGCCCCATGTTTTACGACTCCTATCACCGTATAAAAAACATAAGCAACGAGGGTGGTGCAGAAAAAAGATATTCCATTGTCGGCAACATTTGTGAGACCGACACCTTTGCCTGGGACAGAACGCTGAACGAAGTAAGCGAAGGCGACTACCTGGTTTTTTACAACGCAGGTGCGTATGGTTTCGAAATGTCGAGCAACTTCAACTCACGCTTAAAACCTGCCGAAGTTTTAATTGAAAATGGCAATGCAAAGTTGATAAGAAAGAGAGAAGAGTTTGATGATTTGTTGAGAAATCAGTTATTGTGAAAGGCTAATTAGATGCACAAATTTTATGATCGCTAAGTCCGCATTTTTACTTCCGGATATTTAAATTGCATTTACCCCAGCACATTCATTATAGCTGTTGCTTTCAGCATACATTCTTCATATTCTTTTTCCGGATCGCTGTAAAAAGTGATACCACCACCTACCTGGTACGATAGATATTTTTTTGACTGATTGTACATGATGCTACGGATCACCACGTTGAAGTCCATATTTTTTTCAGGGGTGATATAACCTACCGTTCCGGAGAAGATTCCACGTTTGTTTTGTTCATACTGTTCTGTTAGTTCCATTACCTTTTTTTTTGGAGCACCCGTCATGGAACCCATGGGAAATGTAGCCCGTAGTATTTCTGCTATACCTGCATCGTGTTTCAATATTCCACTGATGGTGGATATAAGCTGATGCACCTGCGGAAACGTATACACACCAAAAAGCTCTTCCACCTTA
>JANPIA010000495.1:0-5832 GCA_031424735.1 Segetibacter sp.
GCCTGGTACTTCATGCCCTGTGGAAGCGATTGGGCGTTGGCAGTACAAAACAAGGTGAAGAGAATAGCTGAAATGTAAAGCTTTTTCATTGATGTTATTTTACTGGTTAATTTCGGTTCTATTGATGCTGTGTTTATTTAATCTTATTTACAAGAAAACTTTTTACAAGCGAGCCATTTACGTTACGGATGTGCATAATGTAGGTGGCGTGTGCAATGTTGCTCAGGTTCAGGGTTTCGATGGTTTGCTTGGGAGAAAGACTACGCGAAAGCAAAATTCTTCCATTAATATCGGTCAGGGTCAAAAGCAATCTTTCGTTAACTGGCGTTAGAATTTTCACGTTCAAAAGCGACTGAACAGGATTGGGGGCAATCACTATTTTAAGGTAATGTGGCAGTACATTTTGCACTCGTTTCTCAACCACCAAAATGGGTTGTAAAAATCCTTGAGTGTACATGCCATCGCCGGTAGCTATTGTTTCAATAAAGGTTTCTCCCAATACCCAATCAAGAGATAAGCTTTCATTTTTATCGGACCCGCCGGCAACAGAGAGAACCGAGGTGGTGGTTTGCGCTTTTACAGCTATTGATAAAATGATCAGGCTAAATAGAAAATAGTATTTTCTCATAACGACGTTGTTTGTTTGGCGACACAAAAATGTTTTCTTGGGAGGCATATAAAAAGAGCCTCCTTTTCTTTCCGCCTATTCGGAATTAATTGATTGAAACTTACTTTGGAATGAAAGAGTTTGTAACAGAAATTGGATAAGAAGAAGAATGTTTTACGCGATCAGTAAATAAACCTACTGCATAATTGTTAAACGAACTAAAAATAATTTTTCGTTTTCCGGGAATTCTATTGGCTGGTAATTTATGTGTTTGGCGGGTTGATTATTTTTTATCTACTAACATCGTCCCGCTTTTTTACTACTATTCAGTATCATTGGGCTTTTAATTCAATTATGGCAAAGGTTACTTATTCCGATCAGGATTTTTTAGATAACAACCATGGCATAACTGGTCAGTATAAAACCTGGTTTCTGGATTATGCTTCTTATGTGATACTGGAAAGAGCAGTGCCTGCAATGGAAGATGGATTGAAACCGGTTCAGCGTCGCATACTCCATGCAATGAAAGAGATGGACGACGGACGATTCAATAAGGTTGCAAACATCATTGGGCAAAGTATGCAGTACCATCCACATGGGGATGCTTCCATAGGCGATGCATTGGTTAACCTGGGGCAAAAAGACTTATTGATTGAGAGGCAGGGAAATTGGGGAGATGTAAATACAGGAGATGATGCAGCCGCTCCGCGATATATTGAAGCACGCCTTAGCAAATTTGCACTGGATGTGGCTTTCAATGCGAAAACAACCGAGTGGCAGTTAAGTTATGATGGTCGTAAAAACGAACCGGTAACCCTGCCCATGAAGTTTCCTTTGTTATTGGCACAGGGTGCAGATGGAATTGCGGTTGGCTTGTCAACCAAAATACTACCGCATAATTTTTGTGAACTTATAGAGGCTTCTATTAAATTTCTGCGCGGAAAAAAGTTTGAAATATTTCCTGATTTCCAAACCGCCGGTATGTTGGATGTTACAAATTACAATGAGGGCAGGCGGGGAGGAAAGGTTAGGGTAAGGGCATTGATAGAAGAGCTCGATAAAAAATCGCTGGTGATACGCAACGTGCCCTATGGTGTAACGGTATCAACCCTTTGCGAAAGCATTGTGAAAGCGAACGACCAGGGCAAGATCAAGATTAAAAAAGTAACCGATACTACTGCCGCTAACGTTGAAATAATTATTGAACTGGCACAAGGCATTTCGCCCGACATTACCATCGATGCGTTGTACGCTTTTACGGATTGCGAAGTTAGCATCTCGCCAAACGCTTGTGTTATTGAAGGGCAGAAGCCACGCTTTGTGGGTGTACAGGAATTGCTGAAAACTTCGGCCGATAATACCAAAGAACTATTACGCCGCGAGTTAGAAATAAAACTTGGCGAATTGTTGGATAAATGGCATTACACTTCACTTGAAAAAATATTTTTTGAAGAAAAGATATATAAAGAGCTGGAAAAAAAACATGAAACGTGGGATAAGGTGATTGCTGCGATTGACAGTGCATTTTCTCCATTCAAAAAGAAACTTCGCCGCGATATTACCAACGAAGACATTGTAAAGCTTACTGAAAAACCAGTACGTCGTATTTACAGGCTCGATATTGATGAACTCAATCAACAAATAAAAAATATTGAGGATGAAATAAAGCAGGTGAAACACGACCTGGAGCATCTTACTGACTTTGCCGTTGCGTATTATGAAAACCTGTTAAAAAAATATGGCAAGGGCAGGGAAAGAAAGACTGAACTCAGGCAATTTGATACCATCACCGCAAAGTCGGTAGCCATAGCAAATACAAAACTATATATGAACCGTGCAGAAGGATTTATCGGCACCAGTTTAAAAAAGGATGAGTTGGTTGCCGAATGTTCGGACCTGGATGATATTATTGTTTTTACAAAGAGCGGCAGAATGAAGGTGGTACGAATTGCCGATAAAGTTTTTGTGGGAAAAGATATTTTGCATGCCGCCATTTTTCAAAAAAACGATGAGCGTACTACTTACAATATGATTTACCTGGATGGGGAAAGTGGTATTAGTTATGCCAAGCGTTTTAATGTTACAGGGGTTACCCGCGACCGCGATTATGAGCTAACAAAAGGAAGCGATAAAAGCAAAGTGCATTATTTTTCTGCTAACGCAAACGGTGAAGCGGAAGCATTAAAAATTATTTTGAGCCCCAACTGCACGGCTCGTATAAAAGAGTTTGAATACTATTTTGAAGAGCTTGAAATTAAAGGACGTGGCAGCATGGGTAACCAGGTAACTAAGTACCCCATAAAAACAGTAAAATTTAAAGAGGCTGGAAGAAGTACGCTGGCAGGCAGAAAGCTTTGGTTCGATAGTAAGTTTGGACGGCTGAACTCCGATGAAAAAGGAGAGTATCTCGGTACGTTTGAGGATGATAAAATATTGGTGATTTACGACGATGGAAATTACGAGATAACTGATACCGAACTTACACAACGTTTTGAGCCTGATAAAATAGTATTGATTGAAAAATTTAATCCGGAGAAAATTATTACTGCCGTTTACCTGGATAATGAAAAGCTGCAATACAATGTGAAGCGTTTTAAAATTGAAACATCCACCTTGCGTAACAAATTCTTTTTTATAAAAGAAGGGAAGGGCAACCACCTTGAAACTGTTACTACCGATGAAGAGCCTATACTGCAATTACATACGGGCAGGGGAGCGCAGGCGAAAACGCAGAAAATAAAAATCGGCGGTTTTATAGAAGTGATGGGTTGGAAAGCGGTTGGCAACAAGCTTACCGACTTTAATAAAAGTATTGAAATGGAGTGGGAGGTAAAGGAAGCCGATAAACCCCAGGGCACACTATTTTAGTTTACCGGGCATGCACCAGTTCTTTACTTAGCAACACTTTTTTACGAAACCTGATCGTAGCATTTTTTATATAGGTGCTTGCCATACTCATTTCAAACCGCTGCTGGCCAGCATAAATTACACATAAGGCCGTATTGGGCGGAATACTTCCCAGGTTTTCGGCAAACATACTTATCTCGTTTACGTTTGTATCCAGGGGTAATGTTATAGTAAAAGCCGACGATCGTAATACCTGGTGTACGGCTATCAGTTTACGGTTGTGAAAAAGTGAAATGGTATCTCCATCCACATCACCATTATCGTATAAAGTGATTCTCAAACTGTCGGCATTTACATCAATCACCGGGCTTGGCTCAATTAGCCTGCTATTGAAAGCGGCAATCAGCGGGGCATTGGGGTCGGGCTTTGCCGGTTCACCTTTTACTATTTTTGTTGCATCAGTTTTTGTCTCCTGTTCTTCTTCGGTTTCAAGTTCAGCTGGGGGTATAATTTCGGGCAGTTTTTTAGTTTGTTTTACAAACTTAATATTGATGGCAGGGCAGGTGTATTTATAGTTTTCAGTAGGGTTAAACTGACCACGAAGCGAGGATTCTACACGGGATGTTAGTAAGGTGAACGATCCTTCCATGGGGCAATCAGCCCCGTTTACGCTGCCTGTTTTATAGTTCAGTAAAGGGTGTGCTTTTAATTCGAGCGTGCGGGTTCTTTCATCAAAAATTCCTGAAACCTGAATAACCGTTGAAGTGCTTTTGAAGTAGTAATTAAATTCGCCTGTTACCTTATTTCCTTTTTGCTGAAGAACCAGTTCGGCAAGGTAGCTACTATGTTGTCCATTGCGGTTAACGGAGCCTATTCCATACCATTCGCCACTCACCTGCTGGCTGTACACAATAGTGTTTAAAACAAGTAAGCTGATCGCTGCAACAATAAACTTTTTCAATAGAGTATTTTATGGATACTACTATAACGCATCAGGTGAGAAAAATATTATGTGAAAGGCAATAAGTGTGTAATGCCGTCGTTGAGTGGCACTATTTTAGGAAGCGTTTTATTTCCCGATCCGTTTCCTTTTTCTTGATCGTTTCCCGCTTATCGTGAAGCTTTTTTCCTTTGCCAACACCTATCTCAATTTTTGCAAGATGCTTTTCATTAAAGAAAACACGCAGGGGAATAAGGGTATAACCTTTGTCTTTTAGTTTTGTTTCAATCTTTCTAAGTTCACGTTTGGTAAGCAGCAGCTTCCTGTCGTGAACTGCAATATGGTTGTTGGTTGTACCCAGAGAATACTCAGCGATGTACATGCCTCTTATCCAAAGTTCCTCTTTAAAAAAGAGGCAGTGGCTATCGTTAAAGCTAACCTTCCCTTCACGTATGCTTTTAACTTCTGTGCCTAATAAAACCATCCCGGCATCATATTTATCTTCAATGAAATAATCAAAATAAGCCTGCCTGTTTTTTATCTCCTTTGCTGCCATGAGAAATCCTGATGGTTAATTGTAAATGATAAATGATAATAATTAGAAGCGACATTAAAGGTATGCAGTACAAGAGTGCGACGCAAGGGTGTTGCTATGGAATTTAAATGCCAGCTATAAAGTAAAAGTCCACCATTATATAGCAGACTTTTATATTGACTATTGACTATTGACCATTCACCTTATCGCTGCACTCTTCCGCTTGCATCGCCTTTCATCAGGTCTTTTACTTCAGAAAGTGTTGCATGGTTTAAGTCGCCTGGTATGGTATGTTTTAATGCAGAAGCGGCTACGCCAAACTCTGCAGCTTCGTTCATGGGCATACCTGTAACTAACCCATAAATAAATCCACTTGCAAATGAGTCGCCGCTGCCTACGCGGTCTATAATACGAACTTCGTATTGTTTAGTATGATAGAACTCGGTGCCATCGTAAACCAATGCGCTCCAACCGTTGTCGGAAGCGCTATGGCTTTCGCGCAGGGTAGAAGCAATGTACTTGAAGCCCAGCTTTTCTTTCATTTGTTTGAACACATCTTTATAGCCATCCAGGTTAAGTTCGCCTTTGGTAATATCGGTGCCTTCACTTTTAAAACCGAGGGTAGTATCAGCGTCTTCTTCGTTGCCAATGCACACATCAACATATTGGGCAAGGTGTGTCATTACCTCTCTCGCCTTTTCTTTACTCCACAATTTTTTTCGGTAGTTTAGATCGATGCTGGTAGTGATGCCTTTTGCTTTTGCCGCTTTCAAAGCAGCTTCAGTAAGTGCAGCAGATTTATCGCTGAGGGCAGGTGTGATACCAGTTGTATGAAACCAGTCGGCACCTTCAAATATTTTATCAAAATCAAATTCTGAAGCATCCACATCTGCAATGCTTGCG
>JANPIA010000496.1:0-13362 GCA_031424735.1 Segetibacter sp.
AAGCCGGCACCGAAGTGATCAACTATGCTTTTGCCACCGATGTGAGTTTTGCAAAACAACTCAATGCCCGCTGGTCGGTTGGCGTGTATTTGCCCGTCATCAGCAATGTACGCTCTTCCATGTATGAACATTATGGCAACAGCAGTAAAAGCAATCTCGCACGCCGCAACACAAAATCGTTCGGGTTGGGCGATGTACGACTGTCTGCTTATTACTGGCTGGTAGCGCCTACAAAAATGACCCGGATTAATGTACAGGTTGGCTTTGGCATAAAACTCCCCACCGGCGATTATCGTTACCAGGATTATTTCTGGAAGAACGACTCCACCAAAATTTTAGGACCCGTTGACCAATCCATCCAGTTAGGCGATGGCGGCACAGGGTTTACTACCGAATACAATGCTTTTTACAGCGTAAGTAAAAAACTAAGTGTGTACACCAATGGCTATTACCTGTTCAATCCCAGGGAACAAAACGGTATTTCTACAGCGAGGGGTGGAACACCTTCAGCCACTGCCATAGCTTATGGAAGCGATGTAATGAGTGTGCCGGACCAGTTCATGTTTCGTGCCGGGGCAAATGTTTCCATTAAGCAACTTATGTTATCTGCCGGTATGCGTATTGAAGGCGTGCCTGCAAAAGATTTAATTGGTGGAAGCAATGGTTTTAGAAGACCGGGCTATGTATTATCGGCAGAGCCGGTAGTTGCCTATTCGCTGAAAAAAGCACAGGTATATATTTCCGTTCCGTATGCAGTGGAGCGCAACCGTACGCAAAGCGAACCTGATAAAATTCGCACGCAAAAAACAGGTGTATTTGCCCAGGGCGATGCTGCATTTGCCGACTACAGTGTAAACGTTGGTTTTAATGTAAGGTTTTGATTGGCTGCAAAATTTTAAAGCCAACCACAAACAAAAAATGGAAATTGATTTTTAGCACCGATAAAAAAATTTCAAGTTAGTTAGATGATATCCTCCCCCGTTTCAACGGGGGAGTTGTTTTTTTGGTGCGGATCATTGAGCAGTAGCAACGACCTTTTTATCGTAGCTTACGATTGGTGATAAACCCAGAGGCGCGATCGGAAAAGACTTGGGGAAGAGTGCCAGAGGCACAAAATATTGGTAGAAAAAAAGTTATTGTTTGTGTGCAGTGCATGCCTTTGGTACGCAACATCAAATACTTGAATGTATTATGTACCGCTGGCACGCAAAGAATTTTACCGATTATTTTTCTAGTGATATTAAGTTCCGCTGCTGCTTGAGCGCTTTTGAAAAATGAAACATGCACAGCCATTGCCAACCGTATAAGAGGGCGACGCAACGAAGACCATCTATGCTGCAAAAGCCCGGACAATAAATTTTTCTCATCATCTATACACGATAACCAACTTGCCATGAAACGCTCTGATCACTTTTTTACCGCCTGCTTTTTTTCACTGCTGTCGTTTAACAGCTATGCGCAACAAAAAAAATGGATGCTGCTTCCATTTGTAAAACAGGATGCAGCCAACCCTTGCTTAACAGCAAAGGGCACCACCTTTTTTGACCCGATCTTGAAAAAACAGGTTGGCTGGGAAGAAAAAGATGTTTTCAACCCCGCTGCGGTAGTGAGGGATAATAAAGTTTACCTGCTATATCGTGCACAGGATAAAATTGGCCTGCCGGCAGGCACATCGCGCATTGGCATGGCGTATAGCACCGACGGGCTTCATTTTACCCGTGTGCAAAAACCGGTTTTGACACCCGATAACGATGCCTATAAAAAATACGAATGGGAAGGCGGTTGCGAAGACCCGCGGATTGTGGAGGATGATAAAGGAACTTATTACATGACCTATACAGCTTACGATGGAACCACCGCAAGATTATTTATTGCCACTTCAACCGACCTGGTGCATTGGAAAAAACATGGATCGGTTTTTAAAAAAGCAGCGGGCGGAAAGTACATTGACTACTGGTCGAAATCGGGATCAATTATTTGCAATACTAAAGGCAGTAAACTGGTTGCAGCAAAACTAAAAGGTAAGTATTGGATGTACTGGGGCGAGTCGAACATCTACATGGCTACCTCCAATAATTTGATTGACTGGACACCGATTGTTGAAACCGATCCATCGAAAAAGCAATTTGATTCGCTCAGGAATTATGAGGCTTTTAAAATTTTATTTGCTACGCGAAAAAATAAATTTGATAGCGAACTGGTTGAGCCGGGACCGCCTGCTATTATAACCAAAGATGGAATATTGTTTATTTACAACAGTAAGAACAGCCCAATTTACGGCGATAAGACTTTGCCCGATGGCGTGTATGCAGCTGGGCAGATATTGCTTGATAAGAACCATCCTGAAAAGGTGTTGGACCGATGCGAAGAAAACTTTTTTAAACCCGATAAAGATTATGAAATTACCGGGCAGGTAAACAATGTTTGTTTTTTGGAAGGGATGGTAAACTTTAAATCGAAATGGTTTTTATACTATGGCACTGCGGATTCAAAAATTGCAGTGGCGGTTAAAAAGTAGCTGATGAAACTGAAAAGATCTCAGTTACAGCCTGTGTAGTAAAACCTATGTTTTAGTTTAACCTCAGCACGACTGCCTGGTAAGGCTGCAATACAAAGCTGGTGTTGTCGCCTTTCTTTTTAATAGCCAACGTACTCTTGTTGTTGATGAATGCCTCGGCCGTTTTTCCGTTACCCGGTGGCAGATTAAAAGTGGATGAAGCCGTAGAGAAGTTAAGTAACACCAACACTTTTTTGTTGCCAAGCGACCGGGTGTAAGCGTACACGTTCGGGTTTTCCCTATCGAGCAACTTGTAGGAACCATACACCAGCTCCGCTAATTGCTTGCGCAGTTTTATCATTTTTCTAAAATAGTTTAGAACAGAGTTGGGATCCTTTTCCTGCGCCGCAGCATTTACTTTTTTATAATCGGGGTTTATTTTCAGCCACGGCGTTCCAGTGGTAAAGCCAGCATTTTCTTGATCATTCCATTGAAATGGCGTGCGCCCATTATCGCGTGCCGTCAGCTTTTTTAATTCAATGAAAGCCTGCAGGTCGCCGCCCTGGTTTTTTATTTGCTGGTACTTGTTGAGCGTTTCAACATCCTTATAGTCAGCAATGTTGTTGAACCTGATGTTACCCATTCCAATTTCATCGCCATAATAATAATACGGTGTGCCACGCATACTCATAATAAACGTGGTTAGCAATTTAGAAGAGGCTTCGCGAAACGGTGGTTTATCATTTCCAAACTTGCTCACCATTCGTGGCACATCATGATTGGCGAGAAAAATGGACACCCAGCCTTTTTCTGCAAACGCGCTATCCCATTTGGTATAAACATTTTTAAAATCGATGAGGCTGTATCCTTTTAAGTCGTTGCCAATATCCATGCCTTCAAAATGGTAAGCCATATTTAATTCGTTGCGCGATGGATCAACAAACTGCATGGCATCATCGGTTGTGGAGCCTGCACCTTCTGCAACCGTCATAATATCATATTTGCTGATCACCTCGCGGTTCATCTCCTGCAGGTAATCGTGCATATGCGGGCCGATGCCGTAATATTTGATGATGTTTTTTTCGTAACCGGGCGGAAAGGCAGGCCAGGTGGTATCTTTTGCTACATATTGAAACGCATCCATGCGAAATCCATCGATGCCCTTGTTCAACCAAAACCGCATGATGTCGTACACCTCCTGCCGCAGCTTTGGGTTTTCCCAGTTAAGATCGTCTGCTTGCGCGAAAAGTAGTGGAGATAATAAGCGTTGGTAAGCGAGTCGTACATCCATGCATCGCTGTTCACATCAAAAAAACTAAAGCGGGGTGTGGGCTTTCCTTTTTCGGCCCGCCACCAATGATAGTAATCGCGGTACGGATTGTTGCGGGAGCTTCGTGATTGTTTAAACCATTCGTGTTCGTCGCTGCTATGGTTTACTACCAGGTCCATTACTACTTTTATGTTTCGCTGGTGCATTCCTTTCAACATTTCATCAAAGTCTTTCATCGTACCAAAATCCTTCATAATGTTGCGGTAGTCGCTAATGTCGTAGCCATTGTCGTCGTTGGGCGATGAGTAAATGGGGTTGAGCCAAACGGCATTTACGCCAAGGCTTTTTATATAATCCAGTTTAGAAATGATGCCCCTGAGATCGCCTACACCATCACCATCACTGTCTTTAAAACTCCGCGGATATATCTGGTAAACGATCGACTCTTTCCACCACTTTTTATCGATACTGGTGTTTTGCGATAAGGAAGTAGTGGATATTATTATCAAAAAAACTGAAAGCCATTTGCAAAGAATAGTTTTCATATAAATGATTTTATGGGTTCTGGTAGCTGAATATTCAAGTTGGTCCCTAAATTATTTCATCACTTCTATTATGCAAAAGGAATAGGGTTCAATCACCAGATATTCATGATCTTCTCCAACGGTATAATCCCTGTTATTCCAATGATCGCGAAGCTCCATTACCGCCGGCATCTTTTCTTTAAACGCATACCAGGTAAGGTGTGCTTTGGTATTGCTAAAATTGAATACACAAAAAATCTGCTGTTCCGTTCCCGATCGCAAAAAACCCGCAACATGAATGTTGTGCGGCATCATCCAGGTAAGGTTACCGTGATCTGCAAATACTTCAAATTTTTTTCGAAGGTTAATCAGATTTTTTGTGGATGCAAACACCCTGTGTTCTACTGTTTTTTCTTTATCAATTTTCTTGTTTTTATTCCAGTCTATTATTGGGCGATGCATCCAGCGGTTGTCATAGCTTTTACCTTCATCATCCAGGTACGAATAATCATTTGTGTAACCCGCTTCATCTCCATAAAAAAGCATTGGCAATCCGCCAATAAAAAAGCTCATTGCCTGCATCAACAGTATCTTTCTTACAGAGGTGTCGATGGCTTTTTCATTGTTATGAAAAACAGCTCTTTCCAATCCACACAACGATGCGAGTGTTCCGCTTATACGGGCATCACCTGTTTTAGGATTGAAAGAAAACAAAGCACCCGACGCATCGGAACTTGCATGGTTGCCCGAATAATAATTTTTTAGAAAACGCCTGTGTTCATAGGCATTGTAGCCTGCCTGCTCAATCATGTAATCATCGTAACCCAAGCCAATATCATCGTGGCAGCGCGTATAAGTAATCCACGAAGTGCCCACCGGTTTTTGCAGTAAAATGCTTTGCGCGTTCATCATTGTTTTTACATTACCCGTTGCCAGTGCATCCCACTGCAAGGCCATTTGAGTGGCGTTATAAGCAAAGTCGCATTCCTTTGCTTTAAACATACCGGTTCCAAAATAATGCATGATTGCCGTAGGGGCCACTATGGCTTCGCCTAATAAGGCCATGCCGGGTGCCGCCACCTGCACACACTGTTTAATAAGTCGTAACAGTGCATGTGCCTGCGGCAAATTTTGGCAGGTGGTTCCTGCCTGCTTCCATATAAATGCCGGTGCATCTATCCGTAAAATATCAACGCCCAGGTTAGCATAAAACAAAATATTATCCAGCATGGCAATGAATACCGAAGGATTGCTGTAATTCAAATCCCACTGATAATCATGGAAGACGGTCATCACCCATTTATTCATTTCAGGTATCCAGGTAAAATTGCCGGGCGAACTTTCTGGGAACACTTCGGGCATAGCTTTATCAAATTCGTCGGGTATTGTTCTATCGTTATAGGTATAATAATAATCCTGGAAATGTTCATCGCCTGCTCTTGCTTTTGCTGCCCACTCATGTTGGTGCGAAGTATGGTTCAGCACAATGTCTATCATCAGGTACATTTCTTCATCCTCCATATGATGTTGGAGAGCTTCCAGGTGGTGTAACGTACCAAAGCGGCTGTCGATCTTTCTAAAATTGGAGACAGCATAACCGCCATCGCTTTCCCCTTCCGGGCTTTCAAACAAGGGCATCAGGTGCAGCACATTTACACCCAGGTTTTCAAAATACCCAAGTTTAGTATCAAGCGTTTTTATATCACCGCTAAACCGGTCAACATACAGGCTCATGCCCGTTAACTGGTTGCTTAAAAACCAACCATTCTGCTGTAACTTTTTTGTATCCTTTTCCTTCAGTTTACCGGGACGGATGATATATGCATTTACTATGGTATTCATCAACGCATCAAACTCTGCTGCACTATTTAATTGCCCGCCGTAAATCTCTTTATACAAAACATCAATAGCAGGCGTATTAGCCAATAGCCTTGCATAAAAAGCATCGTGCTTCTGTTTATCAATGGAATGCTTTTGTAAAACGTTATGTACCTGTTGATGTATATGGTAGTTGTACATGTGCTGTTATTCGAAAATCTGGTTATTAAGGTGTTTAAATGCTTCCATAGCCCCCATGTATTCGCAGGTGCGTGCTCCCGCTTTATTACCATTGGCAATAATTTTAACCCAGTCTTCCACTTCCATGGCTTCAATAACCGGTAGCGAAAAATTGCTTAACTGGTACAATACAGCGCCTACAAAAGCATCGCCTGCACCGGTGGTATCTACCGGGGTAATGGTTATAGATGGAATGGTTGTCATGATGGAGTTATGCATTAGCATGGTACCCTCTTTACCCAAAGTGATGGCAAACGTAGCCTTCGTTTGTTCCGATAACATTTTAGCAGCGTCGTACACCGAGGAGCTACCGGTAATAAGCATGGCTTCTTCATGGCTTACTTTAAAAAAGTGGCAGCGTTTTATAAAATATTTCGATTGCTGAACGAAGCTGTCCTTATCATTCCTGAACAACAAATGCCGGTAGTTAGGGTCGAAGCTGATAAACAATTTTTTGTCGATCGCTTTTTCAAGCATTGCTTTATAAGCGTGTTGAAGAGGCCCGGGCAGAAAGCCGGTGGCTGAACCAAAATGCGCTATCGAACATTCATCAAGGTCAATCCCTTCTACATCCGCCTCGCTTAACTGCCCGTCGGCACCGCGGTTAAAAACAAAATCACGCTCGCCATCTTCCATTAGCGATACATAGGCAAACGTGGTAAAATAATTTTTATCCTGCACCATCCAAATGGTGGAAACACCAAAGTCTTTCATCACATCAATTAATTGCTGGCCGAAAGGATCGGCGCCGATTTTAGCGGCTAATATTACGTCGCCGCCAAGGGCTGCGATAGCTGCAGCAACGTTGGTGGGTGCGCCGCCGGGTTTCTTTAAAAAATGTTCGCCTTTGGCGAGGGATGAACCTGTATCTGTACAGATCATATCTATAAGCGCTTCACCAATACAAAGTATTTTCATGATGGCAAATTTGAGATAACCGTTATAAAAAAAAGCCTTTATTAATGCCCCGCTGTTGCCATTGGTATATCGGCATCAGGGTCAACAGGCGTAGATTTAATTACCATAGTGGCCAACGCTGCAAGCAGCAAAAACGCCCCGGCAAACGAAATAGCTTTACCCGGATCGTTACCCAAAAAATTCTTCAGCACATAACCGAACGTTATGTTCTGCAGTATCATCGGTATCACAATCATCATGTTGATGATGCCCATATACACACCATACTTTTCTTTCGGAATATTGTTAACCACCATCAGATAAGGAACACCCATCATACTTGCCCAGGCTATTCCAAAGCCGGTCATTGGTGCAAAAAGCATGTATTTGTTTTCAATATGGGGGAAGATGAGTAATCCAATTCCAGCCATGAGCAGGCAAATAAAATGAACCATCTTCGGGCTGAACTTTCTGGCTAAACCCACCAATGCGAAAGCAGATAAAAATGTAACAACGTTGTACCATCCATTTACCAGGCCCGTCCACCCAACGGCTTCTTCATACAAAAGTTTGTTTTGGGTGGGCGATGTTTTCCAAACAGATTGCGCAATGCTTTTGGAGGCATTTTGCCAGTAACAAAACAATGCATACCACTGAAAAAGATATACCAGCCCCAACTGCCACATCACTTTAGGCATATGCTGTATGGAATGAAGAATTTCTTTGAATGGTTTTAATACGCCTCCTTTATCGGCTTTCAAAATCGCCAGTTCTTCATCGGTAGGCGGTATCTCCGGTGTTTTATAAATGGACCAGCTAACAGATACGATGGAGCAAACAGAGCCCAGGAAGAAAGAGGCAAATACCCAGTATGGAATTTGACCATGTTCGCCATGTATCTTCTTTTGAAAAATAAACAACGACACATTTGCCAACGTAATACCCAAACCCGTAAAAAAACTTTGCGAT
Organism: Segetibacter sp.; assembly: GCA_031424735.1. GTDB lineage: Bacteria > Bacteroidota > Bacteroidia > Chitinophagales > Chitinophagaceae > Segetibacter. The sequence continues at coordinate 8,216 of JANPIA010000496.1, forward strand.
AAAAAACCGAGTGCATGCTGACTCGGCGGAAGTTTATCGGCTATCAATGCACGGTAGGGTTCCATTGCGGTATTGTTTGCGGCATCCAGCACCCACAACAATCCCACCGCCATCCACAATGTGCTGCTGAATGGATAAAGAAATAAACAGATGCTGCAAAAAAGTGCACCAATAAAAAAGAAAGGTTTACGGCGACCAAAGCGCGGATGCCAGGTTTTATCGCTGATAGCACCAATGAGTGGTTGTATCAATAAACCTGTTACCGGGCCGGCTAAGTTCAACAGCGGAATTTGATCGGGCGAAGCACCCAGGAAGTCGTAAATAGGATTGACTGCACTTTGCTGTAAACCAAAGCTGTACTGAATGCCGAAGAAGCCGACATTCATGTTGATGATTTGGCTGAAGGATAGCTTTGGCTTTCTGAATTCCATGTGGAGTGGTCGTTAGTTTGGTAAGAGAATAATATAGATCCGGTTACTTTTTAAACATCTGGAAAAACTTAAGGTAAACCCCGTTGCTCCACCCAAAGCCATCCTGTGTGGGATATTCGCCGCCGCCACTTTCCAGGTGAATGTTTTCGACATTGTATTTTTCCAGCATTTTGCCTGTTGTGTTAAATACTCTTTCGTTAACCTGCATCCACCGTCCGGCAATATCTTTAGCCAGGTCGGTATAACCATAGTTCATCAGGCCGCGTACACTAACATATTGCAGTGGTGCCCAGCCATTCGGCGCATCCCACTGTTGACCAGTATGATAAATGGTTGTTACCACTCCCCCATCTTTCAAAAATTTTTGTTCTAATTGAGTTTTTACTGCAGATGCCTGTTCAGTGTTTGCAATGTTCACAAACAAGGGTAATACACCGGCGAGCGAATAAATGTTTGTTGTTGATTTCTTTTTAAAATTATAGTCGAAAAAATAACCCGCGGTTTCGCTCCAGCAATATTTAAGAATAGCTGCCTTACGCTCATCGGCCTTTTGCAGGTAGCTTGCCGATAATAGCTTTGAATTTTTCGCCTTCGCTGCTTTACTTAAAATGGTTTCGTATGCATACAGCAAACAATTCAGATCAACCGGGATAATGTTGGTAGTTTCTATTTCGGCAAGGTGTGCAGTATCTGCAAACCAGCGGCTACTGAAATCCCAGCCGCTTTCGGCACCGGCGCGCAAGTGTGTGTAAACCAACCCGTCATCACCCTGGTACACCAATCCGTTCTGTACATCTTCATAATACGATTCTTCACGTGGCGCTTTTTTATCATCCCAATACCTGTTCAAAATAGTACCGTCGTCCATCTTCACAACCCTTCTGTGCGAAGCATTGTCTTTTAAATTTCCGGCGCCTTCCATCCACCAGGCATATTCTTTTTGTAAGGCGCTAAAATATTTTTTGTAAATAGCATCGCCTTTTTTATGCTGCAACAGATCAACCATTAAGGCAAAATAGGGTGGCTGCGACCTGCTTAAATAATACGTGCGGTTACCATTAGGAATGTGTCCGTAACGCTCACTCAGGTAACTAAAATTGTCGAGCATGTTTTCAATAAGGTCGTACCGGTTGCTGGTTGCAAGCCCCAGCATAGTAAAATAACTATCCCAATAATAAATTTCTCTGAACCTGCCGCCGGGTACAACGTAGGCGTTTGGTAAAGCCAGCAACGAGCTGTTTTGCTGTATCACATCTGCCTTTCGTATTAAGGTTCCCCATAGTTCATCCAGGTGTTGTTTTAGCGTTTTGTAACTGGTTTCTATTTTGGTATTGGCATTAAAAGGCACTTTAAAATTTTGCTGAACAAAACTTTTCAGATCCAATGAATCGCCTTGCTGGCTTTTAAGCAGTTTGTATTTTTTTAAGATAACTGCCGGGGTAAATTTAGGAACAGCATCCACAAATGTTTTGTTATCGCCAAGGGCTCGTTTTAATTGAACATCTACAAACAGGTTACCCCAAACTTCATCGGGGGTAGGTGGTTTTTTAAAAGATGGAACGGTTGTTTTTACACTCCCATATTTTTTACCGATAGACCTATCTGGATCCGTTGTTTTTTGCGAATGCACCCGTAACGACAAAAACAGGAAGGATAGGGCAAGTAGTTTTTTCATGCAGGCAACATTTAGGGTAAAAAACAAAGCAAGTAACTAAAATGGTTACTAATATACGGAGAGTGAACGGGTTTATGATGGGTATCCTTACCGTTTCACATCAAACTTGGAAAGTGGGAGTGACAAACATAACAGACCGCCCGTGAAAGAAAACATTATGGCTTTTTAGATTAATGTTGCTGGTAAGAGTATGGTTTAATGGCGGCCTTGTCAAAAGATTTTTCTGGTAATGCCAATATAAAAACCTTTACTGCTAAGCGGCATATTACCAATGCCAACTCCGCGGAGTGGGACTTTAAAATAAGGCTCAAGCCTTACCTGCATATTAAAGGGGAGCCTGTATGAATAACCCAGGCTCAAATTCAACATTGAAGTAACGTTGTTTGAAGAATTGGTATAAATAGAATGCCGTGTTACAAGGTTCGTGTTGTACTTGTAGGTATAGTCGTATTCCTCTTTTTTCATGTAGTACGATGACAGGCCGGCGGAAGCAAAAAAGCCACCTTTTTCAAATTTTACCACATCGTATCTTACATTGACTGCAAGGTCTAACATTCGGCAATTTCCGGTTATATCGTTTACCTTATAATTGGCAGGAATGTAAGTTCGTTTAGTGCTGAAGTATTCGCCGCTGCTGTAATAATATTTTTTGTCGCTAAGTAACATTGCTTCCACGCTCAAGCGTTTGCTAAAGCGGTAGCCTGCCAAAAGCCCATAGCTATAACCTGTATTTTTTACCCCCTGATTTTTTACAGCGGTAATGTCTGGGCCTCCAATCATACCCAAATAAAATTCGCTGTTTTTAAGTGACTTCTCTTTTTGCTTGGCGGGTATCGCCGGTTTGGCTGTTGCTACAGTGTCTTGCTGACTGGAGGGTAAGCCTACCGGTAGTTTGTCGAATGCCGGCTGTTGATCTTTCTGTTGATTGAAATTGAATGGTTTATCTTCTGTGCCCCCCCGGGTATTAGCCTCCTTAATCCTGTTTTCATTCAACCTGGCAACCTCCATTTTGCCAGTGATGTCTTTATTAAGCAACGAATTTTGAAAAGGAACTACCACCGACGATTGCTTGCTAATTGGAGTGCTACGCAGCGAGGATTGCCTGCGAGATGAAGTAAACATTTTTGCCTGTTTTTTATTTGCCCAAACCTCATGTAATCTCGCAACATTGTTACCGGATTTTTTATTTGCAGCTACTGGCGCTGATGCAGGAATGTTGTTATTTATATAACCATTTACAACTGATGTAGTAATACGCCCATCATCTTCTTTTGCAAGATATTTGTTGCACACCCAACCAAGTGGCAATAAAAGTAGAAGCCACAAAAAATGACGGCGTTTGTTTTTCAATCCATTTTCCGCATTGCTTTTTGTGTTGTTACTCAATACTTCAGAAACCTTATTCCAATCGCGTCCCTCTATGTTCAACGGGTAATCATCAGCTGCTCTTCTAAATAAATTGTCCATATCGTCGTTCACATGTAACATACTTCTGTTTCCTGGTTGGAGTTATTAATGAACTTTTGTAAGATGCTTCGTGCTTTGGAAAGGTTGGATTTTGATGTGCCAACCGCTATGCCTAACTGGTTTGCAATTTCCTGGTGACTAAACCCATCGATCACATACATATTAAACACGGCGCGGTACGATGGCGGTAGTTTTTTAATTTCCATTACCAGCTCTTTGTAAAGTAATGCCTGGTCGGCCGACTGGCTTTTATCTTCCATCCAAATACCTTCATTCAAAATACCGATCTCCGGTAAAAAATTATCTTTTCGCAGTTTATCAATGGCTGTGTTTACAATAATGGTTCTCATCCAACCCATCAATATAGCTTCAAGGTTTGAATTGATATCGTAATGAAATGTATCAAGTTTCTTAAACACCTTAACGAAGCCATCGTTTACAACATCAACCGCCTTTTCGTACCGGTATATGTACCTGAACGCTATTTTTAAGCAATAGCCATAGTACCGCTCATAAAGCCTGCGTTGATCTTTATGGTTGTTTTGCAAACAACCCTGAAGTGTATGTTGTAAGCTTTCCAATGCTGGTTGATAGTAAGTACGCAGATTAAAAAATATAGTTGCCGCTACCCAATCTTAAAGTATAAAAAACTGAATACGGATTTGGTCGGCATAAAAAAACGCCATGCTATTTTTTAAGACCCCTGTAGAAAAATATTGCGGCAATCAGCAATATTGCGCTTGCAAGCAGAAAAATTAATAATGGCATTAAATCCCGTAACGAAGTTGAGGTGGTGCTTTCAACCCTGGTTTTTTTATCGGAGGTAACCGGCGAGGATGACAGTATGATATCGGAATCCTTTTTTGCAACGATATCAGCGGTTTTCGTTGTTAAAGTATCAATGGGCTTTGTTAGGGGTTCGTAGTTTATAGAGTCGTAACGAACGAGCCCTTCCTCCCCTAAAATGTCTGAAACAACCGCGGTGCCCTTCGATTTAGAATTAGGATTGTTTTTGTCGCGGGATAACTTCAATTCTTCCAGCAATTTCTTCTCAAATTCTTCCTCCGAAAGTTGGCTGGCTAATTTTTTTTGTGTTTCCTGCTTTGATGGTCCTGTTGGCCGTTTTATTGGAACGCGCAGGGTTTTAGACCTGACCGTTCCTGGATAATAATCAATGTTATTAAAATCGGCAAGTTCCCTGGCTGAAAGATTATACTGTTGGGCAATGGACGAAAAAGTCTCTCCAGGCAAAACTCTGTAGGTTAAAGCAAACGTGTTTTTAGGACGCTGTGCTATGCTATACATGCAACACATGCAAAACATAACGGGTACCGTAAACCTGACTAACCAACCTATAACTTCCTTCTGAAGGCAGTAAAATCTACTGGTCACAAACACATGTATTTATTTTAATAATTTACTTTATAAGTAAGACGACCTGCACGGTATTAAGGTGACGTGAAACGCCTGAATAAATATATTTTATTCAATAGCAAGATAATTTTAAAAAGAATAAATGGAAGAAATTATTGAAAAAAATGGCAGATGAACTTTTGCCCGACTGCTGCTGGCAT
>JANPIA010000497.1:0-10321 GCA_031424735.1 Segetibacter sp.
ATGAAGAGGATGTAATCGGCGGGACCAACTTCGGTTTGGTATTCGCGAATGGCGACACCTTTTGCTGCAGTTAAGTTGATGGAAGATTTATTTTGGATCAGCCACCCGGATTGAATCAACAATGCATCGATCTTATCTCGGCTTTGTTGCTCAGGGTTTTGGTTGGCAGTTAACATCAGGCTTAAATATAGGAGTTATCCTGAAAATTACACCTCCGGAAAAACCCCTGCATTTATAAAGCTGCCTGTTTGTTGCCTGGGCAAATAACAGGTAAGAAACAAAATCAGGATTAAGTTATATTTGAGTACACATTTATCCATCATTCTTACTTACCGGCATTATGGCTGAGCTGAATGTTTATTTATCGTCGCCGTACATGGAGTTTAAGGAGATACGGCAACAATTTTTGGATAAAATCCAGGGGCGAAAATATTTGTACCAGGTAACAGCCATGGAAGATTACCGCGCAGAAGACCGCAACGTATTATACAAGTGTATTGAAGACGTGAAGAAGTGCAACATCTACGTTTGTATTATTGGCGAACAATATGGATCGCTGGCGATAGATGATAAAGGCGCGGATACCGGTAAATCGTTCACCTACTGGGAATACGATACCGCCTGCCAGCGCAAAACCCGTGGCGACGATATTGAGCGTCTTATTCTCATCAAGAACATCCCCGCTGCTACAGAATTGAACCCGCTGTTGAAACAATGGAAACAGGAGATCGCCTCGTCGCAGCTTCAAACCATCTACTTTAACGAGCTGGACGAAATACCACAGAAAATTGTTGAAAGCCTCGACAACTATGTAAGCAAACGCCTGCAGGCATCTATGCAAAAAAAAGATGTGATGCAGGAAAAAATATACCTGTGCGATCGCAGCATTCAAAACCAGGAATTTGGTGCCTGCATAGATGATAACCCGGTGCAATTTTTTTTACTGAACGGGCACGATAAGGATCTTCCCCATTACTTTATAAGGCGGCAGGAAATTGAATTTGAAGACCGTTCGATGCAATGGACCAACATCAACATTAAACCTGCTATACCTAACGATGTTAAGGTTTTTGATAAAGTAGAGTTGTATGTGAAAGCTGAAATCTTGTCGAAACTAAAATGGCGCAAGTTTAAGCTGGCAAAGGATGTGACCATTGAAGGGCTAATCGAATATATGACGGAGAACCAGCTCGACTATCTCTCCATATCGTGGTTTATAGAAAGCGTTTATTGGAAGAATGAAAAGCTGAACGAATTCATTGTTTCGTTTTACGACAAGTATAAGCAATTGAATAAAAACCTGGTCACAGATAAGCGCATCATCTTTTTCGGCATACTGCAATACACCGATAACCCCGACATAAGCGAAGAAGCATTTAACAACCAGGTAAGCAGCATCCTGTGGGAACATAATCTTCCCCGCTTTCAAAAGTTGAATAAGCAGGATATTATGCTTTGGCTTCGCGACAACCAAATTGAAGAGATGAGCGCACGGGGCAACGAACTGGTAAGCCTGTATATGAAAGATATTGAAACCAAAGATCTTTACTTCAGCGAGGTGGAGCACGGGCTTATGCAGATCATCAGGCTATATAACCAGCAACCCATATAAACCATAGTTTCCCATGTTCGATCTTAAAAGTATCAAAACCCGGGCTACAGAAAATCCGAAGGATTATGTTTTGAAAAATGAGGCGCTTGAAACCGCCATACAAATGGCCATCTGGCTGGGCAAGCCGCTACTGTTAACAGGTGCACCGGGCACCGGTAAAACACAACTCGCCTACAAAGTGGCGGATATACTTTCGGGAGATAAAAACAAAAATGCGGACCTCAGTGCGCCGTACCTTGAAAAGCCTTTTGTGTTTAACACCAAAACAACCAGTACGGCTACCGACCTGTTTTATTATTACGACGCCGTTCGCCACTTTCAAAGAAAATACATTGATGAAATTGATAAGCCCACGGAAGTTGCCACGGCGCATCCGTTCATTAAACTAAATGCTTTGGGTAAAGCCATTGTGCAGGCTTACGGAAAGGATGCCATTGCTGTCAGCGCTGAACTGAACGATCTGCAAAAGCTGGAAGACTTCAATAGCCTGAAGGCTACACCCCTTAGTTCGGTGGTATTGATTGATGAGATTGATAAAGCGCCGCGTGATTTTCCGAACGACCTGCTTAACGAGATAGAGAACATGGAATTTTTCATTAACGAGCTGATGAATAAAAAAATTTCGCGACCGGCTACCAATGCGCAGATCGTGGTTATCATGACAAGCAATTTTGAAAAGAACCTTCCCGATGCATTTTTACGGCGTTGTTTGTTTTACCATATTCCTTCCCCCACACCCGCTGAACTCATCAACATTGTATGTACGCGTTTGGAACGCCATTTAAAGGAGTTGTATGCTGAAAAAGATTCGGGGAGGCTAACCAAACTATCCGAAAAACTAACCGCTAATATCAGCAGCACCGTAAACGAATTCCAGGAAATAAAAATGTTGGTGAAAGACAAAGAACCGGCAACAGCCGAGCTGCTGGATTGGGTGAAGGCGTTGGAACAACACGATTTTTTTACCGATGAAATAGATTTCAAAAACCTGGACGCCGGAAAGAAAAAGATATTACAAAGTGTATCATCGGCACTGGCAAAAACAGATGCAGACCTGGAACGCCTAAACAAACGTTATGCGTAGTTTGAGCTGTAATGTTGTTACAATTAGTACTGAACGATTTCAGTCCGCCTGCTACAATTGCAAGTTGCAATTTCGCCAAACCATGCATTGTGCGTAGCTGTTTTAAACCAGTGATGATATATTTCCTAATCACTAAACATTCATCCCTTCATTGAGCAAAAATGTTCTTCATACTACCCTGCTCCTCCAGGCGCTCATTGCCATGCTGCACGATGAAGGCATCGACATCAATACTTCCGCGGCGCTTAATATTGAAAAAGTTTTGTTCAATACCGACCTCAACGAGTTCGATACTTTTTCAAAACTGAAATACAGGATCGTTCCCATCATCAGTCGTAATAAAGAAGAGCAGGCTATCCTTTATAAAATATTTGACCGGCTGGATGAGCGGATGAAAAAAGAAGAAACTTCCATCATTGAACCCATCGGCGCCAGTGCTACTCCATCTGGCGAAGCCGGAATAAAAACAAAAAAACCAGCTAAATGGAAACGGGTAGTAAAATTGAAGTACGGTATTGCCGCCATAACTTTTATAGCACTTGTGATTATCGCAACCGTGTACATTGTTATACCGCGAAAAACAATTGACACGCCAAGTGCCAGGTTCCTAACCAATGAACTCGATTTTGTAGTAAACGATACCATCAACTTCAGGTCGGTGTTGTATAATGAGAAACCAACGAATTATCACCTTCAATGGCAGTTTCCCGATACCATTATTAACGACCGGTGGGAGGTGACTAAGATCATACCCAATGCAAAACAAATCCTCATCAAAACTATTTTAACAGATAAGGATGGGAACGTGGTAGACACAACCAGCTACTCCTACCCTGTTGTATGTGAGAAAACGCCGGATGTAATCATCGAAAAATTTCCTGCTGAATTAGTCGGAAGGAACTGGCCTGGTAAGGGAGCAGCCTATGTTGGCATGATCATGAACGCGTCAAAAGACAGCGCGAATTATATATACAACTGGTTAATAAATGATGTAAAAGCCGAGCCAGAACCAGGGCAGGATAAGCGGGTGCTCACAACTACCAACAAGTATAACGAAAACATAAAGCTGATTGTAACCTGGAAACCAGGTACACATTGCAGCACCGATTCGATAGGTGCACAATTAAATGATCAGCCAGCGATCAGTGCAGTAGTTACAGGCGACAACGACCTAAAAATAACAAGCTCCAATAACTGGAAGAATATATCGCTATCCATGCTTGCATTGTTACTGCTTCCTATGCTTGCCTCATTTGTTGCTTATAAACTTTTTTGGAAGAAACCGACGAAGCCAAAAACGGTAGAGGAAGACGAGATAAAAGATGAAGGCCCCTACAGCATCAACTTCAAAAATAACAACGATGCTATTCATCCCGAATTTGAAATAGGCAAGCTTGCCGATGTGTTGCGGAAAAGGCAGATTAGCCACGTTCATAAACTCAACATCCGCCGTACAATTTATAACACGGTTCGGTCGGGCGGGCTTCCGCAACTGGCGTATACACCGGTAACCAAAGCTTCCGACTACCTGGTGTTTATTGAAAAAGGAAACCCCGACAGTCACCTGTCCCGTTTGTTTGAACATTTGTTGGAAAGGCTGCGAAAAGACCAGGTAAACCTCGACGTTTATGAATACCAAAAAGAACCACTTTACCTAACCAACGATAAGCTAAACCACCAGCGCATACCGGTTGATAAAATGGCTGCTTTATACCCCGATAGAACCTTGTTCATTTTCGGCGATACAAGGCATTTTGTACTGTCGCTAAAAGGCAAACTGAAAGATTGGGTAACCGCTAAACTGGGCGCCTGGAAAACAAAGATCATTGTAACACCTTACCCGAAAAACGACTGGGATATAAAGGAGACTTTACTTACCGATGCAAATTTTGTGGTGATACCTGCAGACCTGCAGTCGGGGCCGATTGTGGAAGCGGTTGTAAATGGTCAAATAGACATCCCATCGCAAAGCAGGTTTGTTGTTGAATCTACTTACCCTGCACGCTTCATTAACTTCCAGGATTTTGACGATTTAAAAAAATATTTGAATGACGAAAACCTGCTGAAGTGGGTTTGCGCACTTGCCATTTATACAAGCACCGACTGGAACCTGACACTCGCTATTGGTAAGGCAATGGAGAAGGAGATGCAGATAAAAAGTAAGCCCGTTGAACTGGTAACTTATACCAACCTTTTAAAGCTGGGACGAATAAGCTGGATGGAGGAGGGCATGATCGGCGATAGCATCCGGGTGCAGATGCTGAATTATTTAGACAATGAAACAGAGGCGCTGGCACGGCAAACATTGGTAGAAGAACTGGATACATTAAAGGATAAGATATTACCAGGTTCGTTGCTGAAACGCCAGTTTGATGTGCAGGAAAAAGTAAATTCTTTTTTGGTAGATACTTACCGGAATGAAAAGCCTGGCAAAGAAAACATAGCCTTTGTAAAAGAAGTTATCGCTAAAGATCACCTGGATGAAGCGCTGAACATCTACCTAAAGAACGGAAAAGATACACTGGTAAAACATCCAACAAAAAAAGGAAATACTATTAGCATTGAAAAGTATTTTGGCGTTGTTGACAGGGCAAAAAAAGTGCTGGCATATTCGGTTGCCGCCGGTGTTTTTATTGCATTGTTTGTTGCCGGATTGTTTACACTGCAAAGCCAGACCTCCCTGTTACAATGGAAGCAGGTTCAGCCCTCTAAACAAACCTTTGTGTTCGCCCATCCGGGTGTCGAATTGAGTGATCTTTTCCTATCCATCAGTGTTGGCGACTCTGTAAAAGCAACTTCCATCAGGGATACGGTCGTGTTGGAAAATTATATTTTTGATACTTCGCGCCTGGAGAACTTTTCCATAAAAAATGGGGAGACCAAGTTACTAAGCCAGGATTCTATTCCCTTCAATTCAAGTACCTATACCGTTCTCCTCACACGCCCCACCATTGTTCCGGTAATTATCTATTACGATACGGAAACAGATCAAACCATCGCTAACCTGATACGGGATAACCTGCCACCCAACTTTGAGATAACCATGCAGCAGGAAAACTTTACCGACACCAGTACAAACATTTATTATACAAACGACAGCTTATCCAAAGATGCAGCGCTTACCAAAACGATATTAGGCGGTCTACTTAAAAAAGATATACCTGTTGCAAATAAAATAAAAGTTTATCGCAAAGGCCTTGGAGCACGTTTGCTTGCCAACCAGGAAAAGAAATCGATCGTCATCTTCGCCGTAGGACCACAAACCTGTACACCCATTTCAGCCAACGCAATGCCGGCAACGCTCACCGAAATTTGGCGAAGTGAAGCGAATAGCCGAATGATGAACATTGATCTTTCTTCAAATATTATTTACTACGGTACCGGTGATAAAGCCGCTTACAATGCCTACGAAATAAGTGAAGTTTGCCTGCTGAAAAGCGGCGCTTATAAAATTGTTTGTAAAACCAATAATGGGTATTCCTTTTTTATTGTAAGAAATATAAACGCGCTGAATTTTGAACTTGCGGTTTGCCCGCAAAACTTTGCTACCCCAAACGAACTGCAAGGTGTTGATGAAAGTTTTTGCGGATCATTTTACAGGATGTCTCTTTATTATGATAATGTTCGTTCGCAAATTTACCTGCCCGTTAAATCGGGAAGCCTGCCCATTAGCGAACAGGCAAAACTATCGTTACTGGAAGAACAGGTTATCAAATTGAGTAAAGAAAATACCATACGTTATTCAGTATCGTTTTATAGGAACGAGAAATTTATACGAAGCAATAACCTACCCGATCAATACCTTTCCAACATAAAAAATTACGGGATGAGAACAAACGCTACATCCCAACAAACGGTGCTTGCGCCCAACCCGTTTCAGCGTAATTACTTTTCTATTTCGTTCCAGGCAGTACCCAATAATTCGCCTGTGACCGATTACACGCCTAATTGTAAAAAAACATTTTATTCTATTGATGAAACGGCGAAGGAGCAAAGTCCGCTGATCATTTGCATGCTCGATCTTTCAGGTTCACGGCTTACCACCATTCCGGGGCAGGTGTACACGTTTTCCAACCTGAGGGAGTTAAACCTCGGCAGCAACAACATTCCCGAAGCCGAAATCATTAAATTGAAACGTGCTCTGCCAAAATGCAACATAAAGATCCAGCCCGTTATCGACGACAAAAAGCAAGAAATATTACTTGGGACCATCAGGCTGGATGAAAAAGGTTATCCATCCACCGAAAGCATGGACCTGATACAAACTATAGCCCGCCAGATAGCTAATAATTATGAAAGAAAGATAAGGCTGGAAGCATCCTATATAAGTAAAGAGCAATTATCCATACTCACCAATGGCATCAAAACTTTAAAAGATGTATTTGCAAAATATGGTGTTAGCCCATCGTACAATCAAATTTCTGAAACGGTAACAGGCGGAAGCATTTTGCCGGCAAGAAAAAGTACACAGGCTGCAAAAAACAACAGCACAAGTCCAATAGCAACAGGCTCAATAAAAGTATACGGTATCAATTTTCCACCACCGGCAATGGCTAACTAAATTGTTTACCACGCTCAGCCTGGTAATTTTTTGGTTGCACCGGTTGTTAATTATTTAAATCTGCCTGTAGCTGCTTCGCAGTTTTTGAGGTGCTATCATGACTCCATCCCGGCGCATTGAACAGGTAATTGAACCGATGATAAAATTTAGCAGACCGCTTCAAATCCCTTATCAACTCTTTCCAGCCATAAAATTCAATTACCAGCGGGTTAAACGATTTGATGTTCCCGGTAAGTCCATAGGTTGGCTTATTTTTTTCGTCCATATAGGTTCCAAAAAGTCTATCCCAAACAATTAAAGTACCTGCATGATTTTTATCGAGGTATTCAACATCGCAACCATGGTGTACCCGGTGATGCGACGGCGTGTTGAATACAGACTCAAACCAACCTGGCATTTTGTTAATGGTTTCGGTGTGCATCCAAAACTGGTAAATAACGCTCGCCGATTTAAACAATAGTACCAACGCAGGCTCTATGCCTATCAAAGGCATCCAAACCCAAAATAAAAAGTTGCCGGTAAAATGGCTCGTCCACGGAACACGCATTGCCGCGGAAAATGTAAACTCTTCCGATGAGTGATGCACTAAATGGGATACCCATAAAAATCTTATGCGGTGGCTCATTCTATGAAACCAGTAATACGAAAAATCGTCTGCAAAAAAACATACCACCCAGGTGTACCAAACGTTAGATGGAAGCGTGAATAAACGAACCTCGTAAAGCAGGCTATACGTGTACAGCACTACACCCTTTGTTATAAATGAAAGTGGAATGCTAACTAAACCGATGATGAGGTTTGTGAGGAGATCACTGGTGTTGTGCTTTCTTTCTTTTGCAAGATAAATCCCCTCAGCTACAATCAAAATTACCAAAGCCGGTATGGCATTCAGCACTATGGAATTATCAACTTTCATAAATGTGTTTGAAATGGGTGATGAAATGGTTCTGCATTTCTGGTCTGTATTACTCACACAAAAAATGAAAATCTGAAACGGGAAAAGCTTGACTAATGTCAAAAAGGAAATTTGCAACAGCGAATTTGACAAATGTCAAACGGTGCCGGTATACTTGAGAAACTGATGATAAAAGCGGGCGGTAGGTTTTAGCGGTAGTTGTTAACTTGCACCCCTTCATGTTGCGCCTGCAAAACATATCGCTTGTTCAGTTTAAAAACTATGCACAGCAAACTTTTTCTTTTACGGCAAATGTTATTGGCATATCCGGAAACAATGGCGTTGGCAAAACCAACCTGTTGGATGCTATCTATTTTTTGTGTTTTAGCAAAAGCTATTTCAGCCGGTCGGATGTAGCGAACGTGCAGCAGGGCAAACAAGGATTGCGCTTAGAAGGCAATTTTATTAAGAATAGCAATGAGGATAAAATTGTATGCATACTTAGGGAGAACAACCGCAAAGAGCTGCAACGAAATGGCGAGGATTATAAAAAGTTCAGCCTCCATATCGGCCAGTTTCCGGCAGTAATGATTGCGCCGGATGATATTGAGCTTATTATTGGGAACAGTGAAGTGAGGCGTAAGTTTATGGATACGCTATTGAGCCAGTTAGATAGCGACTATTTGAAATGGCTGATAGAATACAACAAGGTTTTATTGCAACGCAACAGCTTTCTAAAAGCAACCGCCGAACGGGGTTATTTGGATGAAGCATTGCTGGAAATATTAAATGGTCAATTGGTAAAACCCGGCAACCTCATTTTTGAAAAGAGGCGAAAATTCCTGGCTGATTTTTTACCGGCAGTGGTACAGTGCTACAGCCATATTGCCGGTTTTACAGAACCGTTCATTCTAAAATATTACAGCCCGCTTTTGGAAGATGGTTTTGCTTCCATGCTGAACACGTACAGGCAAAAGGATTTGTTGTTGCAACGGACAACCATTGGCGTTCACAGAGATGATATTGAGTTTATACTTCATGGCGAAAATTTTAAAACGATCGCCTCCCAGGGCCAGCGAAAAAGTTTGCTGTTTGCTTTAAAGCTGGCTGAGTTTGAGGAACTCAAAAACTCCAAAGGCTTCTCTCCATTATTGCTCCTTGATGATGTGTTTGAAAAGCTGGATGCACAAAGAATGCAAAACCTGTTACGCAGGGTTTGCATTGAAAACAACGGGCAGGTTTTTATAACCGATACCCACTGCGAAAGGTTGGAAAAAGCGTTGAACGAATTGCAGGTGGATTACCAGTTGGTAAACCTTACCTAAGGGTTGCCGCAAAAGGTAAAAAGGAGCAATTTATCTGTTATACAGCAGGTATTGAATTTTCCATATACCTGCAATACGTACCATTTGAAAACAATCGACGCCGCTGTGCGAAAACTTTTGGTTGAAATAAAATTGATAGGGTGCCCAAACCATCGCTATTTCCCTGTCAACTTTTACAACATCTATGGTAGCATGTTCATCTGCCGACCCTTTTTTAAGCGCTGATATCTGGTTGATAAATTTTTTAGAGTGCACCGTTCTAATGGTGGTTTTACCAGCACTATCCGTTGTAACCACCTGCAAAAAAGCGCTGTCAGTAAAGCACTTCTTCAACCGGTTTGAATCACTGTTTTTCATCGCCGCAAACAATTCAAATACCAGTTGCTTTACGGAATCTTCCGGTGTTTGGGCTTTTACATCCGACATACATAAAACAACCACCAGCAGCAGGAATGCTCTTTTCATAAAATGATAATGAAAGAAAATAAAACTGGACATTGATATTTACTATTTACAGCAGAAAAGCATTCCAACAGTAACTTATAGATCAACTCCAAACCCAAAAACAAATTACGAAACAACAAAACCCGAAACTCAAAACCCGAAACACTCACTCTAATACCCCAAAATCTTCAACATACTTTGCGCTGTTTGTTCTTTTGCATATACCCAATCGGTTAGCTTTCCGTCTTTACCCAAACCAACAATAATATGCTTGGGGCTTGGTATCATACAATGCTTGATACCGCCATACCCGCTAATTTGGTCCTGGTAAGCACCCGTGTGAAAAAAGCCGACATACAGCGGTTCGCCACCATTAAGCTTTGGTAAAAATACTTCGTTG
>JANPIA010000498.1:0-41456 GCA_031424735.1 Segetibacter sp.
GATTTTAATTTTGGTACCAGCGATGATGTTGGATATGCGCAATTGTTAAACATTGCGCCTGCCGATATTCGCGATATTACCATTTTAAAAGATGCTGCTGCCACGGCGGTTTGGGGCTCCCGGGCTGCAAATGGTGTTGTGGTTATTTCAACAAAGCGCGGCATCATTGGCAAACCTGTATTAACCTATACCTTTAAAGGGTCGTTTACAAAGCAACCGGAAGCATTGCCGATGCTGAACGGTGACCAATACTCCACACTCATACCAGAAGAATTTCAAAACCCCACCGGTACACCTTTAAACACGCAAACAGTAAAGGAATTTCAATACGATCCAAACGATCCATACTGGTATCATAATTACAGCAATAATACCAACTGGATTGAAGCAATTACACAGGTGGGCTTTATACAGGATCACAACATATCTATGAACGGTGGAGGGGAAAAGGCAAGGTATTTTGCGTCACTGGGATATTTTAATCAAAAAGGAACTACGATTGGTACCGATCTTAGTCGTATTAACACTCGCATCAACCTGGATTACATCGTATCTGAAAAAATAAAATTCAGGTCCGACCTCTCTTACTCGTATACGGATAATAACCGGAACTTTGCCCCGAACTTGAGAGACATCGCTTACCGCAAAATGCCAAATATGGGCATTTACGAATACGATGAATTTGGCAACCTGACCGGCAATTATTTCTCACCGGCTGCAAATATCCAGGGCCAGTTTCTCGGGCTGAATTCACGCGGTGATGTTTTGGGAACAGTTAACCCGGTGGCAATGGCGAGGGATGCAAAGTATAACATCATATCGCAAAGGGTTACACCCCACTTTAAGTTGGATTATTCAATTGTCAAAAACATATTGCAGGCAACGTTTGATGTACAATTCGATATTAACAGCACTAAAAATAAAAGCTTTCTTCCCCAAACAGCCACTGGCCGGTTGTCAACCGAACCCTCTGTTAACCGTGCTTACGATGGCGACATAGATATATTCAACGTTCAAACAAAAACCAATTTGATTTATACGCCGCGGCTAAAAAATGAAGACCATAACCTGGTTACATTTTTATCGTTAAACACCTATGATAATAAAGGCACTACCCACGAAGCCATTACATCAAATACTGCGTCTTCTATATTGCAGGATCCTTCCTCTCCTGCCCGTACACAAAATGCTGAATCAAGACTTCAATCCGTTTTGTTTCAAACAAGAAGCGTTGGACTGTTGCTTGATGGACAGTATAGTTACAAAGACAAATACATTTTTCACGCAGGGGTAAGGGGCGATGGAAATTCAAGGTTTGGTCCGTCCCATCGTTATGGATTATTCCCTTCCGTTTCTTCCAAATGGAGAATTTCCGGCGAAAAGTTCATGCGGGGTATAAAGTCTATCGACGATCTTAGTCTTCGTATAAGTTATGGGCAAAGTGGAAATGCACCCAATAAAGATTATGGTTACTTCAGTATATACAACGCACTAACCAATACAGGTACGCCATTTAGCTACCTTGGCCAGGGAGGAGTTTACCCATCAAACCCTGAATTGCAGGACCTGCGTTGGGAAACAATCGTAGGTAAGAATTTAGGTATTGACCTTTCTATGTTTGGCAGGAGGATTACCCTGGGATTGGATTTTTATCAAACTACTACCAAAGATTTATTTTTTAATGGTTTGCAAATCTCCTCTTTTACAGGTTTTAATAATATCGATCTGAATGTTGGAACATTAGAGAACCAGGGTTTTGAACTGGGGCTTAATACCATACCATATAAATCAACCAAGCTGCAGGTAGATTTCAATTTCAACATAGCAAGTAACATCAACACCATTACTGAAATTTCACCACTCTACCCTTCAACTAAAGGTGATCTTACTACCAACGGTCAATATCAAACCTTTTTGAAAATAAATAATCCATTTGGTTCATTTTATGGCTTTAAGTACAAAGGCGTTTATAAAGACCTTGCTTCAACCATTGCTACGGATGCCAATGGCAAGCCAGTTATTGGGCCAAACGGTCAAACCGTTTATATGAAATTCAACTACCCAACTATCGGTTATACATTTCAACCTGGCGATGCTATTTATGAGGATATCAATAACGATGGAAATATCAATTACCAGGATGTGGTTTACCTGGGTAATGGCAATCCAAAATTCACGGGTGGCTTTGGTGCTTCTGCTTCTTACAAGGGCAGTTGGAAACTTACCGCCTTCTTCAATTACAGGTTCAAATATGATGTTGTAAACGGCACGAAAATAAATACCACCAACATGTACGGCTTCGATAACCAAAGCACTGCTGTATTAAGAAGATGGCGTAAAGAGGGTGATGTTACAGATATTCCACGGGCTTTATATCGTAACGGTTACAATTGGCTGGGGTCCGATCGGTATGTGGAAGATGCGTCGTTCCTGCGTTTCAGAACAATTACCCTTCGATATACGGCGCCAAAATCCATATCCAATAAACTAAAATTAAAAAACCTGAGCGGATACATTACCGTTGAGAATTTGTATACCTGGACGAATTATACCGGACAGGATCCGGAAGTGAGTACACGTGGATCAGATCCGTTTAGAGTAGCATACGATCAGTCGTTTACGCCGCCGGCCAAAACATTTACTATTGGTATAAGTTCATCCTTTTAAGTAAAAACAATTATTAGAATGTTTAGAAATGTAATATTAAAGGTTACCTGTCTGCTGCTTTTGGCATCGGCAGTTTCCTGCAAAAAATACCTCAACCTTACACCTCCGGATGGTATTACAGGTGCAGAATACTGGCAAACAAAGGAGCAGGTGCAGGCATCGGTTATTGGTTGCTATGCTTCTCTTTTGGGTTCACCAAACGGAAGTAGGTCTCTTGCTGAATTATTGTTTTTATGGGGAGAGTTACGGGCTGATATGCTCGCTACAACTACCGCAACCATAAATGACGAGATCGATATTATGAATGTAAACATTTTGCCAACTAACCAAATTGTAAACTGGCGTTCTGTATATCAAACCATTAATTACTGTAATACGGTAATCGATTTTGCACCGCAGGTTTTGGGAAAAGACAATACGTTTACGCAAGACGCATTGAACAAAAGTATTGCCGAGGTAAAAGCGTTACGGGCATTAATGTATTTCTACCTGGTAAGAAGCTTTGGTGATGTGCCTCTAAAATTAAAGTCAACATCGAGCGATAAAGAGATAGAGCAGATACCAAAAACCTCGCAGGATTCTGTGCTGAAGCAAATAGTGATTGACTTAAAAGATGCAGAGGCAAATGCGGTATTTTCTTTTGGCGACCGGGCAAGTGATAAAGGTCGGGTTACAAAATACACTGTTAACGCCATACAGGCTGATGTTTTTTTGTGGATGGAAAAATATGCAGATGCAATAGAGGCTTGCAACAAAATTATAGACGCAAGCCAATTTGGTTTAATTGATGGAACCGATGCGGGCAGCTGGTTTACCACGCTTTATGTAAATGGTAATTCAAACGAAAGCATTTTTGAATTCCAGTTTGACAACCAGCGACAAAATACATTTTTCCCTTTATTAGCGGCTCCTAATAAACACTTTGTTGCCAGCCCGTTAGTTGTGAGTGACGTTTATAATGTGGATGCTGTTTTCTTTGATATCAGGGGAGATGGCGCATCTGTTCGGTCTACCGATAATATGATTTGGAAATACAGCGGCTTAAGTGTTAACAATCGTACGCTCCGGGCATCCAATAACTATTCTGCACATTGGTTTGTATATCGCTATGCCGATGTTTTATTAATGAAAGCCGAGGCATCCAATCAATTAGGAAATGGAACTGAAGCGCTTAGTCTGGTTTCACAAATAAGAAACCGTGCAGGCGCCCTTGCTATCACCAACACCAATCCTAACCCGGGCGATAAAGATGGGGTAGCAGATTTTATTTTAGACGAAAGGGCAAGAGAATTTGCCTTTGAAGGGAAAAGATGGTACGACCTTTTGCGCAATGCTAAACGAAACAATTACCAGCGGATAAACCTGTTGTTGCAAATGGTGCAAAACACCGTTCCGCCCGACAGGCAGCAGTCAGCAATAGCAAAATACAAAGACAAGAACAGTCATTACTTCCCAATTTATTTCTATGAATTACAAACCGATCGTGAGTTAGTTCAAAATACTTTTTATAAATAAGTTCATATGAAAAATATATTTAAAGGTGCCACATTTGTTGTATTGGGCTTCATTTGTTTAGCACACTTCAATGGTTGCCGTAAAATAGATGTTGAAACGTCTACAACATCTGTTTTAAATATCTACCCATACGTTAAAAATAATGCCACCCAGTTTTCTGATTGGGCAAAGATTATAGACAAATCGGGCTTCGCTGGTTTTTTAACTGCATACGGCGGGTATACCATGTTTGCACCTACTAACGATGCAATAAAACTATACCTGAAAGATGTTAACAAAAATTCGGTGGACGATTTTAGCGAAGCCGAAGCCAAGGATCTGGTAAAGTTCCATTTGCTTGAAGATACGCTTACGACCAGTTCATTTAAAGATGGTAAACTGCCTACGATAACCATGTATGGTCAGTACCTGGTTTCGGGTGTGGAAAATAATGGTGGGGTTTCAAGCATTACGGTTAATCGCCAGGCAATTATTACACAGGCGAATATTATAACAGGAAACGGCTACATCCATGTAGTAGATCATGTTTTGAAACCCGCAGTTAAGTCAAGCGCACAATTGATTTCTGAAAATCCAAACTTTTCAATTTTCAAAGAAGCATTAATTGCCACCGGCTTTTACGATACGTTAAATATTGTAAGCACTG
The DNA here is from genome assembly GCA_031424735.1 of Segetibacter sp. GTDB lineage: Bacteria > Bacteroidota > Bacteroidia > Chitinophagales > Chitinophagaceae > Segetibacter. The sequence continues at coordinate 4,829 of JANPIA010000498.1, forward strand.
CCAATCCAAAACGTTTTTATACCGTGCTAACCGAAACAAATAAAGCACTGGCAGACTCTGGCTTTACCAGCTACGCCGCTTTATTTAACAGGCTTTCCAATACACGTAATCCACGTAACCCTTCAGATAGCCTTTATATTTTTGTTGCTTACCACATTATTCCGGAAGCAAAATACCTGGCAGATATTGCATCGGGCAGCTCGCAGTTTACCGCACAGCCATTAGAGATACTTTCTACAACGCTTGATGGTCAAACGGTATTAATTAATGACCTTGAATTTAATGGTGTTCGTGAACCGGGTATTGCACTTGACAGGGCAAACAGCGATATATCGACAACCACCGGCGTTTTGCACGTAGCTACCGGGCATTTCAGACCTAAGGTACGGGTACCATTTCCGGTGTATTGGGATGTAGCAGATTTTCCGGAAGTAAGGAAATTGCCCGCCATATTTAGAAAAACTAATCTTGACTTTGCCTTTGGTACATTAAAAGATTTTGCCTGGAATAACCCTGCAAATACACTTAGCTACAGTTATACAACTTCATCAAGCGTATCGGTTTTTTGGAACGATTACCTTACTGTACCAATGGGCACAACCAGCCGTCACAACTGGATAGAGTTTAAAACTCCATTACTGGTAAAGGGGAAGTATAAAGTATGGGTATGTTATCGTGCTGCCAAAGGTTCAGGTACAGTAACTACTACAACGCCAACTGGCGGGTCCAACTGCCCTGTGCAGGTTTCGTTTAATGGACAGATAACCGAAAGACCTTTCAATTTTTGCATAATGAGGCCAACAGGTTCCGACGGTGAGTTAGAAGCACTGGGTTGGAAGCGGTATACAGTTGACTCTACTACACAGTTTATGTCAGGAAAGTACATAGGCGCTGTTGATGTTGCCAGTACCGGGAGGCATACCGTACGGTTTGATGTATTGCCAGCAGCCGGCACAGGTAACCCGTCCAACTTTCTGGATATGATTCATTTTATTCCCATTGATTGGCCTTCACAATATTTACCCCGTTTTGGTCGGGATGGTTCGTTACTATATTATTAATTAAGTGAAACAAACATTCAAAGTAATGAGGGTTATAAAGAGTTATTTTTTTGCCGCTGTCTTTTTAATGGTTGGGCTGGGTAGCTGCAAAAAGTGGGATGATTCCATAGCTGTTACCAACCAGGACCTTACAATGAAACTGGCTGCAGCCATAGCGGCAGATGCCAACCTTAGTAAGTTTAACGAATACCTGGTTAAAGTAGGTGTTGATGTGTTGTTGCAATCTTCAAAAACTTATACTGTATGGGCACCTAACAACGCAGCATTGCAGTCTCTCGATCCGGCTATTGTAAATGATACTGCAAAACTGCGAAGCTTTGTATTAAACCACATCTCTAACCAGTCGTACTTTACAGGCAATGTTCAAATAAGTATTCGTGTACCAATGCTAAGTGGTAAGTACAATAATTTTTTTACCAGTAAACTGGAGGATGCCAATATAGTTGCTGCAGACAGGTATTTGGGCAATGGTGCGCTTCATGTAATTGATAAGGCAATGCTGGTATTGCCCAATATTTGGGAGTATATAAATAGTACGGCTTCCGTGTACATTCAAAATAATTTTGTTGCCGGTTTAAATTTTACATCTTTCGATCCAGCGTTAGCAACTATTGATAGCATCAGCGCTTCAACCGGGCAACCTGTTTATCGCCCCGGTACCGGTATTTTAATTAAAAACAGGTTTAACGACAGGGTATTTGATTTAAGGAGGGAAGACAAGCAATACACCTATTTTGTAATTGCAAACCCGGCTTTCACGTTGAAGTCTGACTCTTTAAAACCTTATTATAAAACGGCTTCAACTGTATCTACCGACAGCCTGGCAAAATGGAATATTGTTAAAGACCTTGTTTTTGATACACTGTACCCAACGATATCTTCTCTGCCCTCAACACTCACTTCAAAATATGGCACCGTTACACCAATTAATCAATCTCAAATTATTGAAACCAGGAAGCTAAGTAACGGTATTGTATATGTTCTCAGCACTTCCGGTACAAATACGGCTGCAAAATTTCCACAAATAGTTATCCAGGGCGAAAGCCCTTCAGGTTTTGCTTTAGACAGAACCGGCAATACAAATTATCGTGTTCGCCGCGACCCGGTGACAGGGCTAAACTACAATGATCTTTTAGTAAGCGGACATGGTGTAACCGGTTATTATTCGTTTTATAGGTTAAATGAAGTGCCCACCGTAAAGTACAATGTTTATGTACGTGCGGTCAACGATTTTCAAACGGCAAATGTGTTTCAAAGTTTTGCCTTTAGCACTTTCAATTCACCTTCAACTTTTACTCCCATCATTACAACGCCGGCCGCATTAAACCATGCCGTTCCTTTAAATACCGCGGCTGGCGCATATAACGAAGTTTTGCTGGGTTCTTTTACTGCCAATGCTTATGGGGTGTTGGATGTTCGACTTATTTCCGGAGGCACAACCCTGGGTTCAACTGGCAATGCGCCCATTGTTTTGGATTATTTAAGATTGGTTCCGGCACCATAATATTTATTAAAAGATTAATTATATAACACATATGCACGTATCTAAAATAATTGGGGGTTTATTGCTTTTGGTGATGTGTTTAGACGTACAAGCTCAGCAACCTGCATTAAAAGATAAGGCCGCCTTATATTCTGTTTCCGGAAAAGTAAAAGATGCTTCTACCGGAAGTCCACTTTCAGGCATTACGATTACCTATAAAGATTACTCCGCAGCCATTACCGATAGCCTGGGCTCGTTTATTTTGAAAGTGCCTTCGCTTCATGTTACGGTATTGTTGGAAGGTGAAGGTTTTCAATCAAAAGAAATTGCTTTAAGAGGAAGCAGCAGTATCAGTGCTGGTTTATATGAAGACACGTATTCTTCGGTTTACGAAACCACTACGCTTCCCCTTACCAACGAGCTTCAAAACCGGATTCCATTCGCAGTTACTTCAGTAAAAACAGGTGGAAACTGGGGGCATATCATCGAAACACCCTCAACCTACCTGCAGGGAAGGGTGGCCGGTTTAAATGCAATAAGGCGCTCGGGTACGCCCAACCTGGGAGCCACTATGTTTCTAAGGGGAATATCATCGTTATATGCAACCAATCAACCACTTGTTATTGTTGACGGGATAATTTTTGATAATGTAGATTATGGATCTGTTATATCAAATCATTACACAGATCCCTTATCTACCATTGACCCAAGAGACATAAATAACATATCAGTAATAAAAGATGGATCATCAATTTACGGTGTCAAAGGGGCAAACGGCGTTATCATAATTTCAACCATTCGTGCAAAACAACTGGGTACGCAGATTGACCTGGCAGTATATGGCGGCATTAATGCTGCCCCGGACAAATTACCATTATTAGATGCAGGCGATTACCGCATTTATTTATCTGAGCTATTGAAGTCAAAAGGGCTAAATGATGCGGCGATCCAGGCACAGCCCTATATGAATGATAATTTAGGCAACCGTGATTTCTATCGTTATCATAACAATACAGATTGGCAGGATGTGGTGTTTAACAGGAGTTCAACCAAAAATATTTACCTGAAAGTTACAGGTGGCGATAACATTGCCAAGTATGCCATTTCATTAGGATTTATGAACAATGGTGCATCAGTGGTGAATACTGATTTGAAACGTTATAATATGCGCTTTAACGGGGACCTGAACCTTAGTAGAAAGATGACAGCAACCACTAATTTAAGTTTCACCTATAACGAACAAAATTACCGGGACCAGGGCAATGCTTCTAAAACGAACCCCATTTTTGTTTCCCTGATAAAAGCGCCTTTCCTTCGTATTAGGGAGGTTTCAGATAGTGGAATTGAATCTCCATCGTTGGCAGGCAGAGATACTTTTAACGTGGGGAACCCATCTGTACTTACAGAAAATGCTATAGGAACCAGTAAAAGTTACCGCTTCTTAGGTTCAATCGAGTTCAATTACCATTTGTCAAAATACCTGGGTATAGCTACAACTGTGGGTGTTACCTACGATAAGGTTCGGGAAAACTTTTTTATACCAGGTAAAGGTATCACCAACGACACGTTGCCTACAAGCATTGTTACAACACGTTCGGGCTCTATGGTTAAATCATTCTTTTCCCTCTTTAACGATACCCGGTTAAGCTATAACAGGAACTTTCGTAATATCCATAGCTTATCCGCAAACCTTGGATTAAGATATTTGAAAAGTAAGGCAGAGCAGGATTTTGGTTTAGGATATAACTCGCCAATTGATGAGTTGGCAAGTGTTCAGTTCGGATCAAACAACCTTCGGAAAATTGGTGGGGCAATAGGGGAAGCAGCCTGGCTAAATACCTATTTCAACCTGGATTATGATTATTCTGATAAATATTTTGTTGCGTTCAACATGGCTGTAGACGGCTCGTCACGATTCGGCAAAAATATTCTTAATACGCTGTCAATTGGCGAAAACAAGTTCGCTGTTCTTCCATCTGTTTCTGCGGCATGGCTGGTTTCTTCTGAAAACTTTATGAAAGGCAAATTTGTAGACCTTTTTAAACTTCGTGCGTCCTATGGACTTTCTGGTAACGATGATATTGGAAATTATAGTGCACGTCAAACTTACTCCACTCAAAATCTTTTAGGATTGCAGGGTTTGGTACGATCAGGTGTAGGCAATAACCAGTTACAATGGGAGCAGGTTAGCAAGTTGAACGTAGGGGCAGACATTGCCATTTTGAATGAACGACTAACAATTTCAATTGATGCCTATAAAAATAAAACGGATAAAATGCTGGTATACGAAGTTGCGCCTGCAGCATCCGGGTTAACCTATGCAATTTCCAATTCCGGAAAAATGAATACAACGGGTATTGAAGCCTCGTTAATGGGCAGGGTATTGAATAAAACATTTAAATGGGATTTGGGTTTCAACATTGGTAAATACCAGTCAGAAATTGATGTGCTGCCGGTAGATAGAATTCTTACTTCGTTTGCTAACGCAACTTATATAACCCGTCCATCATACGCTCCTAATCTTTTCTATGGTTTTAAAACAAACGGTGTATTTGTTTCGGATAATGTTGCATTGCAGGAAAACCTTTCGTTAAGAAAAGCGGATGGAACACTTAATGCATTTAAAGGTGGCGATGTTCGTTTTGTTGATGTGAACGGCGATCGCATAATAGACGATAATGATAAGCAGGTAATTGGTAACCCCAATCCTGATTTCTTCGGTGCCATTACAAATAAGTTTTTGTACAAGAGATTTTCGCTGGATGCACTGTTCACCTTCATACAGGGTAATGATCTTTATAACTACACGCGCAGCCAGTTAGAAGCTTTATCGAATTACAACAACCAAACACAGGCAGTGCTAAACAGGTGGAGAGCAAACGGCCAGGTTACCAATGTACCCAGGGCAACCTGGGGCGATCCAATGGGTAACAGCCGCTTCTCCGATCGGTGGATCGAGGATGGATCTTACTTGCGCCTCAGAACGATTAGTGTGTCATATAACATTCCAATAAAGGCTGGGTTTCTTAAATACGCAACGGCTTATATAACGGGCAATAACGTGTTTACGCTTACAAAGTATAAGGGTTTCGATCCGGAGTTTAGCGCTGGTGAAAGTATATTTTCACAGGGCATAGATAACACCCTGGAGCCGCTGGTAAAAAGTTTTCAGCTGGGTTTGAAAATTGGACTGTAATTATTAATTAATTTAAAAGTTGTCATAGAATGAAAATTCAATTTTCCATAAAGGTTTGCAAGCTGTTGTTTGTTGCAGTGGGAATGCTTTCAATAAGTGCCTGTAAAAAAACTCTTAATGTTGAACCCAAATCAGCGGTAGATATTACGCAGGCTTACAGGAATGTTTATGATGCAGACGCAGCCGTTATAGGTATATATGGTAAAGTGTTGGCACTTGCCAAACAATATGAACTATGGAACGAGCTGAGAGCCGACCTGATGGATATTACCTATAACTCAGATCAGTATTTAAGGCAGTTGAGCGAACATACGGTTACTGCTGATAATCCATATATCAATCCACAACCATTTTACGATGTTATATTGAATTGCAACGATGTGCTGAAGAATTTTAAAATAATGTTGCGCGATAATAAATTTAAGGTGGATGAATACAACCAGCGTTATGCTGATGTAGGTGCAGTACGGTCGTGGGTTTACCTGCAGTTGGCTGTACATTTTGGCAACATACCCTATGTAACAGATCCGCTGGAACAATTGAGCGATCTGCAGGACCCGGCTAAATTTCCATTGATACCTTTAAAGCAGGTGATTGATTCGCTGGTTTCTTTTACTGAAACACTTCCATTCTTTAACGATTACCCTTCGGGTACCAATTTGCAAACTGTTGTTGACGGCTACCCTACAAGCAAGTTTTTCATAAATAAAAATATGCTACTGGGCGATCTTTATTTGTGGCAGGGTCAATACGATAAGTCGGCTGATTATTTTAGACGGGTGATGGATGTAAATGGCCCAACCGGTAATTCGGAACTTTGGTACAACCAGTATCGCATATCAAGCTTTGGTACCGCTGCAATAGGTTATTCAAGAGCACTTGATTTTAGCTCCCTTGATTCGGTTGGTGGCTGGAAAGCCATTTTTACACGCCCCGTAACTGATGCGGCATTTAACTGGGAATGGATTTGGGTACTGCCTTTCGATAGAAACTTTGCACCCTCCAATCCGTTTGTCGACCTTTTTTCAATTAACGGTGGCAGCTACCTTGTAAAGCCATCGCAGCAGGCAATCGATAATTGGGATAGTCAAACACAAATCTATACTTTCACCGGCGGCACTGGTACGGCTGCTGCAATTTTCAGGGATAACTTTCCTTTCGATTCACGAAAAGTTTTTACCTATAAGATGATTAACGGGCAACCGGTTATTATGAAGTACCTGTACGATTACCTTGGTGCCGATAATCTTCCTATTAGTCTTTTTAGTCGCCAGGGAAAATGGTTTTTATCCCGTGCAGCAAACCTGCACCTGCATTATGCCGAAGCGGCAAACAGGGCTGGTAAATATAAGGTGGCGTATGCACTGGTAAATAAAGGGCTTGGTTTTACCTATGATAACATACCGGGTGGCTCGCAGGCACGAGATGTAAGTACTATACAACAAACCTTTCTTCCTTACCCTTACAATTTCGATGCACGCCTTGGCGACCTGCCACCGTACAGGAACACATGGTATAGAAATATTGGCATAAGAGGTAGGGCAGCTTTAAAACCTGTGCCGGTAAACAACCCCGCTGATAGCCTGATAGAGATTGAAAACATGATCATAGCTGAGGACGGGCTGGAACTTGCCTACGAGGGTGTGCGCTGGACTGATTTGTTGAGAGTAGCAATAAGAAGAAATGACCCATCTTTTATTGCTGATAAAATTTACGATAAACTCCGTAAGTCTGGATTATCTGCAGGTGCAGCAAACCAGGCAAAAACAAAGTTGTTGAATAAGGACTGGTTTTTCCCTTTTAAGTGGCAATAACATAATATCCTATAGTATTTATGAATACAGGCTGTCTTTAGAACAAGGCAGCCTTTTTCAATAGTTTGTGCATACCAGTCATTTTGCTAATTCCTAATCCAATGTTGCATAACAATGGCTCACATCTTTAAATATCGAATTATGCTACCATTCAGACAGCTTTCGTTTATTACATTTCTGGTTTGTCAATCATCATTTGTTTATTCTCAAAAAGCTAATGATGTAACAACGCCATTGCATGCGTTGCAACCCGATTATAAAACGCCTTACGGTGCACCAACTATTACAGGCGTAAAGCAGTTACTCGATAAAGTTTTTAATTATTTAAATGCCGTGACCCCGCCCGAGTTTGTGGACAGAAGAACAAAAAAAGTTGTTTCCGATCTTAATAAAATTGATACCAATATCGCTTTAAAGCAAGCCGATTTCCGGTTAACCAGTTATGAGTGGGGCGTTACCTATTCTGGCATGTTGGTGGTTGGAGAAGCTACCGGCGACGTTCGTTATACGAATTATACTAAGCAGCGTTTGCAATTCATTGCCGGTGCCGTTCCTTCCTTTAAACAACTATACAATACATTTCCAAAAGCGCACAATGCCTTACGCCAGCCAGTAAACCCAAAAGCCCTGGACGATGCCGGTGCAGTTTGTGCCGCCATGATCAAAACATTGCGCAGCGGCGGCAATAGCAATCTTCGCCCTGTAGTGAACGATCTGATTGATTATATAGTTAACAAAGAATTCAGGCTAAGCGACGGAACACTTGCCCGTAACCGTCCGCTCGATAACACAATTTGGTTAGACGACCTGTACATGGCGGTGCCTGCCATTGCGCAAATGGGAAAACTCACCGGCGATAAAAAATATTATGATGATGCAGTAAAGCAGGTACTGCAGTTTTCGCAGCGTATGTTTAATAAGGATAAGGGTGTTTACATGCATGGATGGGTTCAGGATATGAAGGTGCATCCGCAGTTTCACTGGGCCCGCGCAAACGGATGGGCATTGATGGCTATGAGTGAACTGCTGGATGTTCTTCCGCTGGATCATTCCGGGAGAAAAGAAGTGCTCGATCAGTTTACTGCACAGGTAAAAGGACTGGCTTGTTACCAATCAGGCGAGGGTTTCTGGCACCAGTTGCTCGATCGCACCGACAGTTATCTTGAAACTTCCGCAACCGCTATTTATGCCTATTGCATAACGCATGCTATAAACAAAGGATGGATAGATGCTAAAGCTTATGCACCTATGAGCATACTCGCCTGGAATGCTGTTACCACCAAAGTAAATAACAAAGGGCAGGTGGAGGGTACCTGCGTTGGAACCGGGATGGCTTTTGATCCTGCTTTTTATTATTACCGCCCGGTAAATGTTTACGCGGCACATGGCTATGGACCTGTATTACTCGCCGGCGGCGAAATGATAACGCTGTTGAAGAATTTTGAGTTTGGTATCAACGACAGCTCACTTCAACTGGTAAAGCCAAATAATCAATAAGCAATTCCTTTTGTCCACATTAGCAGGATGTTTCAAACTACTCTTCATGCAATCAGTTTATTAAAATAAGCACCCGTGAAATATTTTGTGTTTTGTATTTGCCAGCTAATTGGTTTTTCAACATTTGCAAGGGTTACACTTGCAAGTCCTTTCGCCGATCACATGGTGTTGCAGCGCGATGTTAAAGTGCCTGTTTGGGGAACGGCAAGTGCAGGCGAAAAGATCACCCTTTCCATGGGTAAACAAAAGCTGTCAGCGATAGCTGAGGCCAGCGGTAGGTGGAGAGTAAGTCTTGCAAAACTTTCTGCTGGAGGGCCTTTTACAATGACGGTTACGGGTAATAACACAATTACATTGAATGATATTTATGTGGGCGAAGTTTGGCTTTGTTCAGGACAATCAAATATGGATATGACTGTAGCCCGCGAAGACCGCTACTGGTGTGGAGTGATAAATGAAAAAGAAGAAGTAGCTACTGCAAATTATCCGCTCATTCGTGTGTTCGATACTGATTTTACGCCTGCAGAAAAACCATTGGATAAAGTGATAGGAAAATGGGAAGTAGTTTCTCCGCAAACGGTTGGCCACCTGTCGGCAGTTGCCTACTTTTTTGCCCGCGATCTGCAAAAGAAATTAAATGTTCCCATTGGTTTGATAACAACAGCTTTTGGCGCCAGCACCGCCGAAGCGTGGATACGGGAGGAAGCATTAACCCGCGATACAACTTTCAAACGCCTGATGAGTTCTTACAAATCCAAATTAGAGAAATACGCCACCGATACAACTGCCAAAAGAGTTTACCTGGAAGCATACGAAAAATGGAAGATCGCCTCTGCAAAGGCAAAGGCTGAAGGAAAGGATGAAGTACGAGGACCTAAAAACAATGACCCTGTTCGCGACCAGCATAACCCAACGGTACTTTGGAATGGGATGGTAGCGCCACTTTTACCTTATGCTATACGAGGTGCGTTGTGGTACCAGGGTGAATCTAACAGTCCTACCGCTTCTATCTACCGCAACCTTATGGAAACGTTGATAACCGATTGGCGTGATCAGTGGGGGATGGGCGAATTTCCTTTTTTATATGTGCAGCTTGCAAACATTGGTAAAACTTACGACTCGCTGCCGGCAATGGGCGGTTCTGAAGCCGTTAAAAGAGAAGCGCAACGCCAAAACCTATCGCTTCCCAATACCGCGATGGTAGTTGCCATTGATAATGCCGATCCCGACGATATGAATAATGTTCATCCAAAAAACAAACAATCTATAGGCAGTCGCCTTGCATTGGCTGCACAGGCAATTGCCTACGGCGACAAAAAAATTGTTTACGCAGGCCCTATGTACGATAGGATGGAAGTAAATGGCAGCGTAATTCGTTTGCATTTTAAGCATACTGGCAGTGGTTTACTGGCTAAGGATAATGTTCTCAAGGGTTTTGCTATTGCGGGCAACGATAAAAAATTTGTTTGGGCAAATGCCACCATTGATGGAAACACCATAGTTGTTTCCGCACCCGGCATAGAAAACCCGGTTGCAGTACGGTATGGCTGGGGTCGCAATCCGCCCACCAGTTTGTACAATAAAGAAATGCTGCCGGCTTCGCCATTTCTTACGGATGGTGTTAAATAGGATGTGATTCCACCAACCAGGCGAAATGCCTTAAGGCAAGTTTGGTAGAAATTTGGAAATTCGTTTTACCATAACTGCCCCATCAGTCACTCGAATTGTTTGTCCACTTCGTTCTTCTGTCGTTTTATTTAAACAGGTAAAATCTCACTTTGGTGCTATTTTTTTTGGCGGGCAAACCATTTTCCACTTACATTATTTTTGAATCAACGGCTATTCAGGGACGACGACTCTGTTGCATCGAAAAAACGTTCATATATAGATTTTGGAATTAATCAGCTAATTTTAGACCGCTTGTGTAAAAGTTTTTTGATGTTTTTTTTAACCAAAACATAATAAATGAAACCAAAACTACTCTTATTCGTCTTGTGCGTTTGCGTCATCCAAATGTTGAGGGCGCAAACCCCTATTTCCGGCAAAGTGGTTACCCAGGATAAGCAGCCTATTTCCGGTGTGACCATTGCAGTAAAAAACGGCCGTGCTTCCACCTTAACGGGTTCCGATGGAACCTTTGTGATTAATGCACCTGCGGGTTCCATATTATTAATTTCCTATGTTGGGTTTAAAACCGTGGAAGTTGCCGCCGGTAATGTTGCAACGGTTACTTTGGTTCCCGGTGATAATACTTTAAGTGAAGTGGTTGTAGTAGGCTATGGTACCCGCGCAAAGCAAGATGTAACTGGTTCAGTAGTAAAAGTCACCTCAAAGGATATTAGCAACACACCGGTTACAAGTTTTGAAACCGCTATGCAGGGCAGGGCTGCCGGTGTATATGTGCAACAACAAAATGGTAAGCTCGGGCAGGGCATCAACATTCGTATTCGGGGTGCATCGTCCGTAAGTGCAGGCAACGAACCACTGTACGTTGTAGATGGTATCCCCGTAGTTTCGGGGAGTTTATCTACCAATGGCGCGGCTACCGATGCATTGTCTGATATCAATATGAATGATATTGAGTCGATCGATATTTTGAAAGATGCATCGGCTACTGCAATCTATGGTTCGCAGGGTTCCAACGGTGTGGTATTGATCTCCACAAAAAAAGGAAAAAATGGTACCTCTAAGCTGGATGTAGGTTACTACACTGGTTTTCAAAAGCCCACCCACCTGAGGGAGTTTATGAATGCCCAGCAGTATTCCGACTATTTTTTACAAGCCGGTGTTGGCGCAGCCAAACTTGACTTTGCCGCCGGAAGATATACAACACTTGCCGCTGCTTTGGCTGCTTATAAAACAACGGTGGAAACCAGGCTGACAAGATATTCGGCAGGAAATACCGATTGGCAAACAGCTAAGGTTACTACCGACTGGCAATCACAAGCCTTCCAGGATGCGCCGATCTCACAATACGATCTGAATTTTTCAGGTGGCACAGACAAAACCAAGTTTTATGTTTCCGGTCAATATCTTGACCAGACAGGTATTGTTGTACGCAACGGATACAAGCGTTACAACGGTCGGATCAATTTGGATCAACAGGTGAAAAGCTGGTTGAACATAGGAATGAACATGAGCTTTGCGCGTTCACAAAACAAACGAATATCCAACGATAACCAGTTTTCCACACCACTGCAAATTGTAGCGCTTTCGCCCATCACCCCACTCATAGATCCGCGTACAGGTTTATTAAGTGGCGCCCTTGACCCTGCTACCGGAAACCCCAATACAAATTACCCGGTATACTATAATCCTTTATTGAGCGTGGGAAATGCATCGTACAAAACCCGTGTAAACAGAACAATCGCTAATTTTTACGCCAATTTTTCAATATTGTCCGGGCTAACTTTTAGGTCGGAAGCAGGTATTGACCAGCTAAATCAAACGGAAGAAACGTATAACGGAAGAATAACAGCCCGTAACTCAGGCGTACCCAATGGCAGTGGTTTTTATGGTACAGCACAGGTGCTTAATATTACTACCAATAATTATTTTCATTACAACACATCTTTCAATTCAATTCACAACATTGATATGACAGGCGGCATGGCCTTTCAAAAAGGAAATACGGAAACTTCGTCCGCCGCTGCAACAGCCTTTCCAAGTGATGCTTATCAAAAATTAAGTGCAGGTGCAACTAAAACTGCAGCCAGCTCTGGTTCTACCGAAAACAGCCTGATCTCCTATTTTTTAAGGGCTAACTATAAATTCAACGATAAATACCTGCTTGCTCTAAGCGGCAGGATTGATGGTTCATCAAGATTTGGTATAAACAATCGTTACGGATTTTTCCCTGCTGTATCTGCAGGGTGGATACTGTCAAAAGAAAGTTTCCTTAATACCGTTAGTTGGTTGAACTTTTTAAAAATTAAAGCCAGTTATGGTTTAAATGGCAACGACAGGATACCGGATTTTGCTGCAAGAGGTTTGTACTCCGGTAATGCGGCCTATGGCGGTCTTGCCGGTCAAACACCATCGCAACTTGCCAACCCCGATCTTAAATGGGAAACCACCACCGGAACCGATATAGGCTTTGAGGCAAGCATATTGAAAAGCAGGGTGAGTATTGAAGTAGATGTTTATAAAAGAGATACCAAAGACCTCTTGTTAAACCAGGAAGTTCCTGGTACTTCCGGCTTTTCTTCTCAATTTAGAAACGTAGGTAACCTTACCAATAAAGGACTGGAAGTTTCACTTAACACTACCAATGTTTCAAGTAAAAATTTCAGGTGGAATACAAGTATAAATTATAGCATCAACCGAAATAAAATTACCAACCTTGGCGGCCAGGTTTTGGGTGCAGGGGTGAATAAAGCAAAAGAAGGGGAACCTCTGGGAGTATTTATAGCAAGGGAATTTGCAGGCGTTGATCCGAATAACGGGGATGCCTTGTATTACAAAAACATCCTGAAAACCGATGGCACTTACGACCGTACAACTACCAACGATTACAATGTAGCGCAGGATGTAGTGATAGGTAATCCAAACCCCAAGTTTTTGTATGGCGTGAGCAATACGTTCACTTACAGGGGCGCTGAACTTGATGTGTTGTTGCAAGGCGTTTCCGGTAACAATATTTATTATGGTGGAGGTCAGTATATGTCGGCAAGCGGAAGCAATGGGTATGATAACCAGACACTCGATCAGTTAAGGGCATGGAAAAATCCCGGTGATGTTACTGATGTACCGGAAGCACGGTTGTTTTATGCCAATGGTACCAATCCATCCAGCCGTTACATTGCTACGGGCTCGTACCTGCGGGTGAAATCCGTTTCTTTAGGCTATAACCTTTCTCCATCGGTTACTAAAAAAATGCACATCGAAAGGTTAAGGGTTTATGTAAGAGCCATCAACCTTTTCACAATTACCAAATACGATGGATGGGATCCGGAAGTAAATGCTGATTACCAGGTTTCAAACATCAACCAGGGCGTAGATTTTTATTCTGCTCCGCAGATAAAGAGCATTGTGTTTGGAATCAATATTGGCTTATAATCTACCCTAACCCAAAAATTAGTAAAATGAAAAAACTGATAAATACATCCCTCATAGCAATCCTGTTTTTGATTACGGGTTGTACAAAACAATTGGATACCACACCAACACAAAGCATCGATCAAACACAGGCATTACAAACAAGTAACGACGTTCAGGTGGCGCTGGTAGGTGCTTATACCGACCTGGGTTCAACAGACTTTTACGGAGGCAGGGTAATGCTGGTAAGCGAATTACTTGCCGATGTAACAGAAATGAATTGGTCGGGTACCTTCCAGGGTTTAACGCAGGTAAAAAATAAAGCGATCCCTGTGGACAATACATTCGTTCGGGATATCTGGTTATCTGGTTACAAAGCCATCAACGATGTAAACAATGTTTTAAGCGCCATGAGCGTGGTGGTAGCAAAAGATACAGCTCGCATAGGCGGCGAAGCAAAGTTTATAAGGGGTGCTGCTTATTTTGATTTGGTAAGATTGTTTGGCAAGGCTTGGAACGATGGAGATGCCTCCACCAATCCGGGTGTACCGCTTGTATTAACACCTACCCGCGGTATCACTGCTGAAAACAGCGTGAAGCGGAATACGGTGGCAGAAGTTTACCAGCAAGTGATTAAAGACCTTAGCGAAGCAGAAACATCTTTACCAAATACCAATGGTTTTTTTGCCACGAAAGCTGCCGCCGCGGGTATGCTTGCAAGGGTTTATCTGCAAAAAGGTGATTATGCAAATGCGGCTCAGGCAGCTAACAGGGCCATAGTTTCTTCAGTTGCTGCAGGGGGCATCTTGTCTGCAAATTATGCTGATGCATTTGGTGCTATCAATACAAAAGAGGATCTCTTTGCTATGCAGGTAACCACCAGCTCCGGTGTTAATAGTTTAAATACTTTTTATTCTGCTTCGCAGAGAGGGGATATACAAATCACACCAGCCCACCTTGCATTGTACGAAACAGGTGATACCAGAAGGTCGTTGTTTTATACCTCCGGCGGTTCCACTTACGAAGGCAAGTTTGATATTCGTTTTGGCAATGTGCATATTGTAAGATTGGCGGAAATGTACCTGGTGCGTGCAGAAGCAAATTTCAGGTTAGGTACTTCAGCAGGTGATAGCCCTTTAAACGATGTGAACAGAATTCGTGCAAGAGCAAAGATTACCCCTTTAGCTACCGCAGCCGATGTAACACTCGATAAAATTTTAAAGGAAAGAAAACTTGAACTTGCTTTTGAAGGATCGTCCCTGCACGACGTAAAGCGCCTGCAATTAAATGTTGGTACGCTTGCATGGAATTCTACAAAACTCGTTTTACCCATACCAGCCAGGGAAATAAGAGCCAATGCAAATCTTACGCAAAACGCCGGTTATTAAAATGGTATTTTAAACACCTTTAAGGCCTCCTTAACCGGTGGCTTTTTTTATGCGCGAATGTTTTCCAGAGATAGTGCATTCTAATAATTGGTAAAACGTTTACTGCTAAATTTATTAAGCTACATCAAAGTAAATCCTGATGGTACAGGATAGTTAAACACGTTGTTTGTTTACATTTCATTCCTGTAATTTTTTGCCGCCAATAATTTAATGAACTGGTTTTGATAGATGCCTTGCATCATGCCAACGATTGTCAACGTTTATAAAGAAATCTGCCTGATGAAACGATTGCTGATACTACTACTTGCCGCCCAAACAGCCTTCGCCCAACAAAAAAGTTTAGTGCTTTGGTACAATCAGCCGGCAAAAGATTGGAACGAAGCATTACCCATTGGCAACGGGCGTTTGGGTGCCATGATATTTGGACGACCAGGCAGTGAATTGATACAATTGAATGAACAAACGCTTTGGACAGGCGGTCCTGTAAACCTCAACCCAAACCCCGAAGCGGTAAAATATTTGCAACCCGTGCGTGACCTGCTTTTTAAAGATAGCATTGGTCAGGCGGTTCGCTTATTACGAAAGATACAGGGACCCAATACGGAAATGTACCAGCCATTGGGCGATCTAATTTTAAAGCAACAATACATTGGTGAACCCTCCAATTATTATCGCGATCTCCATATTTCCAAAGCAACTTCCACTACGAAATTTACGGCCGGTGGCGTTGAGTTTACAAGAGAAATGTTCTCCTCTGCACCCGACCAGCTAATTGTTTTACGGCTAACAGCAAACAAATCCAAAGCTTTGAACATCAGCATTGGTGTACAGCACGAATTGAGTTTTGAACGAATGCTGACGGCTGAAAATGAAATTGTGCTAAAAGGCAAAGCACGCATCACCAACGACGAAAGAAGAAACCCAAAGCCCTTCGTGTATGAAGACAGTTTGCACCAGGATGGAATGCGCTTCCAATTCAGGGTTAAAGTAGTTAAGCAGGATGGCGACATCAGCAAAAACGATAGTATGTTAGTGATAGCAAATGCAACTGAAGTGATATTGTATGTATCTGCTGCAACAAGCTATAATGGGTACGAGAAATTTCCTGATAAAGATGGTAAGGATGAGGAGAGGTTAGCAAAGAATTATTTAGCTGCGGCAGGTAAAAAAACCTACAAACAACTGTTAGATGCACATTTAAAAGATTACCAAAATTACTTCAACAGGGTAACGCTTTCATTAACCGAACAACCGGCTCCCAATGTGCCAACCGACATACGTTTGGCAGATTATAAAGCCGGTAAAGCAGATCCATCTCTGGAAGAATTATATTACCAGTTTGGAAGATACCTGCTTATCTGCAGCTCCCGTCCCGGTGGCATTCCAGCCAACCTGCAGGGCATTTGGAACAAGGAAATTCGCCCATCGTGGAGGAGTAATTATACCACCAATATTAACGTACAAATGAATTATTGGGCGGCAGAGGCAGTTAATCTTTCTGAACTTACAGAGCCGCTTATTCAACAAATAAAACGGTGGGCAAAAAACGGAACAGCCACCGCAAAAAATTATTACAATATGCGCGGCTGGGCGGTGCATCATAACAGCGATATGTGGGCGCAAACCAATCCTGTTGGCGAAGGCGGCGGCGATCCCAAGTGGGCAAACTGGTCGTTAGGAAGCCCGTGGTTAAGCCAGCATTTATACGAACATTATCGCTTTAGCAACAATGAGAAGTTTTTGAAAGAAACAGCCTACCCATTAATGAAAAGCGCTGCTGAATTTTGCTTAGACTGGTTGGTAGAAAAGGATGGCGTTTTGGTGACAGCACCATCCACTTCGCCTGAAAATGTTTACCTGCATCCCAAAGGTTTTAAAGGCACCGTCACCATTGCTTCTGCTATGGATATGGAAATAATCTGGGACCTGTTCACTAACATTATAGAAGCTGACAGCATTTTAAAAATAGATAAAGATTTTGCGCAGTTGCTAAAGAAAAAACGCGCTATGCTTAGTCCGTTGCAAATTGGTAGAAAAGGAAACCTGGTAGAATGGTATGGCGATTGGGAAGATGAGGACCCGCAACACCGGCATGTTTCGCACCTGTTTGCATTACACCCTGGCAGGCAAATTTCCCCCTTAATAGATCCAAAGCTTGCAGAAGCAAGTCGTAAAACTTTGGAGGTTCGTGGCGATGGCGGTACTGGCTGGAGCAAAGCATGGAAGATCAATTTTTGGGCACGGTTGTTAGATGGTGACCATGCATACAAAATGTACCAGGAACTGTTGAAGCAGTCCACTATGAACAACCTGTTTGATACACATCCACCTTTTCAAATAGATGGCAACTTTGGTGCAACGGCTGGCATTACGGAGATGTTGTTGCAGAGCCATTTAAAACAGGTGCAGTTACTGCCGGCTTTACCATCTGCATGGAAAACCGGTTCAGTAAAAGGGCTGGTTGCCCGCGGTAATTTTATGGTGGATATGTACTGGAATGCAGGGATGCTCTCTAAAGCTGTAATTGTTTCAAAGACAGGCGGGACTTGTGTTTTACGTACCTCTGTTCCGGTTAATGTAAAAGGTATAAAAGCCGTTAGCCAGCCGGTTGAGTTGTCTAATCAAACACATTATGTTACTACGTTTTCAACAAGTGCTGGTAAGCGGTATGAAGTAACAGGTGGCAACCACCCCTGATTTTTTGCTGGGTAAAAAATCGGTCCCCTCCTTGGCAGGCGGGGAAATTGTTGCGGAGAGGATTGAGGTTATGACGCGGTTATTGGGGGTGACGGATTTAAGACGAAAAATTGAAACTTTATAAAAACTGTAAACACTTTCAGAATGGTTTCCCCCTCCTGCCAAGGAGGGGACGAATTTTTTTTAAACCTTGTTTTAAGAACATTCATGGGTGTTTAAAAACAAATTACAACGATGAAAAAAAACTATGTAATACTACTGTTTGTTTTTGCCATGTGCGCCTGTGCAACAAAAAAATCAATAACAAGCGACGGCACTAAAACACCATTGGCAGGCAATGCTGCGAGTATGAAATTTGATTTTGGTGGTACCACTGCTGCTGGTTATACAACGGTTAAATCATCCGTTATTTACAGCGAGCAAACCGGTTATGGTTTTGAAAAGGGTGCATCTGTTAATATGGTTGATCGAGGTGGAAGCAACACTGTTAGCGATGGCTTTGTAACAAGCAAAAAGCCTTTCTATTTCTCTATTAAAATACCGGAAGGAAACTACAATGTAAAGTTAACCCTTGGCGATAAAGAAGGTACTTCCGATGCTGCCATTCGTGCGGAATGCAGGCGGATGATGGTAAACAGGATAAAAACCAAAAAGGGTGAATTAACAACCGTTTATTTTACCCTCCATATTCGCGATAGCATTATCAGGACAAGCAATGGCAATAGCAAAGTGCGCTTGAAGCCTCGCGAAAGAAATTACTTTCACTGGGATAATAAACTAACCCTTGAATTCAATGGTGAAGAACCAAAAATTGCAGCCATAGAAATAACACCCGCCACCGCGGATGTTATTAACGTTTTCCTTGCAGGCAATTCAACAGAAGTTGACCAGGCGGAGGAGCCTTATACCGCCTGGGGACAAATGATACCATCGTTTTTTCAACCCGGAGAAATTGCAGTGGCAAATTATGCAGAGTCCGGCGAGTCGCTGAGCAGCTTTATTGCGGAGAGGCGTTTCGAAAAAGAGCTTAGTTTAATGAAAGCCGGTGACTATGCATTTGTACAATTCGGCCACAACGATCAGAAGCAGAAAGGTGCAGGCGTTGGCGCTTACACTACTTACAAAAAAGACTTAAAATATTTTATTGCTGAAGTGCGAAAGAAGGGAGCGATACCCGTGCTGGTAACTTCTATGATGCGCCGAAGTTTTGATGTGAATGGCAAGATCATGCAAACACTTGGCGACTACCCAGAAGCAGTGCGCCAGACAGCGAAGGAAGAAAACGTAGCCCTGATCGATTTAAACACAATGAGTAAAACCATGTACGAAGCATGGGGACCTGTTGAGTCGATAAAAGCTTTTGTACATTTTGCGGCCAATGCGTACCCGGGTAGAACTACGGATGTAAAGGATGATACCCACTTCTCCCCGTTTGGCGCCTACGAAATAGCAAGGATTATGGTACAGGGTATTAAGGAAAGTGTACCGGAACTTGCCAAACATTTCAAACCCGGAACACCCGGTTTTGATCCGGCGAAGCCAGATCATTTTTCTACATTTTACTGGCCGTTAAGTCCATCTGTTGCTGCTGCAAAGCCTGATGGAAATTGATAGATGAATACAAAGCCGATGAATGATTACCACAACGTAATTATTTCCTGCATCACTACCATCAAATCAAAAATGGAAACAATATAAACACGCGGCAATAAAATGAGGTTGACTTTTTTATAATATCGCAAAAAAGGGCCGGCCCGAATAAATCTGTTCACATAGTTTACCTGGTTGTTACGGTGTGCTAATTCATTTATATTCTCATCATTACTAAAGGATCGCCCCGGCTGGTTGGCGAAACCGTGGTCATGAATGTGAAGCAACAATTGCAAAACATAAACGAGGAATTAAAGCTGATCACTTCCTTCCCGGGTTTGAAAAACATACCGATCGTAATTGGCGAATCCGACCCCGAAGGTTGTGCGGCATGTGGCATGGCAACCAATCCATCCAACGCTTATCGCAACGGTACCATGTATTCAAGTTATACGGCTGCATCGTTTGCACGCAAGTACCAGCTTGCCGATAAGTATGGCGCGAACCTGGTTGGTGCCGTTACCTGGGCTTTTGAGTTTGAAGATCAGCCCTGGTTTTATGGTTTTAGAGACCTTGCAACCAATGGTGTTGATAAACCGGTTTTAAATGTGTTCAGGATGTTTGGGATGATGTCGGGCAAACGGGTTGATGTGCAGGCCGGCAATATGTACCCACTGCAAAAAATATTGGATTCGAGTGTACGGCGTCAAACCGATATTGGTGCTATTGCATCTAAAAACAATAAGTCGGTTGCAGTAATGGTTTTTAATTATCATGATGAAGACAGTCTCGATGAATGCGCAAAATTTCCTGTTATTGTAAAAGGTTTAACTGCTAAAAAAGTTAAGCTTTCGCATTACCGCATCGACCAGGAGCATAGCAATTCGTACGAGGTTTGGAAGAAGATGGGTTCACCACAATCGCCCACCAACGGGCAGATTAAAACACTTGAAAAAACAGGGCAATTGCACATGCTGAACAAGCCGGAAACGAAACAGGTGATAAATGGTGTCCTCTTAATTGAAATAAATTTACCACGCCAGGGCGTATCATTGTTAAAGTTGGATTGGTAATTGAAGGATAAAACCAATGAAGCTACCGGCACTTTTACTTACCTGGATATTTTGTACATCGCTACCCGCACAGGATACCATTAATCCGCTAAAGGGTGATTTACGGGTACACGATCCGGTAATGATTAAAGATGGTGACCGCTACTATGTTTTTCATACCGGTAAAGGCGTGAGCATAAAAACTTCGGCCGATAAAATAAACTGGAAACGGGCGGGCAGTGTGTTTAAACCTGGTAGCTTTCCGGCATGGCATAAAACTGATATACCAAACCAGGACGAAAACCTTTGGGCGCCGGATATATTTTATCGCAACGGTAAGTATCATTTATACTATTCGGTTTCGGCGTGGATGAATTTTAACTCCAGCATCGGTTATGCAACCAATACAACACTGGATACGGCCAGTCCGAAATACAAATGGGTTGATGAAGGCAAGGTGATCAGCTATAAAAACGGGGGCAGCAAAGTAAACGTGATCGACCCCAACGTTTTTATAGATACGGATGGTAAGCACTGGTTGTTTTACGGATCGTACCAGGCGGGTTTGCGCATAGTGGAACTGAACCCGGAAACCGGGAAATTATTAACCGATACGCCATTCATCACCACCATAACAACATCGCTGGGTGAGGGTGTTTTTGTAATAAAAGGGATGGAGTATTATTACACTTTTGCTTCGCGTGGCATTTGTTGTAAGGGCATGCAAAGCACGTATCAAATCGTAATGGGTCGTTCCAAAGAGGTAACAGGTCCCTATCTTAACAAAGAAGGGAAAAGCTGGATGGATAATAATTACTCTCTTTTTCTTGCAGGTGATTCTACGGAACCTGGTCGCGGTCACAACGGATTTTTTACAGAAGGAGATTCAACCTTCATCGTCTATCATGCATACACACGTGATGCAAACGGTACGTCGCTACTGAATATAAAAACGCTTTACATGGATGAGAAAGGGTGGCCTACTTTACAACGAAACAATAAGTTGTTTATAAGGCGTGAGTTTAGTAAAGACAAGTAACAATGCATCGCATTTTTTTCGGAAAGATTTAAATACGTTTAGCCAGCTATCCTACATTTTCAGGTATCAGGTAGTTTTCTTTTTATGGCAATATTCTCAGGCTAAATTTTTTATATTCTATTTTCATTGGCGGACCAACATGAACTTGTACACCAATCAATCCTTTCATCTTTCTGCTGTTGGCATCATTGTCTGTTACCTCGCTCATGAGTGTGCCGTTGATAAAATGTTTCAGGTTATTGCCAATGGCAACTATATTCAGTTCGTTCCAATCGCTGTAGCGAATGCTTTTTAAGAGCATTTCATTGCTGGCAATTGTATCGGTTACAAAGGGTTTGCCTCCAGGTTTTATCTCTGCTCGTTGTCCGCGTAAAGCAAGAAATTGCCTGCCTCTTTCCTCATAATTTTGACCAGTGTATCGCGGATAACCCAGTCCATATTTATCCTTGCCATCAATATCAGCCTGGTAGCCTTTGAGGGCAAATGGTAAAGAGTCAATTTCCCTGCTCCGGTAATTAACGCCACTGTTGCCCAAGGCGGAAATACGGTAGGTAACTTTCAGTTCAAAGTTTGCAGGCTCACCTCCCTGCCATATCAAAAATGAATTTCGTTTTAATAAGGTTCGCGGAGTTACTTCACCTGTTACAATACCATTTTCTATACGCCAGTATGTTGTGTCTCCTTTCCACTCATCTAGCGTTCCATTAAACAGGTCAACAAAATGGGTTTGCTGTTTTATTGGTTTAGGCGTTTTGCAACTAAACATGAGTTGCATAAGTACAATAACTACAAACAAGGTTTTATATAAGATCATGTGTAATATTTTTTTGCATTGATTTGAATGGTTTATTTTTTAGATGCCTTGATAAAAGTACGGTTGGTATTGTTGCAATTGGGGATAAGCTATTTCAATAATGTATGGTAGATCTTTGTTGATTACACGTAGATTATAACGTTTTCGCAGGATAGTACAGGATAATGCTTTAATGGTCCATCAATACTTTTATTACTTCTCTTCTATTAAACGATTGCACAATGAAAATCTATTTACAACGCCTGAGTGTTGCTTTTTTGCTTTCCCTACTCTTTGTTTTTACTGCTTATTCTCAAACTGCATTACCCGTAGTTGGCAAGGTAACTTCTCAAACGGGCGAACCTTTAAGTGGGGTGACCGTGCAGGTGAAGAGCAGTAAGGCAAC
Source organism: Segetibacter sp. (assembly GCA_031424735.1). Lineage (GTDB taxonomy): Bacteria > Bacteroidota > Bacteroidia > Chitinophagales > Chitinophagaceae > Segetibacter. The sequence goes on from JANPIA010000498.1 coordinate 27,882, forward strand.
AACGGTAACAAAGCCAGATGGTTCCTTCCAGATCAATGTTCCTTCAACCAATGCGGTGCTGGTTTTTAGTTATGTTGGTTTTGGCGAACAGCAGGTGTCTTTAAACGGCAAACAGGATGTATCTGTTTCCATGTCGCCAGCCAACAATTCGTTGGAGAATGTAATTGTAGTGGGATATGGTACGCAAAAAAAGAAAAACGTTACAGGAGCAGTCGCCACGTTTAACGCACAAAACCTGGATGAGCGTCCAGTAACAAGGGTTGACCAGGCATTGGTTGGGCAGCTAGCCGGTGTGCAGGTAAAGCAAACTACAGGAGCGTTGGGTAAAGGATTAAGTATTAATGTGCGTGGCACCGGGTCTATTACCGCTGGTAACGAACCCTTGTATGTAATTGATGGTTTTCCGCTGGCAACTGCTGCGCCAAATGCTTCGGGTAACTTTGGTTCGGGTAACCCATTGGATAATATCAACCCGAACGATATTGAATCGATACAGGTATTAAAAGATGCATCTGCTGCTGCCATCTATGGCTCCCGGGCTGCAAATGGTGTGGTCATCATCACTACAAGAAAAGGACAAACCGGCCGGGCCAAAATTGGTTTGAATACCTATGTAGGCTATGTTGAACGCAGCCGTAAATTGGATATGCTGAATGCGGAAGAATGGATAGATCGATCTACAGAAATGATCAATGCTGCCTGGGTAGCTTCTGCTACTGGTCGCACGGCAACACAAACCAACGAACAGCGCCGTGTTGTACTAGGTCTTGCTCCAGGTACGGTTAATACAGGGCTTATGACGGATGATCGCTGGTTTCAACCAGGGCATCCTGGTTTGCGTTTTATCGACTGGCAGGATGAAGGATTTAGAAAAGGACTCGTACAAAACCACCAGCTTTCTGCAAGCGGCGGTAGCGAATTTGTAAAATACTATGTGTCGGGTAACTATGGAAAACAGGAGGGCATGGTAATCAATACCGATTTTACCAGCTATAGTGCCAGAGCAAATGTTGAAGTGAATGCCAGCAAACGATTAAAGTTTGGAATAAACATAGCACCATCCTACTCTGTTATCAACGATCCGGGTGTAGAAGGGAAAGATAATATTCTTCACCAGATGGTAAGCTTTACACCAGTGCAGGAAGATACAATGGGTTTGTACCCGAATGTTGGCAATAACAACTCGTACCGTTGGAGTGTTTCACCAAACAGCCCCATTGGTAAACTGCAAAATACCATCGGTTTAACCAAGCGTTTCCGTACACTTACCACCATCTCCGGCGAATACAAGCTTTTTGAAGGACTCGCATTTAAAACAACCGTCAACCTCGATAACACCGATAACACTTCAAAGGGTTATACGCCTTACAGCATTGCAAGTAACCTGGCTTCACGTCAGGCACAGCTAACAGCACTTACCTCGGGCAATTACAGCACCCTGCGAAAGCAAACTTTTGTAAATGAGAACACACTCTCTTACAACACCACAATAAAGGGTGAGCACGATATTTCTGCGCTTGCAGGCGCTTCCTATAACGCCGATAAAATTGAAGTGTCGAGGCTGAACTCAGCTACAGGTTTTAGCAGCAATGTGATCACAACACTAAATTCTGCAAACGCGATCACCGGCAATACTACAGAATCAAAAAACACGTTGATCTCCTATTTTGGAAGGGTGCAATATGCTTATGGAAGCAAGTACCTTGTAAGTGCAAGTTTACGTAGAGACGGTTCCTCCAGGTTTGGCGAAAACACCAAGTGGGGGCTGTTCCCTTCCGCTTCAATAGGCTGGAGAATTTCGGAAGAAAACTTTATGAAGTCCATACCGGCAATTACCGACCTGAAGCTACGAGCAAGCTGGGGCAAGTCGGGCAACTATAATATTGGTGATTACTCTACCATCCCAACTTTGGGTACCAACAATTATACATTCAACGGTGTTTCCGTTATTGGTCAGTCGCCGGCAGGTATAACCAACCCCGATCTCACTTGGGAAAAATCAGAAACCTATAATATAGGTTTTGATCTTGGTTTGATCCGCAACCGCATAACCGCATCGTTCGATTATTACGATAAGCTGAATACCGCGTTGCTTTTGAATGTACCTATACCAACAGCAACCGGGTTTGCCACCTATTTAAGTAATGCAGGCAGTGCACGAAACACGGGATGGGAACTTGAGCTTACAACCCGTAACCTTACCGGTAGTTTCCAATGGAACACCTCTGCTAACCTGAGCCATAATACCAATAAAGTAGTTGCGCTTGCAGGCGGACAGCAGCAGGTACTTATTCCTTCGTCGTTCGATATTGCGCACTCAATTTTAAAGGTGGGTTTACCTATGTACAGCATTTATGCGGTTCGGCAGGTAGGAATTCTTTCACAGGAAGATATAAACAAGGGAGCGGCTCTATTCGGTTCGCAAACCGTAGGCGATCCTAAATATGAAGACTTTAATGGTGATAAAGTGATTGATGCAAACGACCGCCAGATCGTTGGTCAGCCCAATCCAAAATATACATGGGGTATCACTAACTCATTTAAGTTCCATGGCTTCGATCTGTCTGTATTGGTGCAGGGACAAAATGGAGGTTCCATTTACTCATTGTTAGGTAGGGCATTGGGACGAACCGGGCAAGGTTTTACGGATAATGCATTGGGAACCTATCGCCACAGGTGGCGTTCACCAACCAATCCAGGTAAGGGAGTTGTTGGAAAAGTTTACTCTACATTTGGCCGCATCATTAATACCGATTGGTTGTATTCTTCCAACTATTTTAGGGTGCGTAATATAACCATGGGCTATAACCTGGGTAAGGTATTAAAAACACCGGTAATACAAGGTGCACGTGTTTACCTCACACTGGAGAACTTTTTTGGTCAAGATAAATATGTTGGCGGCTTCAACCCCGAAGCAACGAATACCGACCTGAGCGGAAGTACTGCCTTTCCTGAACCAGGCGACTATGGTGGACTTCCTTTACCAAGGTCATTAATATTCGGACTCAATTTTACATTTTAATTCATCGTCTAAGTAATCTATATGAAAAAGGTATTTTTATTGGTAATGATAGGTGTTATGCTGTTGGCAGTTTCCTGCAAAAAGGAGCTAAACCTGATCCCCATTTCTGCTACAACCACCGCAACTTTTTATACGCAAACCAGCGAGTTCATACAAGCAAGTAACGCAGTGTATGGTTCATTAAGAGCTTATCCTGACAGGCTGCTGAATTTATCGGAAACGCGTTCAGATAATTTATATGCAGTATCCGATGGTGGCGTTCGCGATTGGGAAGGTATCAACAGCTTTCATAAAACCATCGCAGGCAATGTATACATCAACGAAGCATGGTCAGCAAACTTTGCTGGCATTTTCAGGGCAAATACTTTATTGGAACAACTACAAAAAAATGGCGGAGTAATTACGGATGCTGCTTTAAAAATGCGTCTTGAAGCGGAAGCAAAATTCCTTCGTGCTTTTTTCTATCTCGACCTGGTTAGATACTTTGGAAAAGTACCCGTGATCGATCATCCGGTAACGGCCAATGAAGCATTGTCGATACCGCGAAGTTCGGTAACCGATGTGTACAAACTCATTATTGCAGACCTGAAATTTGCCGGTGATAATTTGCCGGAAGTATATCTTGCGGCCGACAAAGGAAGGGCAACCAAATATGCCTCTAAATCAATCCTGGCCCTGGTGTACATGACGCGTTCTGGCCCTACTTATGGCATTGAAGGTCCGGGTTTAGGTGTTAACGAGTGGGATGCTGCCCTCACGTTATTGAATGAAGTGATCAACAGTAACAAATACGCCTTCATTGCAAGTTATCCTTCCATCTTTTCGTATACCAACGAAAATAATTCCGAAGTTGTTTTTGATGTTCAATACATCACCGGTGCAAACCCGGTTGTGGGTGCTACTTTTCCATGGGCGCTCATTCCCGACTCCTGGTTTTTATCGTTGGGTAAAGCGGTTCAGGGTGGGTTAACCATTCGTCCTATTTCAAACGACTTCTTAAACTCGTTTGCTACGGCCGATACCCGTAAAGCTTTCTCGGTGCAAAGTGGCTTCACCTACAATGGAGTTACTGAAACGCGTTCTTTTTTTAAGAAGTATGTAGACCTTACAAAGGTACCTGCTAACAGGGTTGATTGGCCCATCAACTTTATCGCCATGCGTTATACCGATGTATTGATGATGAAGGCTGAATGTATATTGAAGGGTGCAACAGGTGGAACACAGGCGGAAGCAGTTGCTATTGTTAACCAGGTTCGCCAGAGGGCAGGTTTGCCGGTAATTACTACCGTTACACTTGCACAATTAATGGATGAAAGAAGAAAAGAGTTTGCCGCCGAAGGTTCCCGCTGGCACGACCTTGTGAGAAGCGGTTTGGTAGAAACAGTTATTCCAACCTGGATTGCGGTTGAAGATGTGCAAAAGCAAATGCAGCCGTTTCAAAAAAATTATATCATCTATCCAATTCCACAGTCGGAGCTGGATGTAAAGCAGGATTTGTATACGCAGAATCCCGGGTATTAGCATATCAATTTGTAATCAATAGCATGTTGTTTTGTAAACAAAAGAAGCTTACCACTTAGACCCCTAGAAACATAGTTTGCACATAGGGAGCTCTTATTTTTCCTGGTATGTTTCGTTGTAAAATGTGCCTTTACAGCAAACTTGATGCAGCATGTTATTTCCATAACAAACCACTGGAAAAGCCATATGACGCGCAAAGATTTCCTTGCCCAACTATCCATAACAACAGCTGGTGTTTTATTGCCGTCACTTTCAAATGGTTTTTTTGATTCCAATATATCATCTTTTAAAAAGCATTTGCAACCAGTTGGACGAGCATTGGAAATGGAAGGGTATTACGTTTGGTGCAATAGTCCTATTGAAGGCGAAGATGGAAAGATCCATTTATTTTTTTCGAGATGGGACGCAAAAAAGGGAATGGGTGGATGGATACGTGGGAGCGAGATAGCACATGCTGTATCCGATAGTCCCGAACAACCTTTCTTGTTTCAGGAAGTGATCTTTTCACCGCGCCCCGGGTATTTCGATGCAACAACCTGCCACAATCCTCTAATAAAAAAAGTAGATAATAAATATTGTCTTTTCTACATGGGCAATAGCAATGGCAAAACAAATACAAAGCGCATTGGTGTTGCCTTTGCCGACAAGTTGGAAGGACCCTGGCTTAGACCGGAAAAGCCCTTGCTGGAAACTGGCGCACCCGGCACATGGGACGATCATTGTACAACAAACCCTGCTTTTCTAAAACATCCCAACGGGCAATATTGGCTTTATTATAAATCGTGGAATACAAAGGAATATGAAACGGCAAGCGACCCGCTCATAAAAGGCAACCGGAAATACGGGCTTGCCATTGCAGACCAATTGGAAGGTCCTTATATAAAGGTGAATGCTAATCCAATCATTGATTTTTCAGGAAGGGGAAACAACCGGCAGTTTGAAGATGCATTTGTTTGGATGGAAAAGAAAAAATTTAAAATGATCTCAAGAGACATGGGGTTTTACAACCATGAAGTGGGCATCATTATGGAATCAAAAAATGGCATTAAGTGGAACGAACCCAGGATTGCTTACTATGGCGCCGATAAATATATAAGCCAGCCGCCGGCACCGCCACACCTGAAAAAATATGGACGGTTTGAAAGACCGCAGCTATTGTTCCAGGCAGGCAAGCCAACCTATTTATTTACTACCTCGCAGGGTGGAAAGTATATGACCGCGTCCCCGTTCATTTTTAAAATTACCTAACGTGTAAGTGTTTTTTCAGGATGGTGCAGGATGATTACAATATGGGTAAGACTATTTTTAGTTTGCCTGACGATGCCATCCTTTTCAATATATAATAAGCAGAATTTTTACTTTGTAAAACGCCCCGCTATTGTTGTAAGTGCATCCTGTTTCCTAATAATTTTTACAGCCTGCCAATCCACTAAAACGTCATTAACATCGCCGATACTCAAAAAAAATATCCCTGATAAACTGGTGGTATTAACGTTTGACGATGCAGTGAAAACACATTATTCCTATGTTGCTCCCTTGCTAAAAAAGTATGGTTTCGGCGCAACCTTTTTTGTATGCGAATTCCCACCAAATTTTTCCGATACAAGCAAGTATATGTCGTGGAAGGAAATGGCTGAGTTAAATAGCATGGGTTTTGAAGTTGGTAATCATACCCGCACACATAAACATGTAAATAAATTAACGAAGGAGCAGTTTGTAAACGAATTGGAATATGTTGAACGTAAGTTTGATTCGCTCCATATGCAGCGGACCTTGTCGTTTGCTTATCCAGGTTATGATACACACCCAATGGCAACGGAAACCTTGCAGGAAAAACATTATAAATTTGCCCGAACTGGCGGAGACCGCGCATACGATCCGTTAACAGATCATCCATACCTGATACCCGGTTTTACTACAACCAAATTAAACCGCCTCCAAATTTTTGATGCATTTTCAAAAGCCCGGGATGGAAAAATAACAGTGCTGACAATTCATGGTGTTCCGGATTATGAACACGATTGGGTTACCACACCGCCTGCAATCTTCAAAGAATACATGAAGTACCTCCACGATCATCATTTTAAGGTGATCGCTTTAAAAGACCTTTCAAAATACATCGATACAAAAATAGGTTTGCAGCAAATAACCCCACGCTATCAATCTAAAAACTAATAACCACTTTACACAAGCCATATGAAAATAAATAAAACGATCACCCTGCTTATGTGCCTTACAGTTTGGCAAACATTAACCCTTGGCGCCCAGCCACTACTGGAAACCGGCGGTAAAAAAATGCCGGATGAATGGATAGATAAAGACACACGTCATAAGGTAATTCGGCTATCGAGAATTGAAGGAAACAACGCGAGTTTTTATTTTCATAACAACCCTTTTTTTGGGAGTAAAATGTTGTTTTACAATACCAGCAGCCAAGGAAAACAGGCTTTTACGGTAGACTTAAAATCACTGGCGATTGAACAGGTAACGCACCAAAATTCACCGATGAACGGTGAACTTATTGGAAAGAAAACCGGCAATATATATTACCAGGTAAAGGATAGCGTTTTCTCTACCAACATCAAAACAAAAAAAACGAAACTGCTATTTGTTTTCCCGGCAAATTACAAGGGAAGTATTACCACCATTAACGCTGATGAAACCGTAATGGCTGGCGCAAAAGCAAGCGACGAACAAAAAGAGATTCTTAAAAAATACCCGAACAAAGGAGATTATTTCAACCGGATTTACGATGCGAAGTTGCCCAACGACCTTTGGAAGATAGACCTGAAAACGGCAAAGCTGAGTACGATCCATACCGAAAATACCTGGTTAGGTCATGTACAGTTTTCACCTACCGACCCAAAGCTATTAATGTTTTGCCACGAAGGTCCCTGGCACAAAGTAGACAGGATATGGACCATTGATATAGATTCGAAGGAAGTGAAGCTTATGCATAAACGAACGATGGATATGGAGATAGCCGGGCACGAATGGTTGTCGCCCGATGGTAAAACAATTTGGTTTGACCTGCAACAGCCACGCAGTGTAACGTTTTACGTGGCTGGTACGGATGTAAAAACGCTGAAGCAAAAAAAGTACTCTCTTACCCGCAACGAATGGTCCATCCACTTCAACATCAGCAGCGATCAAAAATTGTTTTGTGGCGATGGTGCGGACTCAGGCCAGGTGGCTAAAGCAAAGGATGCAAGATGGATATATTTATTCCGCCCGCAGGGCGATAAATTTATTTCGGAAAAACTGGTGAACATGCAACACCATGGTTATAAGTTAGAACCGAATGTTCATTTTTCGCCCGACAATAAGTGGATCATCTTCCGTGCGAATTTTGAAGGGGAAAGCCAGGTATATGCAGTAGAAATAAACCGGGTGGCGGGGGGCTAGTTATTGGTGCAATGTGCAATCCAGATGAGATAACTTTAACTACAGATACGATCACTACTCTCGAAAATACCAGGGGGATGTGATCTGTTATAAAAATAATAACGATGCTTAAAAAAACTGTATTAGCAATAGCATTGGTAGTTGTGGCAGGCACTACCATCGCTCAAGTAAAATGGCCGGCAATCACCCAGCAAACCAAGCCATGGGCACGTTGGTGGTGGGAGGGAAGCGCTGTTGATAAAACGAACCTGACGGCGAACATGCAGGATTACAAAGCAGCGGGCCTGGGTGGTTTGGAAGTAACTCCCATATATGGCGTTGTTGGGTATGAAAAACAGTTCATCGATTTTTTATCGCCGCAATGGATGGGTATGCTGGATCATACTTTGAAGGAAGGTAAACGTTTGGGATTAGGAATTGATTTAGCTAACGGAACAGGCTGGCCTTTTGGCGGACCAACCATCACCGATAAAGAAGCAAGTAAAACCATCGTTTATAAAACATACCAGGTAGAAGCCGGTCAGCAACTTAACGAAGTGATCGTGTATAAACAGGAGCCATGGGTACGAACAGCCAACACCAAAACGCCAAAAATTGAAGACATAAAACCCGTGATTGCGGAGAACACCAACCTGCAGCAACTTGCACTGGACCAGGTAAAATTTCCGGTGGAGTTACCGCTTCAATTGATGATGGCTTACAGCGATAAGGGAGACGTTATCAACCTGACCGATAAGGTAACCTTTAACAAACTGAACTGGACCGCACCGGCGGGTAGTGGCAAGTGGACGTTGTATGCATTGTTCCAGGGATTGCACGGAAAGATGGTGGAGCGTGCCGCACCCGGTGGCGAAGGATATGCCATCGATCACTTTTCAGCAGATGCTTTAAAACATTATTTTAAAAGGTTTGATGAAGCTTTTAAAGGGCACGACATTTCTTACATACGGGCATTGTTCAATGATAGTTATGAAGTAGATGACGCCCGCGGGCAAAGTAACTGGACAAACAACTTTTTAACCGAGTTTGAAAAAAGAAGGGGGTACGACCTTCGCAACTATGTGCCTGCACTGTTTGGTAAAAGCAATGCGGACATGAACAGCAGGGTACTGTATGATTACAGAACTACAATTGGTGACCTTATTTTAGAAGACTTTACACAGCAATGGAAAAAGTGGGGTACAACCAAAGGTGCCATCATCCGTAACCAGTCGCATGGCTCACCTGCAAATTTGTTAGACCTCTATGGTGCCATCGATATACCGGAAACCGAAGGGGATGATATTCTTCGTTACAAATTCGCTACTTCGGTATCGCATGTAATGGGTAAAAAGCTTACATCATCTGAATCAGCCACCTGGTTAAACGAACACTTTCTTTCCTCCTTGGGCGATGTGAAGAAGGCGCTGGACCTTTTTATACTTGGCGGTGTCAACCACATTTTTTATCACGGCGTTAACTATTCACCGAAAGAAGAACAATGGCCCGGCTGGTTGTTTTATGCGGCTGTACATTTTCAGCAAACCAACCCGCAGTGGAAAGATTTTCATGCACTCAACAACTATGTTGCCCGTGTGCAATCGTTTATGCAAAGTGGCAAACCGGATAATGATATCCTTGTTTATTACCCATTGGCAGATAGGTACTCCGACCCGGGCGCCAGCTTGCTCCAGCATTTTGACGGCATGGGACGCGAGTTTGCTGGAACCGATTTTGAAAAGAGTTCCGACTGGATGGAGAAGCACGGGTATAGCTTCGATTTCTTTTCAGATAAACAACTGCAAAACTTTGTTTCATCGGGAGTGCAGGTGCAAACCGGGGGAAATCAATACCAAACCATTTTATTACCGGCGAATGATTTCATAACAGAACAATCCTTTCAAAAACTATTCACCCTCGCAAAAAATGGGGCAAAAATTCTGGTGTATAAAAAGCTACCTAAAGATGTTCCGGGGTTTAATAAACTTGAAGAGCGAAGAAAAGCCTTTCAAAGTATGGTTGCGCAACTGGATTTTAAAAGTGTTGGAACCGGCAATGTAAAAGGGGCCAATATTGGTAAGGGTGTGTTTTTTATGGGTGATGATATGAACGACTTGTTGATGGCAGCAAACATCCGGAAAGAAACAATGAGCGAAAAAGGGTTGCAGTTTACAAGAAGAAAAAATGCTGACGGTTACACCTACTTTATTAACAATCGCAGCGATAAAACAGTAAATGAATGGATAACATTAGATGCCAAAGCTGCATCGGCAGCCATGTTTGATGCCATGACGGGTAACAGTGGATTGGCTAACTGGCGCGCAAATAAAAACGGGAAGATAGACGTGATGGTTCAACTCGATCCATTTGAATCAAGCCTGGTGCAACTATTCAACACAAAGAAAAGTGGTAACAACTTCCCCTACATTCAAACCACTGGCAAAACAGAAGAAATAAGAGCAACCTGGTCGCTAACATTTCTTGATGGCGGGCCAGCAATGCCACCATCGGTTAACGTAAACGAATTGAGGAGCTGGACCGAACTGGAAGGGGATGCTTATAAAAATTTTTCGGGCACGGCAAAATATGCAGGCACCTTCAGCAGGCCGGCAGTTAAATGTGCCGCCTGGTTGCTCAACCTCGGTAAGGTAAATGCAACTGCTGAAGTAATATTAAACGGCAAAAAAATAGCAACGTTGATCGGTCCAAACTTCCAGGTGGTCATCCCCGCCGGGCAATTAAAAGAAAGTAATAAGCTTGAGGTTATAGTGAGCAACCTGATGGCGAATAGAATTGCCTACATGGATAAGAATAACATGGTGTGGAAGAAATTCTATAACATCAATATGTCTGCACGCAAACGAGAGAATTTGAAGAACGGCGTATTCGATGCTTCCGCCTGGGAACCGCTGCCTTCGGGATTATTGGGCCCCGTTACGCTAACGCCTTTAACTTATCATATTAAGTAAAACAAAACACGCCGAAGAAACGGTGGAAGTTTCGTTTGCAGGGTGTACACTTTCGTTATTTCTTGTTACGTTGCCTCAAAAAATACAACATGATCAAACATTTCTTCTTCCTCCTTTTAGTTTTCAGCTGCATACTATCCAATGCGCAAACTAAAGAGATCAGGTATCTATCGGGCACTGATAGTAAGAACACGGTTGCTTGGGATTTCTTTTGTACCGGCGGGCGAAACAGTGGTGAGTGGACAAAGATACAAGTGCCCTCACACTGGGAGCAGCAAGGGTTTGGCGCTTATAACTACGGACGTTATTATAAAACCTATGGAAAGAATTTTCGATTTGCCGACGAGAAAGGGATGTACAAACATTTGTTTAATGTGCCGGCATCGTGGAAGGGTAAAGAAGTTTTTATTGTATTTGATGGATCGATGACGGATACGGAAGTAAAGATAAATGGCAAGCTTGCAGGCGCTGTTCACCAGGGCGCTTTTTATCGTTTCAAATACAACATCACCGATAAATTACAATATGGCAAAAGCAATTTACTGGAAGCCACGGTAAGTAAAATGAGCGCCGATGCAAGTGTAAACAATGCTGAACGTTTGGCAGATTACTGGGTGTTCGGTGGCATCTTTCGCCCGGTGTTTTTAGAAGCAATGCCCAAACAGCACATTGATTATACCGCTATTGATGCAAAGGGAGACGGCAGTTTTGCCATGCAGGTATTTATAAAAGGGCAGCAGCCGGGGAATGTTGTTGCGGATATCCTTGATGCGAAAGGAAAGATAATTGCTACAGCAAATGGCAGTGCAACAAAAACAGATTCCCTGGTTACACTAACTGCGAAATTGAACAATGTTTTAAAATGGACTTCAGAAACGCCAAACCTTTATAAAGTAAACGTGTACCTGAAAAACGCCGGTAAAACAATTTATCAAACTTCAGAAAAATTTGGTTTTAGAACGATAGAAGTGCGACGTGGTGATGGCATTTATATAAATGGTGTACAGGTAAAAATGAAAGGTATCAACCGCCATGTTTGGTGGCCCGAAACGGGGCGTGCCATAAACCCCGGGGTTGACATGATGGACATGCAACTGTTGAAAGAAATGAACATGAATGCCGTACGCTGTTCACACTATCCGCCCGATGTGAACTTTTTAAACCTGTGTGATTCCATGGGTTTATATGTGTTGGATGAACTTGCCGGGTGGCAAAAATTTTACAGTGCAAAAGCAGGCGAGCCGCTGGTGAAAGAAATGGTGATACGCGATATCAATCATCCCTCCATTATTTTTTGGGACAATGGTAACGAAGGTGGTACCAATAAAGAATTGGATGATGATTTTGTGAAATGGGATTTTAGCAAGCGACCAGTTATTCACCCACATCACCGCCCCGGCAACGCTTTCAACGGCATCGATTGTAACCATTACGAGGATTATTACAGCACTCAAAAAATTTTAAATGATAGTTTGATTTACATGCCCACCGAATTTTTGCATGCACAGGATGATGGCGGTGGAGGCTCTGCCATGAACGATTTTTGGGAGTTGCATTGGAAGAGTAAAAAAAGTGGTGGCGGTTTTATATGGGCGTTGGTGGATGAAGGGATTGTGCGCACCGACCTCAACAATATAATTGATGCAAACGGCCTGAACGCACCTGATGGCATCCTCGGACCGCACCGCGAAAAGGAGGGAAGTTTTTTTGCGCTGCGCGAAATTTTTTCACCCGTTAAAATATGGATGAAAGAACTTCCCGCCAATTTTAATGGCGCTGTTGAAGTGGAGAACCGCTTTCATTTTACCAACATCGATCAATGTACTTTTCAGTGGGCGTTGGTAAATTATCGCAAACCAAAAGAAACCATTGCGGGCTACACGGTGGAACAAAAAGGGAATGGTATTGCTCCATCTGTAACAACAGGCAACCGCGGAATTGTACACCTCAACCTGCCAGCCGACTATAAAAAATACGATGCACTTGTACTGGTTGCCTTTGATCCCTTTAAAAAAGAAATTTATAAATGGACCTGGAAAGTAAAAAGCAACGAACAGTTGTTAAGCGGCTTTCTTGTAACCGGCGATAGCACTACTACCCTAACTGATAACGATACAACCTACACCTTGCAGGGCGGCGAAGTTTCGGTGATGCTCAATAAAAAAACCGGTATGCTTTCCGGTACAAAAAATACCACCATGGATAACCTGTCGTTTGCAAAAGGTCCGGTGCTTGCACAGGGTAATGCAACGGTGGTTTCATCCAAACAATATAAAGAAGGCAACAGCAACGTTGTAGAGTTTGCCTACGATGGCAACATGAAATATGCAAAATGGAAAATGTTTGCAAGTGGATGGGTGAGCCTTGAATACTCGTACGAATTGAATGGCTCGTACCCCTTTGCGGGCATAAGTTTTAGCTATCCTGAAAATTTTACGCTTGGTGCTAAGTGGCTCGGCAAAGGACCATACCGGCAATGGAAAAACCGCACTGCCGGTACCCCGGTAAACGTATGGCAAAACAATTATAACAACACGCAAACTGGTTATTCGCCCATGGTGTTTCCCGAGTTTAAAGGTTATTACGGCGATATCACCTGGATGGAGATTAATACCGTTGAGGGCAGGTTTTATGTGGCAAGTAAAGACACTGGTTTGTACGTTCGCCTCTTTGATTTTT
>JANPIA010000499.1:0-16643 GCA_031424735.1 Segetibacter sp.
TACATTATTACCAGTGGAGGCAAAGCGCCCAACGTGGTACCGGATTTTGCGGAGGTTTATTACTATGTGCGCCACCCCAAAAAAGAGGACGTGGTGAGTATTTTTGACCGGGTAGTGAAAGCGGCAAATGGGGCGGCTATGGGTACTGAAACCACGGTTGACTATGCTGTTATTGGTGGTACACACGATTTGTTGCTAAACACAACATTGGGGGAGATCATGCAAACGAACCTGCAAAATGTAGGAGGTGTAAAGTACACCCCTGCAGAAATGGAATTTGCAAAACAACTTCAAAAAAGCATAGGCTATAGATCACCTGCTATTGAACGGGCGGACTCTATAAAACCATTTACGCCCCAGCCACCCGGTGGAGGTAGTACCGATGTAGGCGATGTGAGTTACACGGTGCCAACCGTTGGTATGAGCGCTGCCACCTGGGTACCCGGAACACCGGCGCATAGCTGGCAGGCCGTTGCCTGTGGCGGTACCGAAATAGGTACCAAAGGCATGATGGTGGCTGCAAAAACAATGGCACTTACCGCCATTGATTTATACACCAATCCATTGTTGATTGTGAAAGCCAAAGAGGAATTTACTAAAGCAAAAGGCGATTATAAATACAAAGCATTATTAGGCGACATAAGGCCGGCGCTCAACTATCGCGATTAAACAATGAAAAGATTTTGGTACCTAACCTTGTTACAATGGGTAGGGCTTTTACTTTTGCCAGGGCCGTGGCGGGATGCAGACAGGCGCATGCTATTAGCCCGAAATTCTTCATGTAAATAATTATGTGTGTAAGCTGGTTGTTGCTTCTGCAGATTGGTGGAAACAGCGAATACTATAACACTTCCATAGGTAGTTCGCGCTTCTTTAAAGTATATTTTCGCCGTATAAACAAAATTGATACAACCGTTTATGCTACGATTTATTTATTGCGCCTTTTTCTTTCTTCCCACATTTGTTTTCGCCCAGGTTAATAAAGTAACCATTTCGGCCATGTTGAAAGATGGTACCACAAAGGCAGCATTGCCTTATGTAAATGTTGCCATTAAACATGCATCCGACACCAGCTTTGTTGCAGGCACCATCACCAACGAAGAAGGTAGGTTTTCGCTCACCGAAATAAAAAGCGGTAACTACCTACTTGAACTTTCTTACATAGGTTACCAAACAAGCAAACTGCCTGTTTTAGTGGGAACACTCAGCCCGTTTCTCGACCTTGGTAATATAGAGCTGACAAAAGATTTGAAAATGCTGGATGCTGTTACCGTTACCGCAACGCAGCAAAATGGCGTTGGTGATAAAATGGATAAGAAAACTTTTTCTCTTGCAGAGAACGTTAGCCAGGGTGGTGGTTCGGTTTTACAGGCAATGAACAATCTGCCCGGCGTTACCACTTCGCAGGATGGTAAAGTGCAGTTGCGCGGCAGCGATAAAGTTGCTGTGTTGATTGATGGGAAGCAAACCGCCCTGACCGGCTTTGGCGGACAGGACGGACTGGACAATATTCCCGCATCTGCCATTGAACGCATAGAGATCATCAATAACCCATCTGCCAAGTACGATGCAAACGGTAATGCAGGTATCATCAACATCATCTATAAAAAAAATAAGCAACAGGGCTTTAACGGCAAGTTTGGATTAACGGCAGGGCTTGGCGCTTTGTGGCAAAAAAGGGAGAACCTTCCGGGCATCCGTCCGCAGTATCAAAATACACCAAAAATAAATCCATCGTTAGCGCTCAACTACCGTAAAAATAAGGTGAATACTTTTTTGAACGCCGACTGGCTGTACACGGAAACGCTTAACCGTAACGAGTTTACAACGCGTACTTATACCAATGGCGATGTTGTAAAGCAGCAAGTAAAGAGAAATAGAAATACCAGTTATGCCACCATTAAAACCGGCATCGACTATAACATCGACCCACAAAATTCGCTAACGGTTTCGGGTCTTTTTAACCGGGAGAAAATTATCGATCGTGGCGATATCCCTTACTTCAATAACGATCTTTCTAAGCGAAACAGGCTTTGGCAATTTTTAGAAGATGAGGTAAAATACACCGCCACCGCCTCAGCTTCTTATCAGCATAAATACAAACAACCGGGGCATTTGCTTAACATCAATTACAACTACACCTGGCACCGCGAAGATGAAAAATACTTCTTCACCAACATAATGTCCACATTTACCGGGCAGGATGCTTTTAAGTTATTATCGGATGAACATGTTAATGATTTAACGGTGGATTACCTGCGTCCTTTAAAACATGGCAGGGTAGAAGCGGGAATGAAATTCCGTTATCGTACCATCCCGATCAACATGCAGTTTTATCCGGGTAAAAATTCACCGATTGATAGCAATGCCGGTGGTTATGCCAATTATAAGGAAACCATACCCGCATTGTATGGCAATTATATTTATGAGGATAAAGCCTTTGAGATAGAAGCTGGCTTACGAATGGAATATGTTAGAGTTGACTATGAAGTAAACCCAAACCATAATACTTACAAAAGCGATGGCTATACTTACACCCAGCCTTTTCCGAACGTAAGGCTGGCGTATAAACTGGATGATAACAATAAGATATCGCTGTTTTATAACCGCCGTGTAGACCGGCCGAATGAAGTGGACATCCGTATTTTTCCGAAATACGATGAGCCTGAATTATTGAAAGTTGGCAACCCGGCTCTTCGACCGCAATTCACCAACAGTATTGAGGTTGGCTATAAAAACAACCACAAAAAAGGAAGCCTGTACGCTGCCCTTTACCACCGTATTATTGATGGTACCATCACCCGTATTGCCACGCAGGCACCGGGCAGCAATATACTTTACAACGTTTTTCAAAATGCCGGTCGTAGTTATAATACGGGTATGGAGGTAGTGCTGCAACAAAATGTATCCAGTCGTTTTTCGTATAACATAAGCGGTAATATTTATAAGAATATCATCAATGGTTTTAGCGGCGTTAATAAATATCCTGTCCCGTCAGTTTATTCATCTGAAAAAGAAAATGCAACATCAGGTAATTTTAAAATGAATGGTTTGTTCCATTTTCCGAAACAAGTGGAGATGCAGGTTACTGCTATTTACTTAGCACGCGATATCATTCCGCAAGGGAAAATCGGCTCAAGGTTTTCAACCGATATTGGTTTGAAGAAGCAAATTCAAAAAAGTAAGGGAGAGTTGTTCGCTAATGCCAGCGACATTTTTAATACACTCAATATTAAAAAAGAAATTAGCGGCAATGGCTTTCGTTATGAAACTACTGACTATTACGAAACGCAGGTGGTCAGGTTAGGTTACAGTTATAAATTTTAGAACGGTGTTATTTTATTATAGCCTTGAAGAATCCATTAAATCTTAGTAGTCTACTAAGCAAAAGAGGCTGCCAAAACAACTAGCCTCTTTTCCAAATTAAAACCCCCGTTGGTTAGCGGCTGGTTTTGGTAATTCTTTCCTGGGAATTTTTTCGTCGCGCATTGCGGCGTTGTAAACAAAGGCTGCAACAAGGGCAGCGTTGTGTTTCAGGTCTGCTTCAATTAAATGATCGTACGTATCCATGTTGGTATGATGCGTTCTGGTATCATATTCTATTTCATCCTGTATAAACTGGAAACCCGGTAAACCAACCGCGTCGAACGACAGGTGATCTGTACCGCCTGTGTTATTAATAGTAACAGTTTTGGCGCCTGAATCGTTGAAGGGTTGCAACCATGCAGTAAAGATGTTGCGTGCTGCAGAATCTCCCTGCAAATAAATTCCCCTGATCTTTCCCGTGCCATTATCAACGTTATAGTACGACGAAAATTTATCGTGCGCAGGTAACAATTGCATAGTAGCAGGGTCGGCAAAAGTTTTCTTTACATAACCCCTCGAACCGAAGATGCCTTGCTCCTCGCCACTCCATAAAGCAATGCGTATGGTGCGTTTTGGTTTAATGCCAAGTGTTTGCAAAAGGCGAACCGCTTCCATCATAATGGCGCAGCCGGCAGCGTTATCCGTTGCTCCTGTGCCACCGTGCCAGCTATCCAGGTGACCGCCCAACATCCACTTCATCTCTCAGCTTTTTATCGGTCCCTTTTATTTCAGCAATTACATTGTACCCTTTAGTATCGTCTGAAATGAACTTAGTTTTTACATCTACCTCCAGCTTTACCGGAATGCCCGATTTTAACAGGCGTACAATGCTCATATAATCTTCGTTGGCTAACATAATATCCAACAAATTTTCAGGATCGGTTGTTTTAAAGCCACCACCACCTTGCACAAATATAGTTCCATCGTGACCCCTCGTATTGCCACTGAGTATGGCAACAGCACCATCCGTTTTTCCCATCGTTTTCAATAAAGCAGGTACACGTAGCATAGCAAACATTTCTCTCCTCCTTCGCATACCGCTGGTATCACGGATTCTTTCAACCGGTTTATCATTTGCCATTTTTTCCAACTGTTCATCGGTATAACGGTTAGCATCTGCAGTAAAACTGTGTTTGTAAACATCGCTGCGGTCCATGATAATAATTTTACCGCCCAGCTTTCCACGATAAGCTTCTAAGGCAGCAGAATCAGTTGCAGATATAAGCATTACTTCTACCGTTTTTGAACCATTGCTGCCTGCCGACCATGCTTTTGGTATGCCAGTGAGCGCTTTATAATATGGAGCCGACATTGCTACGTACGATTTTTCAATTTCCCAGCCTTTGCCAAAATCGCCCCATTCATCCAGCTTTGCATCGGTTAACCCCCACGATTTAAGCTTGCTGATGGCATAGTTTGCCGCCCTGGTAAAGCCCGGTGAAATAGTTAGGCGAGGTCCGCTTACATCGGTGAGTTGGAACGCGATGTCCATCACTTGAGAGCGTTCCATTTCCTCCTGCCTGATTTTTTGGATGGTTTTCAGATCAATGGTTTCGCTTTGTGCGAATAAAGCCAACGGTGTACATAATAATAAGGTGCAACAAAATTTGTTGATGACTCTCATGTGATTCATTTAGGTGATAAAACAGTTACAGCGCTGAAAATACTACTAATAATACTAACTCATTTACCTTTGGCGCTATGCGTAAATTAAGCATGGATGAATTGGGCAGAAAATCGGTGAAGGAGTTTAAAGAAGCTGAGAAGACACCGGTAATTGCCATTTTAGATAATATCAGGAGCATGCATAATGTGGGTAGTGTTTTCAGATCGGCAGATGCGTTTTTATTGCAGGCCATTTTTCTTTGCGGCTATACACCGCAACCTCCACACCGCGATATCCAAAAAACCGCATTGGGTGCAACCGAAACGGTTGACTGGATATATTATGCATCGGCAGTGGAAGCAGTTGTTGATGCAAAAAGCCATGGTTATAAAGTTTATGGGATCGAACAAACAGTAGGAAGTACATCGCTACAGAAATTTAGACCTGATGCACCTATTGCGATTGTATTTGGAAATGAGGTTGAAGGCGTGAGCGACGAGGTATTGCGAGTCACCGATGGGTGCATAGAAATACCGCAGATGGGTATGAAGCATTCCCTGAACATTTCGGTAGCCGCAGGTATTGTGTTTTGGGAAGTGGTGCGAACAAGGTTTCAATAAAAACGCGGTTGGTATAAATGCCTTGTACTGCACATTGCCGCTGGCGCAAAGGCGACATTCGTTATTAATAAAATATTGATGAGCACAGTAAGAAATTATTTGAGTTTAGTAAAGTTCAGTCATACCATTTTTGCCATGCCGTTTGCAATGATTGGGTTTTTCCTAGGCATATTTCATTTAAAATTTGGACAATGGAACCTGAATAGAAGCACCGGCTGGACGAATGATCTGGTTAACTTTTTGTCCGCAAATAATGGCTTACAAAAATTTGTATTGGTTATACTTTGTATGGTAACTGCCCGCAGCGCTGCCATGGCCTTCAACCGCTGGCTCGATAAAAGTTTTGATGCAAAAAACCCACGCACCGCCATCCGCGAAATACCGGCAGGCATTGTATCGGCAAACAGTGCTTTGTTATTTGTAACATTCAATTGTGTTGCGTTTGTGGTTTGCACGTGGTTCATCAATCCCTTGTGTTTTTATTTAAGCCCGGTTGCCTTATTCGTTATTCTTTTTTATAGTTATACCAAAAGGTTTACACCATTATGCCATTTGGTGTTAGGCCTTGGTTTATCGCTTGCACCTATTGGCGCATACCTTGCTGTTACCGGCAGCTTCGATCTGTTGCCAGTACTGTTCTCTGTAACGGTTTTATGTTGGGTTAGTGGTTTTGATATTATTTATGCTCTGCAGGATGAGGAGTTTGATAAGGCGAATGATCTCTATTCAATACCGGCTGTTTTGGGAAAGAAAAATGCTTTGCGTGTTTCTGAGATACTACATGCAGCAAGTGCGCTGTTGATTGCAGCTGCCGGCTTCCTGGGTAACTTTGGTTGGTTATATTGGTTAGGTGTTACCGTATTTGTTGGTATGCTTATCTACCAGCACTCCATTGTAAAACCAAACGATCTGAAACGCGTAAACCTCGCCTTTATGACGGCAAATGGAGTAGCCAGCGTAGTATTTTCTGTATTTGTTTTAGCGGATTTATTTATGCATTAATTTGAAAATGTAAACAACCCAAAAAATGCATAACGAATAGAGCACCACTATCTTCTCCTTCAAAACCGGAAACACAAAACCCGAAACACAAAACACAAACCCTTGCCCCGCATCCTTTCCATCGATTATGGTTCAAAACGTACCGGACTGGCAGTAACCGATCCTTTGCAGATTATTGCTACAGGGCTGGCAGGCATTCATACAAAGGACCTGGAAGCTTTTCTTACAAATTATTTTAAAACAGAAGAAGTGGAGCGGGTGATTATTGGCCACCCAACCAACCTGGACGATAGTGATACACATGCAACGCCTTTGGTGCAGGCATTCATCAATCGTTTTGTAAAGGTTTTTCCAACGGTGCCTATTATAAAAGTGGATGAGCGCTATACCTCTAAGCTTGCCGTGCAAAGCATGGTGCAGAGCGGGATGAAAAAGAAAGACCGCCGCAACAAAAACATGGTGGATGAAGTAGCGGCAACCATTATGCTGCAGGAGTATCTTAACAACCCTTCTGTTATCTAAAGAACGTGTTTCTTTATATTTGCCTGAATTTTGATTTTCTACTTTGAGATGATGAAACTATGATACTACCGATTGTTGCATATGGTTCCCCTATTTTGCGTAAAGTAAGCCACGATATAGATGAGGATTATCCGCATCTCGATAAACTGATAGCGGATATGTGGGAAACTATGTACGCCAGCAATGGCGTTGGGCTGGCAGCCCCGCAGATAAACCGCAATATCCGCTTGTTTGTTATTGACAGCGAGCAAATTTTTAAAAACCTGGATGAAGAGGATGAAGGAAAATATTCGGACGCGCCTGGTATAAAATGTGTTTTCATCAATGCACAAATAAAAGACGTGGATGGTGATGAATGGGCTTATAACGAAGGCTGTTTAAGCATACCTAAAATAAGGGAAGATGTGAACCGGCACGAAATGGTGATACTTTCCTTTCTCGATGAAAATTTTAAAGAACATACTCAAACCTTTCACGGCATTACGGCACGGATCATCCTACACGAATATGATCATATTGAAGGAAAGCTATTCATCGATTATATAAAGCCATTGAAGCGCAAACTGCTTCAGCGCAAACTAAGCGATATCACCAAAGGAAAAATAAAGGTGGATTACAAGATGACGTTTGCGAAATGATAAAGCCTTTTATCATAGCCAACATGCTGCTTTGTATATATTTTAGTTCTGCTGCGCAGGATACCAATGTGGTATATAAAAATCAAGCGTTCCAGCTTTCGGAAGTAGTTGTGCGAAACAACTTCAACATCGCCTCGTTTATAGAGTACGTAAAGAACGATACAACTTTTTACAAAGCATTCCGTAATCTTCACTTGCTGAGTTTTACTTCGAGAAACCATATACAGATGCTGGATAAAAAGGGCAATACCCAGGCATCTCTCGATAGTAAAACAAAACAAACTTATGCTAATGGTTGCCGTACCATGCAGGTACTGGAGGAAACAACTACCGGTGATTTCTACGATCGTGGAAGGGGTTATAATTACATGACCGCAGAGTTGTATGCAAGCCTGTTTTTTACGCAAGGTAGTATTTGCGGCGAAACCAATATTGTAGCAGGCAAAGGCTTTTCAACCAAGGGCAAAAGTGGTATGGCAAAACACCGCGAGCAGCTTAAACAATTATTTTTCAATCCTGGTCATCGCATACCGGGGTTGCCCTTTATAGCCAACAAAGTTGCCCTGTTTGATGAGGATGTGGCTAAGCTGTACGATTTTAAAATTGATCGTAAAGATTACATGGGAACGCTTTGCTATGTATTCACTATTAAACCGAGGGAAGATTTGACGGGTAGTGAAAAAGGCGATATCGTAATTGATGAAATGACGACCTGGTTCAATGCCAAAACCTACGAGATAATGGGGCGAAACTATAGCCTGAGCTACAAAGCCGGCGTTTATGATTTTGATGTTGATATGGAAGTACAATTGGAGAAAATAGGAGAGCTGTGGGTGCCGAAAATACTTCGTTATAAAGGTGAATGGGATGTCATCTTTAAGAAAAAAGAACGTGCACTTTTCACCGCAACGCTTTCTGATTTTTCAAAGTAATGCTTGGTCGAACTGTCTCATAAAACATTACCGGGTTCCCGTATTCTGTAGCACGAACTAACCATCATCACTTATTTCTACCTGCGCCCTCAACTTTCCAGGTCCAATTAATTAATTACATCAGGTAAAATAACACTCAGCTATTGCCGCTTTGGTAACCGACTATTATTTTTACCCTCGCTACCTATGTTATTGTATTAATTGCACAACTGCTGTTTGATACGAGAAAGCGCCCTGCTTTTAATTACCAAATTGCCCCTCCTTTAAAACGTATCCATTCATTCATTAAACCAAAAACCTGTATTATGCCAAACACAAAAGCAAATCCTAAAGTGGTAGCTTCTATTAAACAAACAATGCTTTCTCAATCTTTTAATGCCGTTCAAACTTCCAATTTTTATATCCAGGAAGATGTTTTCCCAGTGCGGCAAAGCCTGCCCGTACCACGGCAAAAAGTAGTTGCCCGTAAACCAACGATCATGGTTTTTGTAGATGATGCGCCTTTGTACAACTGGGCACATCCTTGCCGCTATGTATTGCACGATGCGGAAACGGGAGAGGTATATGATGAAGTACCGGCACAGTTCCCGCCCTATATTTTAGATAAGGAATTGCCGAAATCGTTTGTCGCCTTTCATACACCCGTGGTTTTAGCCGATCCAAAGTTCTATCCTATCCAATATCGTCCCATCTGGCGTTTTTGGGCAACCGGTAAGCGTTACGCAATTTTGTTTTCCGGCATGAGTAATAACCGCCATACCAACGACCTGGAGTTTGCCTATCGCATGCTCATTAATGTATATGGTTTTACAGCCGCCAACATTACTGTGCTTAATTACGATGGAACACTTAATTACAGTGGTAACCCGCAGCCGGTAACCGCATGGCCGGGCGATGGTTCCGCTTATACCATGCCAGTAAATGGTGCAGGCTCAAAAGCCAAATTTTTGTCGGCGATTAACGCACTTAAAACAAAGTTGAAGCCAGAGGATATGCTGTTTATTCATACCAACAATCATGGCGGTCACAATGGCACCGAAAGCGACCTTTGCTGTTATCCCAACTGGGACAGTTTGGGTGTGAAAGAATTTACCGACAAGTTAGCGGAGCTACCCCGGTACCGTTGCCTGATGGTAATGATGGAGCAGTGCCACAGCGGCGGCTTCAACAGCGCTGTCATTTCAAAAAGCACCGCCGATAATACAAGCATCGGCTCAGCCTGTACCGAGTTGAAAAATTCCATTGGCGGCGCGCATTTCGATCCGTTTGCACGCGATTGGATAGCAGCAATGATGGGTAACGATCCTTATGGAAACGCCTTAAGCTACAATCCTGACTCGAGCGGCAATGGTCAGGTATCTGCAAAAGAAGCATTTGATTATGCCAACGCCATTCACGATCCTTACGATACGCCGGTATTCAGTTTCAAAAATGGCGGCAAAAGCTGCTGGCTTGGCAAAAACACTTTCGGACTAAAAACCTATTATGCAATACAGGAAAATATTTTCAAATTTTGGCCCGAGCCTGATCCGTTAAAAGCAATTGAACGTGTAAGAAGAATTGAGCCGCAGGTGGCTGAGATTAATACCAACCTGGAGGCAGAAATAGCAAGGTTGCAGGAGAAAGCGGGGAACCAAATGCTGGAGCTGGTACGTAGTGTAAAATGATTGGCTACGAAAAATCGATTATTAAGTTCTAACTAATTTTATATACTGAACCGGATGCCGCAATTTGGCTGTTGTTGCCGCGTTCGGTTCAGTTTTGTTTTTGCAGCGTTATTCCCATATTTAAATAAGCAGCCATCAAACGTTTTGTTATGACACCATCCCGCAGTTCTATATTGGCAATTATAAAAAATGCAGCTACGGAAGATGAACTGCGGGAAAGCGTTGTGTACGTGGTACCGGAAATTGGCGCTGGCGACGAAGTTGTAATCAACCGAAAAAACACGAAAGTGGATTCACCCTCCTGTCTCATCTTTATCGACCTCGAACCGAAAGCGAACTGGTCGCACCCATGCAAGTATGTACTAATAAATGCCGATGGAACGGTTCAGTCAACAACCGAAGGGCAATACCCGCCCGGTGCAGAAAAGTTGGAACTATTTTCAAAGCCTGCTGATGTTGAAGATTGGGTGTTACTGGCGGACAAGAAGTTTACTGGCTAATAACATCATCCCTGCTTCAAAAAGTCGCCATCAACAATTAGAAGCTTCGCTCCATTTTCTGAAACAGACCTGTGCGAACTCATACCGTCTGTAACAACAAACGACATCCCTTTGGTTAGCAAAAATTTCTCACCGTTCTCAAGTTCACTGGTGAATTCTCCATCAACACAATAAACAATATGACCTTTCTGGCACCAATGGTCCGCCAGGTAACAATTTGAATATTCTACCAGCCTAATTCTAAGTCCGCCCAATTGCACGGTTTGCCAGGTAGCTATTCCACCATCACCTAAATATTCCACTTTATTAATAAGCGACCAGTCTATTGTTTGAAATGGAATTGCATTCATTTTCTTTAGCATTTGCATTTTATATCAAGAATATTTTTAAAAGTACAACCTCATTAGCAAGCTTCTTTAATGATAACATTAGATGCAGTTTTTTGAAAGTAATAGCATATTCAGAAATATGGATGGGTAAGAATGAATGGTGTTGGTTAATATGTCTCCATTAACGGGAAACATTGAACTCAATATTTTTTAGTTTGAACTTACCATAAGTAAATTTTCCATCGGGATAATGCCATACAGCATCAGCCTCATCAATAAGATTAAAACCATTAAATTTTTTATAAGTATGTACCGGCGTGGAGAAAGCGTAGGTCTTCATGTCTGCCACTGCCGTTCGGTCGTTGGAAATAAAATTGGTTAATTGCCCAATAGCGTTGAAGTACAAGATAGCTGATACAGTTATATTTTGATTTGTAAAAAATGCTTTCGTCGAAAAGCTGTCTATAGGTTGCCACGCAATCCGTTTATCAATTAAAGTTGCTGGTGCTAACAGGCACATGTCGTTAAATAGTGTAACAGTTTCGGCTTTGTTCATTGCATCACCCGCCTTTTGGACCAAAGGAAACAAGCCAAAAAAACGTATGTCCATTGTTGCATTTGCCTTACTATACCGGTGATATCCAGGTACGGTTAACCCAAACATTTGCGCTTTCATAAAGAATAGCCGGGTTGGTTCTTCAAAAAAATTATATTGTTCGGATGTGAAGGAGAAATAGTCCTTTCCTTTTTCTCTCATTTGCCCTGAAAATACCACAAGCATATTGCTAACCCTGGGTGTATTAACAACACCGGTGTAATTAAGATAACGTTGAACAGGTAAAGGAAGATGCGCAAGGTGTTGTGCAGAAATCATCTCGGGCAACCCTGTTTTGGAGCGCTGTAAATTTTCTTTTACATCTTTGCGGTAGGTGTTCTCAAAACGATTACTTCCCCAACTTAACACTACAGCTATAAGAAGGATGACGTTTGCAATAGTGCCAAACTTTGCTTCTTTCCAACTAAGAACAATTACTATTTGCGACAAAAAAATTGCAGGCACCGCAACAATCCACCAGTAATCTTTTTCAAGGAGAAACATTGCAACCGTTGCTATAAAAAGGAAAGCGGTTATCATCCAAAGAAACCCTACTGGCTTAGATATGGGGATAGTTAACTGTTTCATGCTGCCATCAACAAAAGCTTTGGCAACACCCATAAAATGAATAAGCCCGTGAAAAAGTTTAATAGCAGCGAGGATGAATTTCATGGCGAAAATATTTATTTGAATACAACAAAGGCGAGCTTTGGATAACAGGTGGTGTACCTGAAACGAGTTGCATGCATAGAGAGAAAACAGGCACAAATTGTGGCAAAAAACACATAGAATAACTGACTACAAACATGCAGAAGTTTGAGATTGGTCAGCAGTGAGCTTTGATAAATGTGCAGGCGTAATCCTAAAAACGAGCAATACAAATGAGTGTGAAGCGCAAAACAAAATCGCGTGAAAATTTATGTATTCACGTATCGTGGGCATTGCAATTTACAGGTTTTGCTTTTGCGATTTTCTGTTAGGCGCTTGCTCACTATTGTTGGTTATTTCAACAAAGCAATGAAACGAGTAATCCCAACAAAGTCAAATATTTTGATACCATATCGAACAATTTTGTGCCGAAAAGCAGGTTTAATTTTTTCGCATGTTTTTCCACAACTGTCTAAATCGTGCTATTTTTTGGGATGCCTGCACCGGATGTTCCAACAGAATGCTTCACCACTTTATATAGCATCACGAAATTGGTTATAGCCAGTAAGGCCATAGGAATCCTTCTGTAGAGCATATCGGTGGATATTAGCCGATCAATTAATTCGAGAGAGAACCTTTTATCAAGCTCTGTTTGAATGGGGATTTGTATTGTAATAGTTGAGACAAGAGCGATTGTATTAAGAAAAATAGCCAGACCAACCAACCATTTTGGCACCATCGCTGGTCGAAACCAAAGCAATAATATTTGTGGTATGAACGAAGAGAAAAAGAATATTACAAATATTGGAATGATAAGGGAACCATCAACCTGGTGAAACTTAGGAAATTCATTTTCGCCCACTTCGCGCCACGTGGGGTACGACACCAAAGAATTTACAATACCTCCCCCAAAAACATAGAAAGCAATAAGTATATACACCGAAAATACGATCGTTGAAATCTTGCTTTTATTATTCATTTAGTGGATTTTAATTATTGTTATGCAAAGGTGTACCTTCTATCAAATGTCGCCTGGCTACCGTTATTGTTTTTGTAAAACAAGCGGTGGAGGAAATGGGTTGGTGAAAACAAAATAGAGTTCCCTATCTCAATTAGTTTCACTTTTAAAATGTCTTTTGCCGTTAATTAATAAGTAAACATTCTATCGCTTTCAATGGATAACCGTACCAGCACATTTGGTAATGCGAATTCAGCAGGCTTGCCACTAATATCGGTTTCCGTTACCCCTCGTGCCTTGCTTGAATTACCCGATAAATAAAATTTTCCGCTTCCTTTTACGATCACTTCATAATGTTCGCGCAGCTTTCCGGTACCCACACCCATCAATGCATTTAGGATCGAATCCTGCAATAGCCTTACAGCATCCCCGGCTAAAAATAAAGTAACAGTATGTCCTTCTTCGATAGCGGTTTTTGCTACCAAAAACCCTAATGCTGCGCGTGTTGGATTTTCCGGTCCCTGTGTAATATGCACCAGTATTTTCTTTTTATTTAAAGCCGATGCATTTGTACTGTTCTGTCCAAAACCTTTCGCTGTAAACAAAAACAGGAGTAATAAACTAATGAGTAGCTTTTTCATGTTTGGTATGTTTTAAAGGATTAAGTTGACTTGCAAATTTTAGTGGATGCTGCTGCCGGTATGGGTAGCTTACAACATCCTCTCTCTGAGGGTTAGCAATGGCTAAATTATAACACTCAGCGCAACTTCGGTTGCAAATGCCAATAGCTTGTAATGCACGGCCTCAGAGAATACAATAAGGACAAATTTTTCCTGGGAAGGTCTACGTTCTTAATTTTTTGCAGATATTTTATAAACACCAGGCAAAAGAATTTCTCCGGGGGAACAAAATATTCCGAAACTAACCAACAGGTAGTTGTGGAAGTGAAGTAAACAGTTGGCTAACAAAAGATCACTGCAAGCAACTTCGTCCATAGATGCGGTAGTGGTAATATTTTCAGTCAACCATCCCAATATATTCCCCTATGAATGCAAAAGCCCCGAAAGCGGCTGCTTCCGAGGCTTTTGAAATTTCATTTGTGCGCGGGACTGGATTCGTATATAATTTATTTTCAACGCGTGTATATAATTCTGTACTTCCTGGCAATCGTCTTTTTGTTTTGTGCTTCTCGCATTGCTATATCCCCTGGGCTGTTTTCTTGTATTAAAAACTTATTTGTCAAAAAGTACAAAAAGTAAATAAAGTTTGAACCAATACTAAGCAAGCAGTTCAATTAGTTTTGGATACAGTAATAACGATTTAAAACTGTTATATGAAAAATGAACTCTCTCCCGAGCAGGTCTCAAAATACCAAAACGACGGCTTTGTAGTTATCGAAGATTTTCTTTCTGCAGATGAATTAGCATTCTGGCGTTCAGCCCTGGAAGAAGCCATTGCAAAACGAGGCGGCAACAAAATGCCTGATCGTAAAGAAGTATATGGCAAAGGCGACGATGCTGATAAATCTTATTACGATAATGTCTTCGCTCAACTCATTAACCTTTGGCAGGACAATGATAAGATGCGTGAGATTATGCTGGATGAAAGGTTAGGTAAGATGGCTGCACAATTAGCAGACGTTGAGGGCATCCGCATCTGGCACGACCAGGCATTGGTTAAAAAGCCCTGGGCTAATCCTACATCCTTTCACTTAGATACACCTTACTGGTCTTTCAGCGATAGAAGAGCCCTTTCCATTTGGGTGGCATTGGATGATGTTACTTACGAGAACGGTTGCCTGTTCTTTATTCCCGGTTCACATAAAACAACGCGTTTGGAAATTGCAGGCATAGGTAAAAACATGGGGTCTATCTTCAATGTTTATCCCGAATTTCATGCAACCAAGTCTGCTCCTGCATTAATGAAAGCGGGTAGTTGTTCTTTCCATAATGGGTTAACCATACATGGCGCACATGCAAACATGACCCCCGGTTACCGCCGGGCAATGACGTGTGCTTACATGCCTGACGGCAATACCTATAACGGTATGCAAAACATTTTAAACGACGAGCAAATAGCCACGTTAAAAATTGGGGATGCCTTAAACGACGATCATCAAAACCCTTTACTTTACAGCCGTACCAAACAGGCTACGGGCATTGCACAAAAGCAGCCAGCAAGCAACGTATAAAAGGTGATAGGGATTATTGAATATGATGTATAGAAAAGGATTATTAACCGTAGCATTTGTACTTGCAATACTTGCCACAAAGGCACAGGAGCAGACACGGTATATTTTTATAAACCTGGCGCCGGGTAAACATGCCAGGATTGCAAAACCTTCAACTTTTACCCGGGAGATTTTTGATAATGTTACCAAAAAAATAATTGCGACTGCTAATCCAAAACTGCGGATTGGCATCTCTTACATCTTCGATTTTTTATCAGCTGATGCAGATTCAATAGAGAAGAGTTTGGATAAGTTTTTAGGGTTGAGCAAAGAAACACAAGTGCCCATCTTTATTCATTTAGATGGTATCAACTGGCTCAATGGCCGTCCCGATTTATTTAACTGGTGGGATCCTAAAAAACCCGGTTACAATCCGGAGAACAGGAAAAATGTAGAGTGGACAGGTTGGGATGAATCACAGGCTATAAAAATTTCATGGCGTAATTGGGGAACTCAGTTTCGTG
Organism: Segetibacter sp.; assembly: GCA_031424735.1. Classification (GTDB taxonomy): domain Bacteria; phylum Bacteroidota; class Bacteroidia; order Chitinophagales; family Chitinophagaceae; genus Segetibacter. The sequence goes on from JANPIA010000499.1 coordinate 16,078, forward strand.
TACATCCTGCGCCTAACATTGCAAGCCCGGCTATCATTGCTGCACAGATAGCAGGTTTACAAAGGTTGGTGCCAAAAATTACAAAATGGTACAATGCTTTACCTGCCAATCAAAAGTTTTTGTTAGGTGGTGTAAAGGTGGGTCACGAAGCAAGTATTGGCGTCAATGCTTATTTCTATAAAAACGGAAACAGGTACATCGAACAAATGCCAAATAATTCAAGTCTAGACCCTCAGGAAAGCTTCAATACTGAAGCTGGTTTCACTGGTGGCTTGGCGCCAATTGGTTATGCAGCCGTTAAAACAGCAGGCATAAAAAACAGGGGACGAATTACGGCAGCCGACATGGAACAGGTAGTATACAAGTTTCTTGATACGCTTAGTGTTACTACCCGTAATCTTGGCTTGCCGCAAAACATAATTTACACACACCAGGGCGGCACTTATGCTCCCTGGGATAAGCATTTAAGTTTTCAACCAGCGAGTAATAATCATTCGTTGCCTGGTTATAGTTTATACAGTACCAACCCTTCATCTGCCGGCGATCTTACTGATGTTTTAGATCGC
>JANPIA010000500.1:0-1972 GCA_031424735.1 Segetibacter sp.
TTTGATAGTTGCCGGGTCCAAGGCGTAGTTCCAGGATTGGTTTTGAATAAGTATGACAGAGATAATTCTTCATTCCAAACTTCGCATGGTCGCTGTGGGCGTGGGTTAAAATGGCGTAATCAACCGGCTTCCACGGATCGATATAGAACTTGCCCTGCGGGCAGTAGAGACCTTTATCTGAGAATTCGATGAGGGGCATGGTAATGGGAAATGCAAAATGTAAAAGTCAAAAGTCAAAATGATGTTCGGCTTTAAGATTTTAATAAAAGAATAGTGCCATGCAGGTTTTCATGTCAAGGCGAAAGGATTGTTAAAGCCCAGCATTACCACCCCTGAATGTTTTGAAACAAGGTTTAAAAACATTCGTCCACTCTTTAAAAAGGAGGGGAATCTTTCGCACTAATACGCATAGGAAATCAAGCGAAGCCGAAAAAAAATTAGCTGGCATCTTTGCTTCTGATATATTCTTTGCGTGAAAGAATATTTACAATTTGTGTAGCTGGAAATAGCCAAGATGAAATTCATCTTGTTTAGTATCCGCTGTGGGAGAAAGGATGATAGAATACTGCGCCTTCATATCCTCCGGCAGTATATCTTCAATTTCATACAGGTCATCCACATCAACCCCGTACTTGTCATCAATATGCGAGGTTGCTCCTCTAAAACCGGTATGCTTATAAAAAGCAGTTTCCTTTGAGCGTTTTACCGCTTCCCCTTTATCGCCGCAGGCAATAATCATCTTATAATGAAACTCATCAAACTGGTTTTCTTTATAACCACCCAGGTTTATGAAGAATAGTTTTGCTGCTGGTGTTTCTGTTGTATGATCTTGTTTGTTTAAAACTTCTACAGTGTAACCATCCACCTTAGTAACCTCCCGCCATGCATCCACATGAATATTTCCATTGGCTTCTTTCCACGATTGTTTAATTGCAGTTACCAGTTCGCCCATAGCATTGGCAATGCCAAAAAAAATATCGTGCTGCTCCGTGTGTCGTCCCGGTGGTTTGCAGCCAAGTAATAACATGAATAACTTCAAAGGATCTTTTTTATAAAGTGGGAAATACAATGGATCTACCTCGTTTTCAACCGGTACTTTTTATTCACTTTCGGACTGTTAAAGTATTGGTTCAACTCCTCTTCGGTAAAATCGTTTGTAAGTTCAACAGGCACATCAATCAGTTGAATTTGTATTTGCTTCAGCTCATCCTTCAGCTTGGCTATTTTACGCGGTATCTCCCAATCCTTTTCCCCTAACAACATATTATCGCGTACAATATATTCCAAACGTTTTATCGACGACCGGATAGAAGCCGCCTGGTTTTGATCGACCGCTTTATTGGGCACCGATGCTTCCTTGATTGGCACCATGGCTAAACCAACGCTTGGCAATATTTTACCGGTTCGTTGCGCTTCCTGGCTGCTGGAGGTGCCAAGTATGGTTCCGGTTAACGACGTAGTTGCCGCAGTAAGGTCGAAAGTGGTACGGGCTCCCTTTGTGCGTTTCAATTTTTTATCCAACTGTAAAAAAGTAAATTTTAACTGCAGCACATATCGTTCAATATTCTTTACCACCTGTTTGTATTCCTCAAGCGCCAGCGGATAATTCAATGCATCCCGTACAATTATTTTTATGGTTGCCGTGTCCTTCACCTGGAACTTGGTTGAACCTACAAAATACAGGTTAATGATTTTTACCTTTCCCGAATCGCTCTCTTTTACCAGGTCGTACGTTGGCGTCCATTTAAATTCCTGCCCGCATCGCTGTACTTCGTTGTAACTGGCAATAGGCCTGCTGGCAAACGTCAATATGTTTTCTATAGGGAAGCTGCCGGTTTCGCAAAGCACTTTAAACAAAATGGTCTCACCCTCATCTGCCCAAATGGTGCTGCTAATGGCAGGCTTAACCCGTGAGGGAACAATTTCAAGGTTGTAAAAAGTAATGTTGAAGTTGCTGTCTACCCGCTCTAAG
>JANPIA010000501.1:0-1810 GCA_031424735.1 Segetibacter sp.
TAAAATTAGTTAGTTAAACAACTAATTATCGAAGATAGTAATTTTTGTTGTGGACGTATGGGTAGATCATTCTTTATAAAAAATGATAACAATAAATGGGTAGAAACAAAAAAGGCTGTGCGAACACAACCTTTTTTTAAAATTACCTGCATAATGTTATTTGGCAGGTGGCCCCAATGGCTGAATGAACTGTGCCATATAGTCTATTTTACCATCTTTATTAAAGCGCCATATTTCATGTAGCCTGGCAGAGTCTGTTTTACCTTTTTTATCCGTTTTGCTTTCTCTTCCCCAAATGCAAACCCAGTCTTCATTTTTATCGGTGCTGCGGGTAGCAAATACCGCGTCAATGGAACTGGTAACGGTTGCAAAACCATCCCGATATCCCTGTGTCATCGCAAACATCGAATCTTTTGTGGTATTCATGGTCATGCCTGGGAACATCATTATTACAGAGTCGGCAAACAGGCTTTTTGTACTATTCAGGGTGTTGTTGTCAAACTCTTTCCAAAGGTTAACAATGGTTTCCGCTTTTTTTGCATCGCCCATTTCAAACTGCGAGGAGTACATAATAGGGTAGGCATAGGTAACCTTTTCTGTGGATGTGGACGTAGTGGTGGATGTAGAGTCTCCGGATTTAGTACCATCTTTATCTGCAGTATCGCAGCCTGTAAAAATAGCCAGGGCAAAAAGAGCCAATAATTTTTTCATGTTAGTTTGGTTTTGGTTTGAGAATTCGGCTAAGCTAATCAAACCCTTTTGCAACTGCAACCCCCGTTAGCTTACTCCACTTCCATTGTCAATGTTGTTTTCAGGCGAAACAAAATGCAGTTTGCCCGCCTTATCTTCTGCTAACAATATCATTCCATTGCTTTCAATGCCGCGCATTTTGCGGGGAGCCAGGTTTACTACAACCGTTACCTGTTTGCCAACAACCTCTTCCGGTGTAAAATGCATTGCTATACCGGAAACGATGGTTCTTACTTCAAAACCAAGGTCAACTTCCAGCTTCAGTAATTTGTCAGCCTTCTCTACTTTTTGGCAACTAACTACGGTGCCTATTTTCAAATCAATCTTAGCGAAATCGTCAAAAACAATTTCGGGCTTAGCTGGGTTGGTTGCTGGTTGCTCTTTGCTCGTTGTTGGTTGCTCGTTGGCGGTTGCTAATTGCTGATTGCTCGTTGCCGGTTGGGTGTTGCTACCTGTAACTGGTAACTGGTGACCTGCTACTTCCTTCTCTTCTTCCATTTTATGTGTTTTGATTTTTAGTTTTTCTATTTGTACAGCAATCTCATCGCTCTCAATTTTCCTGAATAACAGTTGCGGTTCACGCAAGCTGTAGCCAACACTTAAAAGCTTCGCCTTGCCTGCATTTTCCCACTCCAGCATCTTATCTACCACTTTCATCATATAGCAAAGTTTTTTTGCTGTACCCGGCAAAAACGGGTTAATGAAAATGGACAGGTTAGCCGTAAGCTGCAGGCATACATGCAAACAGTTATCAATCAGTTTTTGCGCATCGGCAGTAGGTTGTCCATCACCGGTGGTTTGCTTTGCCACTATCCAGGGCTGTTTATCCTGCATATATTTATTACCCTTCCTGGCAAGGTCAATCACTTCAAACTGCGCATCCCTGAATTTATATACCTCAATTAAATTCTCAATTTTGACCTTTGAATTTTGAATTTCTGCAAACATGTTTTTGTCTGCATCATCCAGTATATCTGCGTGTAACACCGGCACCTTACCCTTGCATAATTTGTGCATCAGCACAAACGTGCGGTTTACAAAGTTGCCAAAAATGCTTACC
>JANPIA010000502.1:0-15132 GCA_031424735.1 Segetibacter sp.
ACTTTAAAAGACTCATTGACCACAACAAGGAATTAACCCGTAAAAATGAAGAAATTTCAAAATTAGAAAAGGATAAGTTTACTAAAGCAAAACAACATGCAGATAAACAAAAGAAGAAAAGTGAGCTACAACTACAATTAAATAAAGAAGAAGCAAAGGAAAGAGAAAAAGCAAAAAAAGAACATCAGGAAATTTTATCCCTGCAACAAGAAATTTCAAGAGAGATGGATCGAACCCGAATGCAGTCATTACAATTAGTTTCTGACTTGAAGCCTGTCGACCTTATAAAACAATACCATGTTTTTATTTCTCATGCGTCTGAAGATAAGGAGTTTGTTAGGCCTTTTGCCAATGCTTTAATATCGGAAGGGTTAAATGTATGGTATGATGAATTTGAACTTAAGATTGGAGATAGTTTAAGAAGGTCCATTGATAACGGATTAAGGAATTCAACATATGGAATTGTTGTTTTATCAGAATATTTTTTTAATAAAGAATGGCCACAAAAAGAGTTGGATGGATTATTTGCCAAAGAAAGTAAAGGAGAAAAGATCATACTTCCTTTATGGCATAAAATAAGTAAGAACGAAGTCCTTAGCTACAGTCCGCTCATAGCTGACATGTTAGCTCTTAATACATCAAACTTTACAATCGAAGAACTTGCTAAAAAGATTGCACAGCAAGTCTTAGAAAAAGAGTAGTTCATCATATTTTTTTTGGTCCTGCTGGGGTCTCCTCTTCTTAGGCTTGTGTGCAAGCAGGGACCCCGGCACGCCACGCAGGGTCTCATGTCCACACACAAAAGCTATGCTATGAAGACCCCACTTAGACTAAAAATATCTTTTGAGGAAAATTAACTGTTTGATTTCTTTGATTAACGAGAATACCGGAGGCTCCTAACGGAGCCGTTAAAACTAACGGCGTATATTATTTCTATAAACAGGATGCTCCTAACGGAGCACCAGGCATTCGAAAAAGCCGTAGACCTATATTCTTGACACTTATGCCTTAGGGACAAACAACATATTGCTGAACAAGCAAAAGATAAAAATAAAATAACTTGGGCTTAATCTCCAGCTGAAAATAAGTTTGGTAGAACAACAAAATAAAAAAACAACAATTAAACTATTCTAATTAAATCACCTTGCATGAAGTCACTAACTGCATTTTGCCTTTCGTTTTTATTGCTCTCTTCTCTGCAGTCTCAAACCGGAACAGAAACGGTTAAAATAACAGACATGCTTAAAATAAAAACAGCCGGCAATATCACGTTAGCAAAAGATGGATCGAAGTCCGCATTTACCGTGACCTCAATCGTACCGGACGAGAAGAGTAAGCAAGACTATAAATATGAAACGCAGATTTACATGATGAGCACTACCGGTGCTTCCTCTCCCAAACAACTTACCAGGGCTAAGGAAGGTGGAATGCAACCTGCCTGGAGCCCCGATGGCAGCCAGTTGGCTTTTGCACGTATGGTGGATGAAAAATTGCAGGTGTTTTTATTATCGATGGATGGAGGCGAACCGCTTCAACTAACCAGCTATAAACACGGGGCATCTAACCCAAAATGGTCGCCCGATGGAAAGCAGCTATTGTTTTCATCGTCCATTCCGTTTGCAAACCTGTTGAAAGATACCCTCGTCAACCAAAGTTTTCAACTGCCCCTGTGGCCTTACGAAAAACCGGGGTTTACACAAAATGAAAATCTTAAAAAAGACAGCGCAAAAACCAATCCGGATGGAAGCATGGCTGAGATAAAAGCTTACCTGGAAAATGATGAGGCTGATAAGAAAGCGATTGTATTGAATAAATTGAATTTTCAAAGCGAGACAGGTATATCTGCAGAAATGAACGTCTCCCAGTTCTTTATCATCAACGCCCTGGCGGGGTCTAACCCCGCACCGGTTACCAAAGGGTTTAACAGGTATGGCAATGCCGACTTCACTCCCGATGGAAAGCACCTCATAATTTCAGGTGATGTTGATTCTTTGGAAAACCCCGATCGTTCGCTTGAAAACGAAATTTTTATTGCCGATGTAAACGGGAACAATTTGAAAATGCTCCTTGGTGAAAAAGGTAAAAATTATAATAGCGCAGTAGTATCCACTTCGGGAAAATGGCTTGCATTTTTATACGGACCAACCTCATTTGTAAGTGTGCCCACACTTGCTATTATGCCTTTAAACGGAACAGCTAAAGATGTAATCAATATTCCCTTTGACCGCGCTGTCAGTAATATTAAATGGAGTACTGATGATGGCTATATTTATTTTACGGCTGCCAGCAATGGCGGCAGCCCTCTGTACAGGGCAAGCATCACTACAAAAAAAGTAGAACAACTTTCCGATTTCAACAGTGGCTTTTTAGACTTTGATATTTCCAATAACAAAATTGTTTTTGCAAAAACGGAAGTGGCAAATCCCTGCGAATTATACATGGCGGATGCTTCGCTTAAAAATGCAAAGCAAATAAGCGGTTTAAATGATTGGGTGAAGAATAAGAAATTATCGTTTCCGGAAAAGAAAACTTTCACCAACGATAAAGGAATGACTATTGAATATTGGGTGATGAAACCTGCAGGTTATGTAGCGAATAAGCAATATCCTTTACTCTTAAATATTCATGGCGGACCTACAGCCATGTGGGGACCGGGAGAGCTGAGCATGTGGCACGAGTTTCAATATTTTGCCGCAAAAGGTTATGGCGTGGTGTATTGTAACCCGCGGGGTTCAGGTGGTTATGGCTTGGATTTTTTAAGGGGGAATGTAAACGACTGGGGTGCCGGCCCAACCCGTGATGTACTTACCGCATTGGACAAAACAGTTGCAGAAGGATGGGCAGATACGGCTAAGCTTGTTGTTACCGGTGGCTCCTATGCAGGTTACCTGGTAGCATGGATAATCAGCCATGATAAGCGCTTTGCAGCTGCCTGTTCGCAAAGGGGTGTGTATGATCTTGCCACTTTTTTTGGCGAAGGAAATGCATGGCGGCTGGTGCCAAACTATTTTGGCGGCTATCCGTGGGAACCCAAAGTGAAGGAAATACTGGTGCGTGAATCACCCATTACTTATGTACAAAACATTACTACACCCTACATTATTTTTCATGGTGCAAACGACCGCCGAACCGGTTTTGTACAGGGCGAAATGATGTACAGGAGCCTGAAAGTTTTAGGAAGACCCGTTGAGTATGTGGTACATCCCGGAGCTACACATGAGATTACCAGACGAGGCGACAACCGCCAGCGGATTGATCAAATGTTGCGCACGTACGAGTTTTTTCAGCGGTGGATAGGTGGAAAATAAAAAGCGAATGGTTATTCGGTACGTCAATGCCCTCCTTTAGGCATAGATGAATGTCCTAACTGAAATTTCCGGTTGGGGCCAAACCAATAAACAGATTCACTTTCCCTTGCACCAACTCCTTCTGTGTACATAAATTCTGCTCCATGTTTAATCATAGGCGTACGAAACTCCCTGTTCAATGTTTTCTCAACTTCCGCAAATAATTGTTTTTGCTGTTCTCCACTTGTGTTGCCCATTTTGCCGTCCTTGTCTGCAACGCATATCGCCATCTGGTCAAAATCTGCATGGATGGCTTTTCCAAAATGTTTTACCAACCCTTTTTCGTAACCGGTTGCCTCACGCGTAAAACCTGCAGGAAGCTTTCCGCCGGGAGCAAACTTCATCCATTTCTCTTTTGCATCGTGCAGTGAAAGCATTTTAAATGCTTCAGGGCAAATCATCGGATCAACAACAAGTCCTGAATATTTAAACGAAGGGTTGTCCGCGGTTTTTGCCTTACAACTAACTCCTTTCGCGGTGTATCCGGGTTTGCCTATCCATTTATCCGATAGGTCGTTGGGTTCTCTTAAACCAATCCAGCAATTCAGTTGGTGGGCTGCTTTGTAAAACGCTTCTTTATGTTGATTAAGCATACAGGTCTTTTCCTCAAAATATTTATTAATTCAGGCAATTGCAATTGGTTTTACCCAAGTTGCCCGCTAATTAGTTTGGTGAGGCAGTTCTAATTGGTTTTCTAATCTTATTTTCACAGCTTTTTTAACGGTTATCTACAGATTTGCAATAAAGTATCCGATATGGTATAAAGTCTGTATTCAACCATTTACACCACTTGCTGTGGAAGCAAGGACAAAAGTAAAAGTGTGCGACGCAACGTGCGCCAAATAGGAATACAGCAGCCGGTTTCAAAAAAATGATCGTTATTGAATACCGCGAAAACAGAAAATAGGAAACAATATGAAACAAAAGACGCAGGTTACCTCCATCATCTTTTTTTTGTTATTCACTTTTTCCCTTTTATCATCTCCATTTAAATTGCTGGCTCAGCAGCGGTCTGTTTACGACCTTGCTGCCTGGATAATTGCTGCCACTGGTGATAACGATACCACAACCATCAATTGGGCTTTAAAGGAAGGAGGACAGATTGATTTTAAAAGAGCTGAAATGAATGCATTGCATTTGGCAATTCAGAATGGTAAACCCAACATGGTAAAATTTTTATTAGAAAAAGGTGCCAGCCTGGATAGTGTGAATGCCGGTGGGCTAACCGGTTTAGCTTACGCAGAAAAACTGGAGAGGGTTGATATTATTCAATTGATCAGGCGGCACAAAAAGATGGCGCCTTTACCAGCTGATGTTAATAAGGATTCAACCTTACCACCATACATATTGCCAGAAGGGGAAATGGCAAAATCTTTAAAATATAAAGTGGGTGATACAGTTTTGCATAGCCGCGATAGAGGTAAAACCTGGGAGCCTGGAATTATAAAAGAGGTATCGGTAAACAAACGGCTGTTAGCCGATGGGATATCTCCCTACCTGGTTGAAAACATGGCGAAGACGGACCAGGGTTACAGGGACAAAAACTTCATTACTACTTTTGCCCGGCAGCCATCGTGGACGGATTTTTACACTGGTGATTGGGATTTAAACACCGGAATGGCCATTACTGAAAGAATGATTGACCGCGATGTTTACCAGATTATTAGCGGAGGCTACAGGCTGCCACCCTTGAGAATAAAGCATGATGGTAGTTATAGCTGGTTAGTAGATAAAAAGTTATTGAATGGTAAATGGCAGGCTAATAAAAATCAACCGGGAATAGTTTTGTTAAAAGGTGAACGCGGCGTTGATTGGCTGATGTACAATACCACCGATGATAATAACCAGAAAATTTATAAAACCGATTACATCATACTTGCACCACAAGGTAAATATTATGGTAGCAAGCACGGTTTTAGAATCCAGGAAAAAAAGTAAGTTAGCTTTTTCCAAATCCACAGCTTTCCAACAATCAGTAACAGGCAGCGCTGCACATTCTTCAATTGGTTAATTTGCGCTCATGCAACAGTATCACCAGCTTCTTCAACACATATTAGATAATGGCGTTTCAAAAACCGACCGTACCGGTACTGGAACCATCAGTTGCTTTGGCTACCAAACCCGTTTCGATCTGCAACAGGGCTTCCCGATGGTTACCACGAAAAAGCTGCACCTGAAAAGTATTGTGTACGAATTGCTGTGGTTTTTACAGGGCGATACCAATACCAAATACCTGAATGACCACGGCGTAAGTATATGGAATGAGTGGGCGGATGACAACGGCGATCTGGGCCCGGTGTACGGTAAGCAATGGCGAAGCTGGGCGGGTGCCGACGGAAAAATCACCGACCAGATATCTGATGTAATCCATCAAATAAAAACCAACGCCGATAGCCGCCGTTTGATAGTGAGCGCATGGAATGTGGGTGAGTTACCTCAGATGGCTTTAATGCCATGCCATGCATTGTTCCAGTTTTATGTTGCCGGTGGAAAATTGAGCTGCCAGCTTTACCAGCGAAGCGCAGATGCTTTTTTAGGCGTGCCTTTTAACATTGCATCGTATGCTTTATTAACCATGATGATTGCACAGGTTTGCCAACTGCAGGCGGGAGAATTTATTCACACCTTTGGCGATCTGCATTTATACAACAACCATATCGACCAGGCGAAACTTCAGTTGCAGCGGGAAATTTACCCCATGCCCACCATAAAAATCAACCCGTTGGTAGATGATATATTTACTTTCAGATTCGAAGATTTTACGTTGGAGAACTACCAATTTCATCCACATATAAAAGCGCCGGTTGCGGTTTAATTTGTTGAAGAATAAAGTGGCAAATAAACGCTTATCCATTTCTCTCCATAATAACTAATTTGTTCTTTAAAATCTCACCCGTGATAAACGATTGCTCCAAAAAATCACCAAGTGCTTACAGTCTCAGTGGCATAATAACAATGGTGTTAATTGGCTTCCTAACATTCGCTCCTCCTCTATTTGCACAACCAAAAACAATAGTAGTAAAGCCAGCCGAAATAATTGGAACAGTGCAGCCAACGATGTGGGGTGTTTTTTTTGAAGACATTAATATGGGTGCCGACGGTGGCATTTATGCAGAGTTGGTAAAAAACCGTTCGTTCGAATTTTTTAGGCCGATGATGGGCTGGAAAGTTTTGGGCAAGCCGGCAACAGAAGGCGATTTTTTAATAATGAACCGCAAAGCAACCGACACTGCTAACCCGAGGTTTTTACGCATCACCCTTCATAACAATGCAAAGGGAAGCATCGGTTTAAGTAACGAAGGTTTCAGGGGGATGGGTATTAAGCAAGGTGTGGGCTACGATTTTTCGGTGATGGTTCGACCGGTAACGGGAACCCATAAAATGCACATTGAACTGGTGAATGAAAATGGCGACATTATAGGCAACGCTTCTACTACAAACAATGCAACAAGTGATGGTTGGCAGAAAGCTGCGGTGACCTTTACTGCAACTGCAACCGCCGCAAAAGGTTCTTTAAAAATTTGGTTTGAGGGTGATGGTAGTTTGGATATTGATATGATTTCTCTTTTTCCAAAAGATACATGGAAGGGCAGACCCGGCGGTATGCGTGCAGATATGGTACAGTTACTTGCCGATATGAAGCCGGGCTTTATCCGTTTTCCGGGTGGCTGTATTGTGGAAGGTTTCGATCTTTCCCAACGGTATCAATGGAAAAAAACCATTGGGCCAATTGACCAGCGGCAATTGCTGATCAATCGCTGGAATTTTGAATTTGCACATCGCCCCGCACCTGATTATTTTCAAACCTTTGGGCTGGGCTTTTTCGAATATTTTCAGTTGGCAGAAGATGTTGGTGCGGAGCCCTTGCCCATTTTAAATGCCGGGATGGCATGCCAGTACAACTCAGGCGAACTTGCAGCCATTAACGACCTCGATCCATACGTTCAGGATGCGCTCGTTTTAATTGAATTTGCCAATGGCGATCCATCGTCAACGTGGGGAAAGGTTCGTGCAGGCATGGGTCATCCGGCCCCATTTAATTTAAAAGTATTGGGGGTGGGAAATGAAAACTGGGGACCACAATATGTTGAGCGGTTGAAGATTTTTACCAAAGCGATCAAGGCGAAATATCCTGCTATAAAACTGGTGTATAGCTCAGGCACCGATCCTAACGGGGCACGTTTCGATTACCTGAACAATGAGCTTCGGCAGATGAATGCCGACCTGATTGATGAACATTACTATCGCAAGCCCGAATGGTTTTTAGCCAATGCCGGCCGCTACGATAATTATCCGCGCAATGGCTCAAAAGTTTTTGCGGGTGAATATGCAGCACAAAGCGATAAAATTGCCAGTGTAAACAACAGGAACAACTGGCAAACCGCTATTGCCGAAGCCGCTTTTATGACGGGTATGGAACGTAATGCCGATGTGGTTCATATGGCATCGTATGCACCCTTGTTTGCTCACATAGATGGTTGGCAGTGGACCCCTGATTTAATTTGGTTAGATAACCTGAACAGCTACGGAACCGCCAATTACTATGTGCAGAAATTGTTCTCGTTGTATAAAGGAACCAGTGTGGTATCGCTGCTTGAAAACAATAAAACACTCGTTGGGCAGGATAGTATTTATGGCTCTGCTACCATTGATAAACTTTCCGGGGAACTTATTATAAAAGTGGTGAACGCTTCCGCTAACACGCAAACCCGAAACGTACTGGTGGATGGTATAAAGAAATTTGCAACCAATGCAACGGTTATTGTTTTAGCAAGTAACCCGGGTGCAGTTAACTCATTGGCAGCACCAATGGCCGTATCACCCGTTGAGGAATTGGTCAGGATAAAGGGCAAGAGCTTGCCACTTACCATCCTTCCCTATTCGCTAACAATTGTTCGAATAAAATTATGATGCTGATTGCATTTACAGCTAACCCAGTTTGTTTTAGGCGAATATTTTACACAGATACAATCCTGGTTTTATGCATACTGGTCTAATGTTTTTATTTGCACTGTTCGCCTCGTTGTTAAACGTAAGCGCACAACTGGCAACACCGGTTTTAAAAACACCGGTGCACGATCCGGTAATGATAAAGGAGGGTGATACTTATTACATTTTCAGTACCGGCAATGGCATCAGTGTGTCTGCATCGAAGGACATGAAACACTGGAAAAAAAGCCAGCCGGTTTTTAGTAAACCACCTGTTTGGGCAACGAGGGCAGTGCCTGGTTTTAAAGGGCATATTTGGGCACCCGACATAAGTTACCAAAACGGTTTATACCTGCTTTATTATTCGGTTTCAACCTTTGGTAAAAACACCTCGTGTATTGGTGTTGCCGTTAATAAAACGTTGAACGAAACGTCACCTGATTATGGTTGGGTGGATAAGGGTATGGTTCTTCAGTCCGTAGCCAACCGCGATAGGTGGAATGCTATAGATCCCAACCTGGCATTGGATGGCGATGGAACGCCGTGGCTTGCTTTCGGCTCATTTTGGAATGGTATCAAACTCGTAAAACTCAACCCGGATTGTATTACACTTGCCGATCCACCGGTTTGGTATTCGCTGGCAAATCGCAACCGCGATACCGGGCTTGCAGACAGCCTTGCAGGGAATGGAGCTATTGAAGCGCCGTTTATTTTTAGAAGAAATAATTTCTACTATCTTTTTGTTTCGGTTGATTTTTGTTGTCGTGGTGCAAAAAGTGATTATAAAATGGTGGTGGGCAGAAGCTCCAATATATCCGGTCCTTACGTTGATAAAAATGGCATCGATTTAATGCTGGGTGGAGGCACGCCGGTACGAAAGGGAAACCCTTTTTGGTATGGTGCCGGTCATAACAGCACCTATACGATCGAGGGTAAAGATTATCTTGTTTATCATGGTTACGATGCCTCCGATAAAGGAAGATCTAAACTCATAATTGAAATATTGGATTGGACGCCGGATAATTGGCCGGTCGAAAAATCGCTACCTGATCAATCTTCTTTTTAAAAAAATATTACAAACGTTTGTATGAAAAGTGTACTTAAGTGTGTTGCCTTCTTCCTTCCCTTTTTAAGCGCCCTGTTTTGTTTTGCGCAAAAGCCAATCGCTTTAAAAAGCCCTGGGGGGAAACTGCTTGTGGAAGTAAGTAACCCAAATGGTTTTCCGCAGTATTCAATACGGCAAAACAATGCAATGGTTGTTCAGGCTTCACACCTGGGCGTTGTCAGGAGTGATGGCGACCTTTCGAAAAACATGATACTTACCGCAGCCAGCCCCGTAAAAGTGGTAAAGGATTCGTACCGGTTGTTTACAGGTAAAAGAACAGTATGTAATTATTCTGCCAACCACCGGGTATTCCATTTTAAAAATAAAGCAGGCTTAATGATGGATGTTGTTTTCCAGGTGTCGGACGATGGGGTGGTATTTAAATATGTTTTCCCTGGCAACTCCAACGATGAGAAGAGGATACTATCGGAAGCAACTACTTTTCGTTTTGATACCGCTGCAAAAGCATGGCTGCAACCTATGCAGGTAGCTAAGAGTGGCTGGGAAAGTACCAACCCTGCTTACGAAGAACATTACAAACAAAATATTGCGGCAGGCACCGCCGCACCAACACAGGCGGGTTGGATTTTCCCTGCTTTATTTAATACAATAACTGCCTGGGTATTACTAACAGAGTCGTCGTTGCCGGCAAACTATTGCGCCGGCCGTCTCCATGCCTCATCGCCAAATGCCGAGTACCAGCTTGCCTTTCCCGATACCAGGGAAGTAATGCCTGGTGGAGAATTATTGCCTCATTCCACGTTGCCATTTTCATCGCCCTGGCGCGTAATAACCATTGGTAGTTTAAAAACAATAGCTGAATCTACCCTGGGTACCGACGTTGCCACAGCAGCCGCTAAAAAAGATATTTCATTTGTAAAACCCGGCAAAGCCTCGTGGAGCTGGATAATGAGTAAAGATGATTCTCTTGTTTACAGCGAGCAGAAAAGGTATATAGATTTTGCGGCGGAAATGAAATGGGAGTATTGCCTGATTGATGCGGACTGGGATCGCAAAATCGGGTACGAAAAAATAGAAGAACTATCTGCTTATGCATCCGCTAAAAATGTTGGTTTGCTATTATGGTACAATTCCTCCGGTTCGTGGAATACAACAAAGTATTCTCCCAAAAGCAAATTGATCACCCACAACGATCGCATGGCTGAATTTACCCGGCTGAAAAAAATGGGCATCAAAGGAGTGAAGGTTGATTTTTTTGCCGGCGACGGACAATCAGTTATTCAGTATTATATCGATATTTTAAAAGATGCTGCCGACTATGGACTGATGGTAAATTTTCATGGCGCAACCCTGCCGCGTGGCTGGCAGCGAACTTATCCAAACCTTGTAACTGCTGAAGCGATACGCGGTTTTGAAATGGTTACATTCAACCAGGCGGATGCCGATGCGGAAGCAACACATTGCGCTATGCAACCATTTACACGCAATGCTTTCGACCCGATGGATTTTACGGCGATCAATCTTGTAAAAATACCCACCCGGGTAAAGCGAAAAACCAGCAGCGCTTTTGAATTAGCATTGTCGGTTATTTTTTTATCGGGCATTCAGCACATAGCCGAATCACCCGGCGGAATGAAACAGGTTCCGGATTTTGTGAGGCAGTATTTGACGGAGCTGCCTGCCAGGTGGGATGAGGTGAAATTTTTAGATGGCTACCCCGGCGAATTAGTTTTGTTGGCACGAAGGAGTGGCGCAAAATGGTACATCGCTGGCATTAATGCAACCGCAAATGAAAAAACGGTTTCCATCGATCTTTCAATATTCAAAAAGAAGAAAGGCAATCTGATTACACAGGGCGATTCGCAGCTTTCGTTTATGCAGCAGGAAGTAGCTAAAAGCCAAACCATAACCATGAAGGCAAGTGGCGGATTTGTAATTGTGGCTGAGTAATCAGTAGCCATATAAATTCCGTTGACTGCATAGGTTGAATATAAACATAAGTTTCACATCGGTGTTGGCTACATATCTATGTGCCCTACTGTACCCTATAATCCTATGTGTAAAAGCAATTTCACTAAAACCTGGAGAGTATTTAATTGCCTGCATAAAAGGCTGCCATCATTCTATCTCCTAAAACTATACTTTTGGCAATCACAAATTCCCTGGCGGGTTAGTTTATGTTATCTCTTCTTGTTGCAGCTTCCACTAATAACGCGATCGGTAAAAACAACCAGTTGCCCTGGCACTTACCAAACGATATGAAGTTTTTTAAAAACACCACCTGGGGTATGCCTGTCATTATGGGACGTAAAACTTTTGAATCGATGAAGGCTGAAGCCTTACCCGGCAGAACAAACATTGTGATTACAAGGCAAAAAGATTGGAAGGCAAAAGGCGTAGTGGCAGTGAACGATCTGCAGGATGCTTTAATGGTGGCAAAGGCAACCGACACCAAAGAGTTTTTTGTAATTGGCGGCGGTGAAATTTTTAAAGAAACTTTTCCGAAAGCTGACCGTATTTATATTACCCGCGTTCATACTGTTTTAGATGGTGATGTTTTTTTTCCGGAGATAGATGAAAAGAAGTGGAAACGAATCAGTAAAAGAGATTGCTTCGCCGATGAGAAACATTTGTACGACTATACTTTCGAAACGTGGGAGCGTAAATAAGTCATTGGGGTTGTTAGGGTAGTGGGTATCGGGCAATTGAAAACCTGGAATGGTAACATTCAATAATCAATAATCAACATTCAATTACCACGTGCCGATCGTAATTGATTATAATGCTATGGTTAATAAAGATGTAATCGAGTTGAACCATCGATTAACTCTATAACACTTCCATCACATTTAGCGCAACGAAGTGCTAATTCAGGCAACTGGCTTTTCATTTTGATATTCCCTTATCTCTTTCAAAAGATCCATCGATTTAAGTACGGGGCTCCACTCTTTTCCATCAAAAATCAGCCGGAACCATTTTTTATCCCTGTTCTCGATTTTTATGTTTAAAAAAAGCCAAAGTGCTGCCGCGGTAAATCCCAGTGTAATCACGATTGGCAGCGCGTATAAAAATGTATTTCCAGTTTCAAACATGCGCCTGCTCCAAAAAAAAGTAGTCCATACAGGTAGTTGTAAAAATAGCAGGCGCGTTATCCAAATTGTTGACGCCTGCAAACCAGCTAATCTTTTTTGTGTAGATAAAATGGATGCGTCAATATCTATTTGCCTGATCAGTATTAATTGATAGATATAGACACCAACCGCTATCTTGGTAAGAACTACCTGGACTGTGGCCGATATTAAAAAAAAAGGACTGGCAACCGGGTATAACTTAATTATTAGCACATCAACAAGTATTACCCAAATAATACCAACAAGCAGGGTAAATATTTTTATCGGCCGCATCGATGATATAAGTGAGCCAACCTTTATTTTGGTGATGTCTGTTACATTTTTACGATTGAGCGACAACGTTTCTTCCAGCTTTTTGTCGTATGATTTCCACAAGTTAATTACATCATTGTCTTCCATGTCAGGTAGTTTTTAAGGATAAAAATTTCTGTTTTAACTTGTTCTTTATTCGCCCCACTTTGGTGGCTACATTACTTTCCGATAGCCCCATGATCTCGCCAATTTCTTTTTGGCTTTTCTCTTCCAGGTAAAGTAGCATCAATGCTTTGTCCAGGTCCTTCAACTCAGCTATAAATTGTTGCAAAAGCAAAAGGTGCTCATTCATACTATCTGCCATACCGGTATCTGCAACCCCAAAAATTTCCTCAGGGAGTGCCTGGGTATTTTGTTTTCTACGGTGCTCCCTGCGCTGATAGGATATGGCAACATTCAATGCTATGCGGTATATCCAGGTGGAATATTTAAACTCCCGGGAATAGTTCGAAAATGATCGCCATAACTGTAATACAATCTCCTGCACCAGGTCTTTCTGGTCCTCACTGTTTTGGCAAAATGAGTTGGCAATTTTAAATAGAATGCCCTTGTGGTTTTCTATTACACCAACAAATTGGCCGGAGGTATCAACTAAATTCATTCATATTTTTTTGGATGGTATGGTTGATCGTTTTGAAAGTTCCGGTCGAGGTTTTTACGTTGAATTAATAGGTCCGTTTCATTCTTCTTACTACATTATTCGTTCAAGTTTAATAAAAATCACACCGGGTGAAGAATAATTTTGTAGCCGTTTTTAAGTCGCACCCGGGAGTTTACGAAACATTCATCCGGGTTATAGAAATTCTGAGCATTGTGTTCTGCCGGCTTTGCACATTTGCAGACCTATTCCATTATTTTCGCGGCATGTTCTCGCCACTGCAACTGGGTGTAAAATACCTGCAATATTTACTGACCGCATCCAATGCAAAAGGCCACGGTGTTCATTCGCCTTTTGTTTTCAACTTTATAAAAAATATACTGAACGATAAAACGGCATACGATGCTTATAGTAAGATAGAATGCGTACGCAAAGAGTTGCTGCACGATAAACGGGTGTTGGCTATACAGGATTTCGGTGCTGGCTCAACCGTTATAAAAACAAACAACCGCCGGGTTGCAGAAATAGCACGATCCTCCCTCAAGCCGAAAAAATTTAGCCAGTTGTTATACCGCGTGGTGCAATATTATAAACCACGTAATATTGTTGAGTTGGGTACATCACTTGGCATTACTACCAGCTACTTTGCCAATGCAAACCCGTCGGCAACATTATACACTTTTGAAGGTGCTACAGAAGTTGCATCACTAGCCAGGCAAACATTTACAAAAGCCGGAGCTTCCAATATTGTTTTGATTGAGGGGAATTTTGATAAGACATTGCCTGCTCAACTGAATAATTTGCACACGATCGACCTTGCTTTTGTAGATGGCAATCATCGCCGGGAGCCGACGGTACGGTATTTTAACCAGTTGCTGCAAAAGGCCAACGAGCAATCCATTTTTATTTTTGATGACATCCACTGGAGCGTGGAAATGGAACTTGCCTGGCACGAAATTAAAAAGCATCCGTCCGTAACACTTACCATTGATCTCTTTTTTATTGGTATTGTCTTTTTTAGAAAGGAACAAAAAGCTAAACAACATTTTACTATTCGTTTTTAGCTGCACCTTGCCTTGTTCAAAAAAAACATTCACGCTGTCTAAATTATAAATGGTATTGCTAACTTACCGGCATGATTGAAGTCTCTGTTGTTTCCCCTGTGTATCGTTCGGCCGGGTTGGTAAATCCGTTTGTGATGCGGGTTGTATCTGCTTTGAAGGAATTGCAGGTGAGCTTCGAAATTATATTGGTAGACGATGGAAGCGCAGATAACTCCTGGCAGGTTATTGAACAGGAATGCATGGCAGATGAAAATGTGAAAGGGTTAATGCTCAGCCGCAACTTCGGTCAGCATTATGCAATTACCGCGGGGCTCGATGCTGCACGCGGCAACTGGATCATCGTGATGGATAGCGATCTGCAGGACCGCCCCGAAGAGATCATCGCTTTATACCAAAAAGCGCAGCAGGGTTTTGAAGTGGTTTTATGCAAGCGCAACCAGCGCACCGATGGCTGGCTGAAAAAAATTTCTTCCAGGTTGTTTTATCGCTTTCTCAGTTTGATAACAGGTAAGAAAATCGATCCGTCGATAGCCAACTTCGGTATCTATCATCGCAAGGTTAATAATGCCATTGTACACATGCGCGAATCGATCCGCTATTGCCCCATGATGATTTTATGGGTAGGTTTTAAAACTACCACAATTGATGTTAAGCATGGCGAAAGAGAGGAAGGAAGATCGAACTA
>JANPIA010000503.1:0-9954 GCA_031424735.1 Segetibacter sp.
AACATCCTCGTGAAAGATAACCTGTTGAGCGATGAGAAATACAAATATTTATTTAGCGTGGAAGAAGTGAACAAACTTGTTTTAAACGGCGTACCCTTTAGAGACGCTTATAAAAAAGTTGGGGTTGAAATAGAGGAAGGTAATTTTAATTACACGCCATCGGTTCATCATACCCACGAGGGGAGCATTGGCAACTTATGTACAGATCAAATTAAGTTTATGATGCAGCAGGCGGTGGATGAATTTGAGTTTGAAAAATATCATGATGCCGTAAATGAACTGCTAAGATGAAAAGCCTGTAGAACCAAAACTAAATACAGTTTATCGTAAGGGTTTTCAGGGTTTTAATGATAAAGAATAGTTTCCTTTGATCACCTCGGATACGTCAACCATTTTCCTTCAACATAACATCCCCGCCAATATTAAAAAGGCGGTGAACTGTACACTTAGATAGGTAGCAAAATATCAGCCCGGCAATTATTTAAGCAGTCGGCCCGAAGTCACCATCAACAACTATTTCACCTATGATCATTATAGCACAATTTGCGCTTTTGATTTTACTCTCACTCTTTCTTTTACTGCATTTCCTCATCCTGCTAAAAATAATTCCATATAATCTTGTCTGGGGCGGCAGGTTGAAAACAAATAAGGAAATGTATCGGTTTCAAATTTTCTCTATCCTGGTAAACACGCTCTTTTTGTTGATAGTGTTAGTGAAGGCGAATTACCTTTTAATTAATATACCCGGGAAAATAATAACATTTGCTTTATGGCTTATGGGGGGTTTGTTTTTATTGAACACATTGGGGAATGCCATTTCAAAAAATAAACTTGAACGATGGCTGTTTACACCTATAACCATATTTTTGGCAATTTTTTCATTATTCCTGGCTCTATACAACTGATCCCAAAAGGCCGGTTCGCTCTTCGGTTTTGCCTGTTCAGCAACGTCATGTTTACATTAAACTCATTAACCTTCATTAACCTTTCATTCAAGTTTGTTAACCAACTTCCATACAGCTCATAGATAGTTTTGACAACCCAACTCAAAACTATTTTTATGGTCCGCCTTTTTATTCTTGTTTTAATTTTTACACCAGTTTTTTGCTTTGCGCAAAATGCATCAATCAAAGGTCGCGTAAGTGATACTGCAGCAAACAAACCTTTGGCTTACTCGACCATCTCATTGATAAAAGCTTCCGATTCAACACTGGTAACCTTTACCCGTGCAGACTCATCCGGTGTATTTCAATTGAAGTCAATTAGCGAAGGAAAGTACCGGTTGTCAGCTTCCTATGTAGGCTATCATCCTGCGTGGATAGATGTTTCGGTGAAAAAAACAGACGATATAGTTAACGTAGGAAATATTGCAATCATCGATTTGAAGAGCTTGGCAAATGTTACCGTAACCACTAAGCGTCCACCTGTTACCGTTAACAACGACACACTTGAATTCAACACAGAAAATTTTAAAACACAACCGAATGCCGTGGTGGAAGACATGCTGAAGAAAATGCCGGGCATCACGGTTGATAACGATGGAACCGTTCGACTAAATGGGCAACGTATAAATCGTGTGCTGGTAAATGGTAAAGAATTTTTTACCGGTGACCCGAAAATGGCAACCAAAAATTTACCGGCCGATGCTGTAGATAAGGTGCAGGTATTTGATAAAAAAAGTGATCGCGCTGAGTTTACAGGTGTTGACGATGGCAACAGTGAAAAAGCCATTAACCTGAAGTTAAAAGCCGATCGCAACAATGCCTTATTTGGAAAGATCACCGCAGGTGCCGGTACGGATAGCCGGTACGACGGGCAGTTTAACATCAACAAATTTAAAGGCGATCAGCAGGTATCGATGATTGGTATGGGTAACAATACCAACCGCCAGGGCTTTTCGTTTATAGATGCACTAAGCTTTAGTGGCGATATGATGCGCAATATGCGTGGCGGCAGCGGTATGGTAATACGTACTGGTGGCGGCGGACCTGGTGATGATTCCGGTTTGCCAATTGCTGGTGGCGGAAACAACCAGCAAGGCGTTGCAAAAACGTATGCTGGTGGGTTAAACTATAACAATAAAATTGGGAAGAAAACCGATCTTAATGCAAGCTATATTGTAAACGACCAGAGCCTGCTTACAAACAGGGACGTCTACCGTGAAAATATTATTCCAGGCAATAATTTCAAATACCTGCAAAGCAACACCGCAAAACGGGATAACCTGCAGCATCGCCTGAACATGAGCATCGATCATAAGATCGACAGTTTCAATTCAATTAAAATAACACCATCTATCACCTATCAAAAAAGCAAAACCGAAAGCCGAAGCATTTATACTTCGGAAACGTTGGGGAAAGCAAAGATCAACGACGGATCTTCCAACACGCTCAACAATTCAAATGGCATCAGCTTCCGAAATAATATATTGTATCGAAAACGTTTTAAAAAGCGCGGACGAACCTTTTCAACCAACTTAAATATAACGTATAATCAAAGTGACGAAGATGTTGAATTGCGCTCAACCAATAGTTTTTATAACAGGAGCAACGGTTTGCCGGCGCAGCAAACCTACTTCAATCAAAACATTAAGCAGGATGCCATTAACCGCAGCTATGGAGCATCGCTTGTTTACACCGAACCTACCTGGAAAGGCGGGCTTGCGGAAATAAGTTATTTCTACAATGCCAACATTGGAAATGCGGGTAAGAATACATTCGACTTTAATAATACATCCGGCAAACACGACTTATTAAACAATCTTCTTTCGAATAATTTTAAAAGCAATTACACATACACTGGCGGAAGCTTTAACCTGCGTACACAGCGCATAAAATGGACCACTGGTTTTGGCGCATCGTACCAGGAAGCAACTTTAAGAAGCCTGGTGAACAAGAGCTTAACCATCCGGCAAAGTTTTACCGATGTATTACCCAATGCAAACATCACTTATAAAATAAACAACTACCGTAACCTCCGTTTGGATTATACAACTACAACGCGCCAGCCAAGTGTTACACAATTGCAACCCGTGCCCGATGTTAGCGATCTGCTCAATGTTCGTGAAGGCAACGCCGCTTTAAAAAGAGAATATCAGCACAGCCTGAACCTCAATTATTTTGCTGCCGACCCGGCTACGCGAAAAAACTTTTTTGCATTTGCAGCAATCACTGCAACTAACAATGCCATTGTAAATAGCGACATAGCAGACCCGGCAACGGGCGTTCGAACTACAAAGCCGGTAAATGCAAACGGCAGCTACAATATTTTCACCGCATTGAATGCAGGTTTTCCGTTACGCAAATTAAAGTCGAGAATTGAAGTGGGCAGCAGCGCTTCCTATGCACGAAATGTTGGCTTGCTAAATAACAACCGTAACAATATTGGCAATTTAAGTATCAGCCCCAATTTTTCCTGGAACTTTTCTATCGATACAACCATTGAAATTGCAGCCTCTGCAAGGTTAAATTATAACGATGCGAAATATTCATTACAACCAGCACAAAATACCAGCTATTGGCAACAACAGTATGCCATAGAAATGACCAATTACCTGCCGCTTGGGTTTGTACTCAACAACAATTTTACTTTTACAAAAACTACCGGGCGTGCTACCGGTTACAACACTACTGTTCCCTTTTGGAATGCATCAGTAGCAAAAGGATTTTTAAAGAACAAACGTGCAGAATTGAAATTGAGTGCTTTCGATCTGCTGAATGAAAACATGGGCATCACCCGCAATGCCAACCAAAACTATGTGGAGGATATCCGTTACAACGTGTTGCAGCGCTACTTCCTGCTAAGCTTTACATATAGCCTAAATAAAAGTGGATTGAATAGCGGACCAAGAGCAGTGATAAGGACAATTGGAAATTGAGGAAGTGTTATTCTTTTTTGTGTGGTGGATTTTTTTGCCGACAGTTTAGTATACCCTTCCTAAACGTTTGTACAAATTGCAAATAACTTAAACATTAAAAAGGCAATTTTTGTAATTCACTAATTGCTACATCAGATGGACATGCAAGATATTCTCGCTGGCAACAGCGTTACCAAAATTTTACGAAGGCAAGGCATTATTTAGGCGTTGCATTGGAAATAGAGCAACCAGATATTTTGAGTTAGCATGGAACTATCAGGGTTTTGATGATGTTAAATCGCCGAGAAGTGCCATAAAAAAGCTTTTGAAATTAATATGATAGATCGGGGGCATGAATGGATGGAATTATTAACGCATAGAAATTTGACTTCGCATACATACGACGAACTGAAAGCAACAGAAATGTAGCAATTGATAAAAAATAAATACTTTCCTTTACTCAAAGCGTTGTATAAAACCTTCCGTCAAAAAGCAAATGAAAAATAAATTCGGACTACTAGAAGATGATGTCAAAAACGTAATTTCTGTTTTAAGCCAACAACCTAAAATTTAAAGCGCTTATATTTTTGGTAGCCGTGCAAAAGGAAATTATAAAAATGGAAGCGATGTTGACATTGCTTTGAAAGGTACAGGGCTCGACATTGGCGTTATTAGCCAAATTAGCTACTTATCAAATGAAGAAACCGCAATGCCCTATAGGTTTGATGTTTTAAATTACGAAACCATTGTTGAGCCTGCTTTAAAAGATCACATTGAAAGAATGGGCGTTGAAATTTATAATAGGTAAAATGCCGGGGTAATTTTCGTAATAAAAACCATGCATTCAATTTATTTGTTCCGCTTTCCAAAGTATTTCCGTTATTGAAAGGCTGCATTAAATAAGACGAACTAAGTTATAAAAAAGGGCCCCGGTTAAATCCGGAACCCTCTACCTTACAAACAAAGAATCCCCAGGTCAATCAGTAACAAGCACCCTCACATCAGTAGGAATGATGGTTGAATTATTATCAAGTGTCAACAAAAAGTAGAACCTCCTTCCTAACTCAGTATTAGAAGCGGGAATGGCAAGCCCCGTTTTAGCAGTGTATTCAGCAAACGTTGAATTAAAGGTTACAGAGTTACCTGAACCAGCTATCGGCGTGGTATTGTAAAAACCAGTTGTAGCTTGTATTGCCGTAAAGGTTGTGCTGGCAGCAACCCTTGTTATCTCTTTAATGGTTCTGCCGGATTCTGCCGGAATTTGTAAAACGATCTGGATATTGCCGGTTGCTTTGGACGCTCGCACCGCAGGTCCGGGGCGGAACTCGCTTGCATTGGATATGGTTACAGGTATCGCCGGACGTGCATCGGTTAATGGGCCAAAGTCGTCGTTTTTATCGCACGAAACCAACGCCGCGCAAATAACCAGGCTGAGGTAAATGTTTCTTATTCCAATTTTCATAAAAGAAATTTTTTGTGTGAAAAAAGTTATTTAGCCCACCACAACTTTACGTCGGTGTTAGGGCGTGGCTTTGGTGCATTAGGGTTACGCGATAGTTCGTTGGGTGTATAAGGATAACGTGTAGGAAGCACATTGGGGTTATCGCCCTGCGCATTGGTTGTTAAGGCTAGCACCGGGTAGCCTGTACGTCGGTAATCATTATAAGCCTCAATACCATTACCAAACCAGGCAATGTATTTTTGAGTGATGATCTGTTTTCTTTTTTCTTCCGTGGGACCGCTAAGCGTAACTACGGTTGGGTTAGTTGTAAAATAATTATCTATCTCCGCCGTGGTCATTCCGGTTTTTTGCATGTGCGCCTTAATGCCCGCCTTATACAGTTCATCAGGGTTGCCGGCAGTTCCTAAAATCAACGCCGCCTCTGCCAAAATAAAGTTGCCCTGAAAGTTGGTGAGCAGCCGGATAGGGGCTTCGCCACTTACGCCTGTTACATAGGTATTTATTTGCGACCTTGTAGCGGTTGGCGGTGCTGCTACAAGAAATGCAGCGCCATTTTCGTTGCCGCGAAATATACCACCAGGCTTGGTAATCAGCTTAGCCAACCTTACCGTATCATTCAGGCTTCTTGATAAATTAATGAATCGCTGGCTTATCATTTGGTCGTTGGGGCGGTTAATACCAAATGCATACAGTGGGTTTTGGTTGCCAGCCGTTTTTCCAAAAGGTACTTCAAAATCAAGTGCATTGGTGTTGATGTAATTGTTACCGGTAATCACTGCATCAATGGTTGACTTAGCCAGGCCAGGGTTTACATTACTGATTTGCATGGCCAGCTTTAGCAGTAAAGAATTGCCTGTGCGTTTCCATTTTGTAAGGTCGCCTGCATACACCAGGTCGTCTGCAGCCGGGCGCTGGGCGCTTGTTTTATCAAGATCGGCAATACCACTTTTCACCAGGTCGAAAAGGCTGGTTATCCCCAATGTAGCATTGCCCTGGTAAATATCTTCCTGCTTATCAAACCTGGGGCTTTCAAATTCAACACCCCTGCCAGCCTGCGAATAGGGTACATCGCCCCACAGGTCGGTTGCAATGGAAATAGCATAAGCCATCTGCAATTTTGCAATGCCGGAATAAGCGGGGCTTGCCGCTGAATACTGATTTATTAATATCTGCAGATCGTTTATCACTCCATTATACAATTCAAAAGTCCATTGGTTATCTAACTGGTTGTCTAAATTGTATACATCAAAACTCAGTGGAACGTTGCCGAGTCCAGCCATGTGTTGCACCAGTACCGATGCGCCCCTGCTTAATTCGTTACCACTGGTAAAAGCCAGTCCAACAGTGGTATTGGGTAAGATGGTTGATGGAGGAACATTTAATGGATTGTTTGGTGTGTTGTTCACATCCAGGAAGTTTTTAGAACACGCGGTTGTAAGCAACAACATGCCCGATAACATTCCGATTGAAAGTTTATTTTTCATATAAATTGCTTGTAGGTTATAGTGATAGTTTTAGGTTGCAGCCAATGGTTCGTGTATTGGGTGCACTTTGAATTTCGAGACCGCGTATGTTGCCTGCACCTTGCGTATTTACCGATGGATCGATGGGGGAGTTGGGTGCATCAAAAAACAGGTTGCGTGCAAACACCGAAAATCGCAAACCGTTAATGGATATTTTTTTCGTAACATTCGAGGGCATATCCCATCCCAACGAAAGTTCCCTTAACCTGAACACCGTTGCATCGTACACATTTAAATCACTTTGTAAACCGAAGGCTTGCCAGTAAACCTGTGCTGGTACCTGTATGTTGTTTGGTATAAATTTATCTGGGGCTGTTTGTATTACCCCTGGGATGGTACGGGGTTGCTCCCTATCAACAGCGGTTTCCTTTAACGAGCCTCTTGCCCGGTAAAAACCACTGGAGAACGATACAATATCGCCACCCTTTGTATAATCCACCAGGAACGATAAAACAAAGTCGCGGAACTTAAAAGTGTTGGTCATGCCCGCTGTATAATCCGGGTTGGGATCGGCTAAAATCTGACCTGCAATACCGGTGGCAAAGGTGCCGGTAGCAGGGTTTATTATAAACTGCCCGTCGGGGCTGCGTGGCAACCTGGAACCAACTATTACTCCGTAAGGTTGTCCTTCAAATATGGTTGGTATAGTGCCGGTAAATGCATTGCCCGTAATGGCAAAGCTGGTTACACCGGGCGCAATGGAAACAACCTTGTTCCTTATACGTGTAAAGTTGGCCGATACATCCCACTTAAAATTTTTCGACGAAATGGGTGTAACATTCACCAGTGCTTCAAAGCCTTTGTTGCTTAGCTCGCCAATGTTGGTGGTTTTTGAATTATAACCAGTAGAGGGGGCCAAACCAACATTCACAATCTGGTCGGTACTTCTCTGGTCAAAGTAAGCCACATCAATACTCAATTTATTTTTAAACATTCCGAGGTTCAAGCCCACTTCATACGACGTGGTGAACTCGGGAGATAGTCCGGGTGTGGCTATACGTGTGCTTGCTCCAAACCCTGAGATGGTTGCAGAATTTACCGTAAGCGGAAAATTTAAGCTGGCAACGTTGTTTCCGTAGGTGGTAGTAACGTAAACATTGTTTAAAAGATAAGGATCAGCATCCCGCCCAACCTTGGCAATACTTGCACGTACCTTTCCGTAGGTTAATATTTTTGATTGAATTTTTAAAGCATCTGTAAAAACAAAACCAGTGCTTACCGATGGATAGAAATAGGTGTTCTTGTCTTTAGGTAAGGTGGAGGATTGATCCGCACGACCCGTTAATTCAAGAAACAAATAATTGTTGTATGCAAATGAAGCCTGTGCATAATAACCCAGCAATCTCCTGTTGGAACTTACTTCGCCGGTGCCGTTTGTAAATACAGTTGCATTGTTCAGGTTATAATATCCAGGTATTGTTAGTTGGTCGCCCTGCACAGCAACGTTTTGAAACCTGCGTTGGTTTACATTTTGACCAACCAAAAAGTTTGCATTCAAACCTTTGGTAAAAAGGTCGTTTTTCCGCGCAGTTATCAGTAGGTCCCCGTTTAATTCGCTCCGGTAAAAAATATCTTCCAGCGTTTGACCGGCGGGTACAAAAGCGGAGCTTACTGCAAATATTTGTTTCCTCCTGTCGGTGTAAGCATCAATACCTAAACGGTAGCTAACATTCAACCAGTTTGTAAAATCGTACCCAAGAGAAACGTTACCTGTAATACGGTATAAATTACTGACGAGCGGATTTTCATACGCGTTAAAGTAGGGATTGTCTGAACCTGCAAACGGCCAAAAATTTCGTCCGTCGGGGGTTTTATAATTGTTCTTATACGATAACAGGTCAAAGCTTCGTGGAATATTTACCAGGTTGCCTAATGTACTGTTACCATTACCACCGAGTACACCATTCTGGCGGGTGTTAGTAAAGGTTACCGAACCTCCCAACTTCATCTTGGTACGTATAGTTGTGTTAGCGCCAAACTTCACATTCGTTCTGTAAAACGATGTATTAGGGAGGATGCCTTTCTGGCTAACATTTCCGATAGCGAACGTATAGTTCTGGTACATATCACCGCCATTAATGTTTAGGCTGTTATCGAACACCGAACCCACTTCAAAAAAATCTTTTATATTATTTGAGTAAGGGCGATAATCCACCGCCACGCCATTAATAAGTAAGCCATTTGCCACGCTGGGTGTAGTGCCAAACCTTGGCCCCCAAGAGTTTGCGCTGATCGGGTTGTGTACGCCGCCCAATCCCTGTCCGTATTCATTTTGAAATTCAGGAAGGCCGGAAACATTTTGAACACTGTAAGATGAGTTCACTACAATATCGGCCCTGCCCCGCGCACCGCTACCTTTTTTTGTGGTAATAATAATAGCACCTGCAGAGGCACGGGAACCATATAATACTGCCGCAGCGGGTCCCTTCAAAACATTGATGGACTCTATATTATTTACATCAATATCCAAAGCACGGTTAGCTGGTTGGTTATCGCCCAGTGTACCCAGCGGGCCGCCTTGTGTTCTGTCAACATCGTTGCTTATGGGTACACCATCAACAATAAATAAGGGCTGGTTGTTACCATTAAAAGAAGTGACACCGCGGATATTAATGTTGGTAGATGCCCCTGCGCCGCCGCTTGCACCTGTTATGTTTACACCGGCAACTTTACCCTGCAAAGCATTCAGCAGGTTGGTTTCACCCTTATCTGCTATCTGGTCGGCTTTAATAGTTTGCGTTGCATAACCCAGCGATCTTTTATCGCGGGTTATACCTAAAGAGGTAACAACAACCTCCTGCAATTGCTGCGCTTCCAGCGAAAGCGAAACATTCACGGTGTTGGAGTTGCCAATACTCACTTCCTTTTGCGGCACATTTAAAGCAGAGAAAATTAAGGTTCGTGCCGATGATGGAACGCTTAGCATAAACGAGCCATCTTCTTTTGAAGTGGTTCCGATACTGGTGCCTTTTACAATAACAGATGCGCCGGCAATGGGAGCATTTTGCTGGTCGGTTACCCGCCCTGTAATGGTTCTGTTTTGCGCCCACAAGGTTACAGTACCGAGGCACAAACAAAATAAAATGAGAAGAGATTTTCGCATAATCATTTGT
>JANPIA010000504.1:0-7031 GCA_031424735.1 Segetibacter sp.
TTTTGGACCCTGCAAATCGCCCAATATTGCAATGTTGTACGGTTCAGTTGAATTGATGTTTCGGATGTGGTCGATGATCTGCTTTTTATCTTCGTGGCTGCCATGCGAAAAATTGAGCCTGAAAACATTAACTCCGGCACGTACCAGCTCCAAAAGCTTATCGTATGTATCGCAGGCGGGGCCAACTGTTGCTACTATTTTGGTTCTATGTTGCAGGTGATCAATACCCGCCTGGCGATCCATATCGTGGTGCAGGTATTTGGTAAGATTTTTTGATCCTTTTCTGTTTTCTGCTGGGGTATTATCTGTATGTATCATAAAAAAGAAATAATTAACTGGCAAGGATCTTTACAATCTTCAGCCAATCGTTGGTGATTTTTTGTTTTGCCTTAACGGCTTTATCTAAGGGGATGTAATTCATTTTATTATTCATGATGCCTACCATCACATTGTACCGGCCTTCTAACAACGATTCAACGGCGTGGTAACCCATACGGCTTGCTATCAGCCGATCAATACAAGTAGGAGAACCGCCACGTTGGATATGCCCAAGTATACAAATGCGCGTATCGGTTTTTGGTAAACGCTGCGCTACTATTTTCTGAATTTCCGCGCCGCCAAATTTATCGCCTTCCGCTACAACCACAAGGTTAACCAGTTTTTTACGCTTTTCCTTTTCTGTAAGTGATAAAATCAATTCTTCAATGTCGGTTTCTGTTTCCGGTATCAATATATTTTCCGCACCTGTGGCAATTCCGCTGTGCAGTGCTATGTAGCCGGCATCTCTTCCCATCACCTCTACTATAAAAAGGCGGTCGTGAGCGTCCATGGTGTCGCGTATCTTATCTATTGCTTCAACAGCAGTATTCACCGCGGTATCAAATCCTATGGTGAAATCACTGCCGGCAATATCCTTATCAATAGTGCCGGGTATACCGATACACGGAATGTCGAATTCGTTGCTGAATTTTTGCGCACCTTTAAAACTTCCATCGCCACCAATAATAATCAGTCCGTTAATGCCGCGCTTTTTCAGGTTTTGGTAAGCGGTTTTTCGTCCAGGCGCTTCATAAAACTCCTTGCTTCGCGCAGTTTTTAAAATGGTTCCTCCACGTTGTATGATGTTGGCAACACTACGACCTTCCATTTTACTGATGTCATCATCAATCATTCCCGCATATCCCCGCATAATTCCAAAAACTTCCAGGCCGTGGTAGATACCTGTTCGCACTACCGCCCGTATTGCTGCGTTCATTCCCGGCGAATCTCCTCCTGATGTTAGAACGCCTATTTTGGTTACTTTATTGGCCATGTCTATTTATTAGGATCTGCAATTTTTGATCGTGTAAGTTCTACACATCCGTCAAAAATAAGTGTTTGATTTTTATTGCCTGTTTTTGGCGGAAAGGTTCGTTGGATTTTGTTGCTTCTCATGGAGTTGAGGTGTATGTGAACCTTTGCAAACTGGCACATAGTTTTTTTGTTAGTTTTAAAAACCGCCTGTAAGATAGATATTCGTGATGTTATTTTGAATTTATGGAAAAGGTTTTGGTAACAGGTGCAAACGGTTTTATGGGGCAACACCTGGTTTTACACCTGGCTATTAAAGGCATGCCGGTTATAGGCACCGGACGTGGTATTTGCCGCATACCCAATGGAACCTTTATTTACGAAGATGTTGATTTGCTTGATAGTAGCGCTGTTGATGCTCTTTTTAAAAAATATGCACCGGATGTAATCATTCATACCGCAGCCATGACCAAACCAGACGAATGTGATTTGAACAGGAAGTTAAGTAGGGCAGTTAATGTGGATGCCACAGCCTTATTGCTTCGCCACTCACTTTCAAATTTCATTTATATATCTACTGATTTTATTTTTGGCGAGGATGGGCCACATGCGGAGAATGACTCGCCAGAACCATTAAATTTTTATGGTGAAACAAAATTGCTTGCTGAACAACTTGTAAAGCAAAGTGGAAAGCCACACACGATAATTCGCCCTGTATTTATGTATGGAAAAGTGTGGGAAGGTTTACGCCCAACATTTTTGCATTGGGTGAAAAATAACCTTGAGCAAGGCAAGCAAATTAAAGTGGTGAGCGATCAACTACGCACACCAACTTACATTGGCGATATCTGTGATGGAGTAGAATCGATTTTGCTGGCAAAAGCAAACGGCGATTTCCATTTTGCAGGCAGTAATTTACTTTCTCCTTATCAAATGGCTTTAATTACAGCAGAAGTTTTGCACCTTGATAAATCTTTGATTATTGAAGTTGATTCGGGTACGTTCCCGGAGCCGGTTAGGCGGGCAAAAAGGTCGGGACTTAAGATTGATAAAGCTATTCGGGAACTCAATTATTCACCGGTAAGTTTTGAGGATGGCGTAAGGCTCACTTTTGGATTGAGGTAGTGGCTCTAAACGTAACACGTTTTGAAAAACCTGTTACGTTTAAAACAACTCAATTCATCATTAAAACATTTACGCTTCGCTGCAAAATGTTGAAAGCAATTTCTGCCATCAGGTTTTCTTTATCCAGTGTGGGATTTACTTCGGTTATTTCGAAACAGCAGATCTTGCGGTTCTGCATAAACTTGCTTACGAGGTCTTCGGCTTCCCGCTCTTTTAGTCCGTTACTTACCGGCGTTCCGGTGCCTTTTGAAATAGAGGAATCCAGGCAGTCCACATCAAAGCTTACATATATATCGGTACAATCGCTTAGGTACCGCAGCACAGAGCGCACAATGCTTTCGGGCCCTTTGCGTCGTACCTCATTGGTAGTAATCACCTTCATGCCGTACTTTTCAATTAATCCCTTTTCCTCTTTTTCATAATCGCGGAGCGAAATAAAAACAACATCCTCACCCAAAACCTTGGGCATCATTTTACCAATGTTTTTAAGATAATCCCATTGTTTCGTCGTTTCTTCATTTAGTTCGTGTACGGCAAATTCCATATTGTCTTCGCCTATGGCTGTGGCTAAAGGCATACCATGCATATTGCCGGAGGGTGTTGTGTAAGGGGTATGCAAATCAGCATGTGCATCTATCCAGATAACGCCCAGTTTGCTTTTTGGTTTTGCCATTTTTATACCCGCGATGGTAGCGCCCGACATGCTGTGATCGCCACTGATAACGACCGGGAAAAAATTGCTTTTGATGGTTTCTGTAACCGCTTTACTTACTTTCTCGTACATGGCAGCCACGCCTTTAATACGCTTTGCATAGGGCGAGGCTATGGGTTCAAACAGGATATTATTTTCTGTAGGAATTTTCTCGGAGGGAAAGTGCACAAAAAAGTTGCTCATAAAATCGAGCGCGGCAATTTTTATTGCATCTATTCCAAGGCTTGCACCGCGGGTGCCTGCACCAATTTCTGACGGTACTTCAATAAGTTTTATATTCTTCATACATGGAGATGAGTAGTGATTGACAGTAGATACTATTGTTTGAAACGCTAACCGGGAATATAATAGTTGCAGGGGAGCAGCAACCATGCAAATGAAGTGACCTTATAGGAAAGTGTTGAATACATATGTAAAACAGGCAAATTACAACATTCGCTTTTAACAGCTTGCTCCTCCAAACGCTACGCTGCCGATCTATAGACAGCATAACATAACAGCAGGGCTATTACGATTGCGCAAACGAGTTTATATTTTTCCCAAACGGAGTTGCGTTTTTTATTTATTAAGAAAGTATCAAGCATTGTTTGCATTTCTCCTTCCCATAAAACGATTGTTCTCATACTTGCTATTATAGGTTGAACCTGTGCATAGGTGAGTAGCCTGCATACGCTCAGCACTTCGTGCAGTATTTTACGGTTTATTAATAGGTCATCCTGTTCTTTTAAAACTACCAGGTTATAACCCGATAAATGTGCCTGTACTTTTTGATACAATACGTCTTTGTTTATCCTTAATTGATCAGTTTTTTCAAGGCGGGCGTTTAGTTGCTGTAATGCCTGTAAAATGGTTTTTGGCGTAACATTCCGTTCCGTTTGATTTTTGTAATATGCGCCATTTTCTAAATCAAATTCCCGTTTTTTCCTGGCATCAGTAAGTACAGTATAAGCTTCCTTTATTTCTTTAAATTTAGCTTCTGCCAGCGTATTTGCGCCAGCTTTATCGGGATGATATTTTAAAGCAAGTTTTCGGAACGACGATTTTATTTCCTTTGCCGAGGCCGTGTAGCTTACTCCCAATATTTGGTAATAATCCTTGGAGTGCATAGGTTATTTGTTCTGCTGTGTATCTCACAAAGTTAACAACACAACTATCAACCCTGTACAATAGGTCATCTTTTGATCATTAACTATAGAAGGTACAAACTTGTAGGTGGTCGCCGGGCAAATTACTCGATGCCTGTTTTTATTAACTGTAAAGGGTTCATAGTAACCGGCAATGAAAGCTTTCAATCCATGTTTGTTCCCAATGAATTGATTTAAATTACAACCTAGAAACATGCACATGCGAGTTTAAAAATGATAAATAACATGTTTTTTGCTGACGGATGTCAGTGAACCACTTTTGGCTACCGGATAATTTCACACCGCATTTGAACCATTGAAAAATACCTATATTTAAACCGGTTACAGACTTTATGCAATCTCCAATAAATTAATGTTTTGCATATGGGTTCCATCTCGTTAATTGTTCTATCGCTTGCAGCTATACTTTTTTCTGCCGGCGGTATCATGGTCGCAAAACTTTTTGTAAAGGGAAGTAAGAACCCGCAAAAAGGTCAGGCTTACGAGTGCGGAATTCCTACCGTTACTTCTCCCTGGAAACAATTTCATGTAGGCTATTATCTCTTCGCTTTATTGTTTTTAATTTTTGACGTGGAACTGGTATTTATGTACCCGTGGGCGGTAGTAGTAAAAAAGATCGGGATGATGGCGCTCGCTGAGATCGTAATATTCATATTCATTTTGATGCTGGGATTTTTATATGCACATAAAAAAGGGGCTTTAAAATGGATGTAGAAGCCCCCTCTAACTCCCCCAAGGGGGAGGACAAAAAAAGAAATTAAATGAACAGTAATAAGCTAGATTATTCAGATCAAAAACAAGCCTCTGTATTTGGGGAAGTTAAAGAGACTGCATTCCCTGGCGAGGTTCATCCATCTTCGGATGGTGGTTTGATTGCCGGCAAGTTACAGGAACTGGTAAACTGGGGTCGTTCCAATTCACTCTGGCCGCTGACGTTTGCAACCAGTTGCTGCGGTATTGAAATGATGTCGGTTGCCTCTGCCAAATACGATTTCTCCCGCTTTGGTTTTGTTGTGGCAAGAGCCTCGCCGCGGCAGGCTGATGTGATCATCATTGCCGGAACGATCGTAAATAAAATGGCGCCCGTTTTAAAAAGATTATACGACCAGATGGCTGATCCAAAGTATGTGATTGCAATGGGCGCATGCGCTATTAGTGGCGGACCTTTTTTCTATAATACTTATTCGGTTGTTAAAGGTGCGGATCATGTAATACCGGTAGATGTATACATACCCGGGTGCCCGCCCAGACCTGAAGCTTTACTGCATGCTTTGATCAGTTTGCAGGAGAAAATAAAGAGTGGTTTGACAAGGGAACAAATACGGAAAGCCTAGTTTGGAGTTTGAAGTTTCGAGTTTGAAGTTTGGAGTTTGAAGTTTCGAGTTTGGAGTTTTGTGTTTTATGTAAAATTTGGAGTTTGGAGTTTCGGGTTTTGTGTTTCGGGTTGGTTTAAGGTTGAGGTTTTAGTGAATATGGAAGCATTGATGCCATGAAAATAAAGTGTACAAGGGAGTAACACAACCGGAGATGCTTAGAAAACAAATGACCGTATAAAAAAAATATAAAAAAGAATTTTGGATTTCAACGATAAGACAAACTTTAAATTAGAAAACACAAATTAAATAACGGACACCCAACTCAAAACTCGAAACTCAAAACTACAAACACCAAACTCGAAACCCGAAACTACAAACACCAAACTCGAAACCCGAAACTTGTCTCATGACAATTGAAGAGATAAAGACGAACATTTCTAACATACTTCCTTCCGCCACTTTTGATGAAACGGGGGAATGGTTGAATGTTATGATTGAGCCGGAGAGTTGGAAGTCGTTTGCACATGAACTTAAATTATCACCTGGTTAAAATTTCGATTACCTGTTTTGTGTTACCTGTGTTGACTGGAAAACGCACCTTTCAATGGTGTATCATCTTACCTCAACCACACACAGAAATACGATTGTAGTAAAAACAAAATTGGATAGGGAGAATCCTGAGATAGAAACGGTTTCTGACATATGGCGCACGGCTGACTTTCATGAAAGAGAGGCGTATGATTTGTTTGGGGTAAGGTTCCTGAATCATCCTGATTTGCGGAGGTTGTTCTTAACCGATGAGTGGGTTGGATATCCCTTGCGTAAAGATTATGATGACCCGATCAATATGATAAAATTATAGCCCCCTCGGTCCCCCCAACGGGGAAGCAAAAAAACATTATGTACGAGACAGCCGAAATAATACCAGGTGCTTCAACATCCCCTCCTTTGGAGGAGCCTGGGGAGGCTGATCTTGTGATAAATGTTGGTCCGCAACATCCGGCTACGCATGGCGTATTGCACCTGGTCATCACACTTGATGGAGAGACCATTAAGAAGATAGAACCGCATCTTGGTTACATACATCGCTCCATAGAAAAAATGTGTGAGAGCTTATCGTACCGCCAGTTTATTTACAGCACCAGCCGGATGGATTACCTGAGTTCGCACATCAATAACCATGCATGTGCCATGTGTGTAGAAAAGGGAATGCAAATAGAAGTACCTCGCCGTGCACAGGTTATACGGGTATTGATGGATGAGCTCACACGCATTGCTTCGCATGAATTGTGGTGGGGCGCCATGGCAATGGATCTTGGAGCTTTTACGCCGTTCTTTCATGCCTTTAGGGAAAGGGAAAAGATTACTGATATAATGGAACAAACCTGCGGTGCAAGGCTTACTATGAACTACATGGTTCCGGGCGGCGTGATGAATGATCTG